>CAZYLK010000001.1:0-75795 GCA_964648365.1 uncultured Phycisphaeraceae bacterium
GATGTGCGGCCATATAGGCCAACACGGTCTCGCGCGTGGGGATGCCCTGCACCCGGACGTAGTGCTCCTCTTTCCAGCGTTCTTTGGTTTCGTGGTCGGGCGGCGAGTGGGCCGCCAGAACGAAGTCCGTCTCGTGCGGGTTACCCTCGTGGCAGACGGTGCAGCCCATCTTGGCCATCGGGTGTGGTGAGTCGACGTGGACGAAGAGCTCCAGGTCCGGGTGGCCCAGCAGCGGCTGCTCCAGTTCGATCGGCTCGATCCCCTGGCTCTCGAGGAAACCGTTGATCCGGCCCATCAGCGCCGCGTAGTACGCCTTCTTCTGCTGTGCGCTCAGCAGATCCCAGTGTCGCGAGACGTTGCCCGAGTTCAGCGTGGGCGCGTCATGGCCGGCGAGCATCGGCACCTCGACCGGTTCCAGCGGCGCTGCGCCCCGTTCGGCCAGGTACTCATTGATGGACGGAATGGCTTCCTCGAAGCGCCGGACCAGCGCCTGCCGCGTCAGCGTCTTGTTGTCGATGCCGGTGTGACAGGTGATGCACCGGTCGATCGTGTATGATTGCAGGTAGTTCAGCGGTTGACGCACGTCAGGCAGCACGATCTGCTTGATTTCCTGGCGGCCGGGCGTGTTGAACGGGGCGGCAAAGTCGGCCAGCGGAATGTTGAACACGACCTGGCGGCGGAAGTCCTGCGATTTCGCCAGCGCTTCTTCCCGCTGGCGAATCAGCGCGTCGTACGCCTTTCGCGCTTCCGTCTCCGGCGCGCGGGCGTCGGCCAGTTTGCTCTCAATCGTTCGCTGCTCGTCTTCGAGCTGTTCCTTTTCGAGTCGCAACTCCGCGACCAGGTCGCGCTCCGCCTGCAGCGTCTCGTACTCCGCCGCGGTCAGCGGATCTTCCTCGCCGTGCTCGGCCAACACCTCTTCGTAACGCTGCTGCAAGACCTGCAGGACCTGCTCGGCGCTGCTGTGCTTGAGCTTGACGTCGTCGTACTTTGCCTTGATTTCGGCCAGCCGGCTCTGATGGCCGGCGATCGTGCCGCGCCGCGACCGGACCAGCGCTTCCGCCTCGTCCAGGCGCGCCTTGGCGGTCTCGATCTGCGCCTCCATGGCGGACGTCTGCGTCGCGACGTAGTCCAGGTAGGACAGGCCGGACTGGGCGGACATGTACTCCGACTGGTAGTCGCGCCACGGCAGGTCGTGGTCCACGGCGATGAACCAGACAAAGGACACCAGCATCACCGCGGCCGACGCCGCGAAGATGACGTTCAGGCGGTCCATCCGGTAAAGCGTATCGGTTGGTACAGGCATCAGACTCGCTCGTGGCGGCTTGCGCCGCGGGAGTAAGGGAGTAAGGGAGTGTGGGAGTACGGGAAGAGGTGGTGATTCATGACCGCGGCGCCCGCTCTTCCCTTAGTCCCTTACTTCCTTACTCCCTGTTCCCTTCTTCTAAATATTGAAAAAGTACTCGGTCACGGCCAGGAAGTAGTGCATGTCCAGCGTCCAGCGGGCCAGCATCTTGATCGGCACCAGCGCCATCCACAGCAGCAGCATGACGGCGATCGAGTAACGGATGAAGCCGATCTGCTTGTAGATCTTCCGCATGACCGTCACCGCCAGCAGCAGCGGCAGGACGAAGAAGTAGCCGCCCATCAGCAGCACGCCGGGCAGTTCACGGATCATCCAGTCGTCCGGCAGCGCCCGGCCCAGCCCGCGCACCCAGAACAGGTCGGCCACGTTGACGTTGAGCAGCGCCGCCAGCCGGTGCATGTCCCAGAACTCGTACGGGCCGAAGAAGTTCCAGTTCGGTCCCCGCAGGAACGTCCCGAAGACGATCAGCACCACCCAGAGGATGACCCAGCCGAACATGAACGTCGAAATGACGAACGGGCGCTCCTTGAACGTGTAGTAGCCGTTGCCGCGCGGATTGCGGTCGATGTAAGGCAGCGCGATCAGGCCGACGATGATCAGGCCCGGCAGCAGCACGCCGGCAATCCACGGGTCGAAGTAGACCAGCAGTTCCTGCAAGCCCAGGAAGTACCAGGGGGCCTTGGCCGGGTTGGGCGCGACGGCCGGGTCGGCCGGCTGCTCCAGCGGGGCGCGGAGCAGGATGGCCCAGACGATCAGCGCGGCCGTACACAGCGTCAGGGCGATCAGCTCGGTGTAGACCAGGTCCGGCCAGACCAGCACCTTGTCGTCCGAGCCGGCCTCGATCAACGGCTCGCCCCGCTCCATGCGTTCGTCGTTGATCGCCGCCTGCCGGAAGGCCAGCCAGGTGCAGTAGGCGACCCCGAACATCATGATGGTGATCGGGACGTTGTCCGGTTTCTTGATGATCGACGCAAAGTTCGGATCGAAGGCGCTGACGACGTAGAACAGCGTGAAGAGAACGCCGAACGTCAGCGCCACCGCCGGTTTGGTCAGCGTACGATAGCCGACCAGGAACACGAGCAGGGCGAGGCAACTGATCACGAAGAAGGGCGCCGGCTCGCAGAGCGTGTTGATCAGCCCCTTGATCTGGTCGATGGTTGATTCGGCCAACAGCATGTGCATGTCAGAGTCCGTTGACTGACGCTGGAAACTCTCGTTGTGGCACCGGTTGTCACCCGGTGACCTCGTGTGGCACCGGCCTTCGACCGATGCTGACCCCGGCATGAATGCCGGGGCTCTGAAACTGTGGCGCCGGCTCCCGCCCGGTGCTCAAGCGCCCCGCACGAAGCCGGGCGTCCCACACAAACTCATTCAGTCTTCTCTGCGGCTTTGCAGCTTCGCGCCTTTGCGTTGACTTCCATCCGTCCGCCTACAGCGGCCCGCTGATCCCGCCGTCCTTGCGAATCCGCCAGAAGTGTACCGCAATCAGCACCGACACGACGACAGGCAGGAACACGCAGTGGAGCACGTAAAACCGCAGCAGCGCATTGGGACCAACGAACGTCCCCGCCAGCAGGCCGAAACGCGCGTCCGACCCCGCATGAACCAGGGGGACGCCGTCGATCCTGACGAACGAAGCCAGCGGACCCTCGTGACCCAGCAGCGGGGTCGCGCGGGCCATGTTCGAGCCGACCGTGATGGCCCACATCGCCAACTGATCCCACGGCAGCAGGTATCCGGTAAACGACAGCAGCAGCGTGAGCACGAGCAGAATGACCCCGACGGTCCAGTTGAACTCCCGCGGCGGCTTGTAGCTGCCGGTCAGAAACACGCGGAGCATGTGCAGCCAGATCGAGATGATCATCGCGTGCGCGCCCCAGCGGTGGATCTCCCGCATCAGGCCCATCGAGATGACCTTGGCCCGCATGTTCTGGATGTCCACGTAAGCGTATTCGACCACCGGGCGGTAGTAGAACATCAGCAGCACGCCCGTGACGACTTCCGCCAGGAAGAGGAAGAACGTCAGCCCGCCCATGCACCATGTGAAGGACAGGCGGATGCCGCTCTTGCGGACCGCGACCGGGTGCAGGTGGAGGAAGACGTTGCTGAGCACCGCCATGGCCCGGGTGCGGCGGTCGCGCGGGATGCCGTGGCGGAAAATGCTGTTCCAGACCTGCCCCTCGCGCACCCACGTCAGGATGCTGCCGCCGAACAGCACCAGCACCGCCGTGCCGGCGCCTCCAGCGAGCAGAATGATCACCAGCGGTAGATACGAACCCATGAAAACTGTTTCCTGAACCTCGCGTCGATCACCGACCCTCCGCGGCCGTGCGGAAGCCGGTTTCAGTACTGTCCGACCCGCGCCGCGTCAATCCGAACGGCCGGACACGGGCCTCCGGCCCGGTTTTGCAGCCCGTGACCGCACTCAAGCCCGGTGGCGCCGGCCTGGATCCCCGGAGGAGTACCGCCCGGGCGGCTGCGCCACGCTCCGTTCAACCGGCGGCCAGCTAGACCGCGATGAAACTCTCCGGATTGGCCCACTGACCCAGTTCGTGCTGGAACTTCTTGCTCTTGTCGACGATCAGCGTGCCGTCCACCACGTTGACCTTGAACCGCTCCAGCGGTCGCGGCGTCGGGCCCTGGAAGTTGATGCCGGTGTAATAGTAGCCGCTGCCGTGACAGGGGCAGAGAAACTTGCGGTCGTTCGGCAGCCAGTTCGGGATGCAGCCCAGATGGGTGCAGATGATGTTCAGCGCCGCGATCCGGTCTTCCGTGCGGATCATCCAGATGCCCTTGGGCTTGTAATCCTCGTTGACTTCGCCCGGCGCCATTTCCATGTACTTGGAGACCGGGCCGACCCGCACCCGCGGATCCGGCTCTTCCAGGGCGTTGGGCATCAGGAATCGTTGCAGCGCCAGGCCGCTGCCGGCCGCGGTCGCCGAGAACAGGCCCCATCCCAGTCCCATCGCCAGCGCTGAACTGGACATCGCCTCGCGTCGCGACATCTCGTCTTTCGACTTCTTCGCCGTGTCGAGGGTCTTGGCGAAGCGGGCGTCGGGCGGAAGTTCGTCCGGGTCTTTCGAGTCAAGCGGGGATGAGACGCCGCCGGACTTGCGGGCGATGGCCGCGTTGCCGCCGCGGGACTTGGCCGCCCGAAGCAGCGCCTGCATGGCCGGGTCGCCGATCTCTTCCGCGACCGGCGGGGCGGGCGCCTTAGCGGCCGCCGCGGTCTTGGCGTCGTCCTTGGCCGCGCCGCCCGCCGCCTTGGCGGCCTTGGGCGCCGCGGCGGGCTTCTCTTCTGCGGGTTCGGCGGCGGCCTCGGCTTCGGAGACCTCGAA
The DNA here is from genome assembly GCA_964648365.1 of uncultured Phycisphaeraceae bacterium. Classification (GTDB taxonomy): domain Bacteria; phylum Planctomycetota; class Phycisphaerae; order UBA1845; family UBA1845; genus SURF-32. The sequence continues at coordinate 4,702 of CAZYLK010000001.1, forward strand.
CGGCGCCGTGTCGAACTTGATGACATCGACGGGGCATTCTTCCGCCGCGTCGATGATGTCCTGCGTGATCGGCTTGGTGAACTCAGCGTCCAGCGCCGCCGGACGGATGATGCACGTATCCTCGAGCACCTCGAACACCGTGGGGGCGGTGTTCTCGCAGGCGTCGCAGACGATGCAGCCTTCTTCGATCCAGACCTTGGTGACGAGTTCTTTCTTCGGCATTTCGGATACCTCGCCGCGTCGGCGGGCGCGGCGCCGGTCAGCGTCGCGGGCCGCGTTTCTTCCGCGTGCGTCTATCGTAAACACGCGGCTTTTTCAAGCGCACCTAGTCGCCTTCGTCCGTTTCGCGACCGGCCATGACCTCGCGGACCCGGTTGACCACCTGCGGCGAAGGGTCTGTTTCCAGGGCACGCACCGCAGACCACAGTTCCTCATCGTCGAGATGCGACACGGCGTCGATCGCTGCGATCAGATGCTCGTCGATGCGCGCCGGCGGCATGGGCGACTCGACGATCTGCCCCGGGGCGCTCTCGATTCGCATCGTCACTTTCTCGGACCAGTAGCTGCGGTCCAGCATGTCGAGAAGCTCAGCCCGCCCGGCCGGGCTGCCCAGCCGCGCCAGCGACAGCGCGGCGTTCCAGATTACCTCGCGCTGGTCCTCGCTTCCCGTGCAGATCGCCGTGAGCGCCTCGACCGCTTCCGTGTCCGTCGGATCGGCGACAAACGAGAGGGCGTAGGCCGCCACGGTCCGTACCACCGGCTCCGGATCGTCCGCGGCCAGGCGGCAGATCGGCGTCAGCCCGGCGGCTCGGACGCCCGGCACCTCGTGCATGGACGCCAACGCCTGCACGGCGCTGCGGCGAATCTCCCACAGCGGGCATTCGAGGCATCGGACGACCGGTGCGACGGCCTCGGGTCGATCGGTTCGCGCCAAGGCCGCCAGGACGAATTCAAACTTCTGCACCCCGGTCTTGCCGAGTTCGCCGGCGGAGGCAAGCATCCGGTCGCACAGCGCGGTCAGGCGCTGAACGATCACATCCAGATCCGCCGGGCTGACCTCGACCTCCTTCTTGTCGAGACGCATGGCCAGTTCGCGGGCGGCCTGCCAGATTTCCTTGTCGCGCGGCATCAGGGCCACGTCGAGGAGTTTCTCGCCGTGCGGCGACTCCACCGCGGCGAGCAGCTCGGTCACGCTCTTGTCCTTCTCGGCACTGACGCGGCCGAAGAGGATGACTACGGTGATCGCCCCCCCGACGATCAGCGTGACGATCAGCAGCGGTACTCCGACCAGCTTGAGAACGACGGAACCGCCGGACGGCATGTCGGTTGTTGGAGGTCTGTCGGCCACGTCGGATTTCCGCGGGGAGCGCGGAACCCCCCGGGAGGCGTCTCTGAGTCGCTGAATTATCGGTCGAGCCACCCGGCCCGGACGGTGACTTCGTGATTTTTTTCACAAAGTCGGCAGGATTGTAGGCGGCGGGTGCGCTGGCTGCAATAGTAGTGAGGAAAGGCACGAAGGCACGAAGGCACAGAGGGAAAAGAATACGCACGGGGAGCCCTGAGTATGGCCAAGAAACGCCCACCGACGACGGATGCCGTCGAAATCCTCGACCGCCGATACTTTCGGGATCATCCGGATCGCAATGGCGAGTTGGAGGTGGAGCGAGCGAACGCGGAAGTGGCACGGAAAGTCTTCGACCTGCGCAGTTCGGCAGGGCTGACGCAGGCGCAGCTTGCTCGCCGCGTCGGTACCACGGCGTCGGTGATCAGCCGGCTTGAGGACGCCGACTACGAGGGGCACTCACTGTCGATGCTTCGGCGGATTGCCGCTGCGCTGAATCGCCGCGTGGAGATTCGGTTCGTCCGGATCGGACGTGCTGTCCGAAGCTGACGGCGTCGTCGGCGGCGCTACGCAGACCGATCCCCACCGATCACCGACCGTACCTGCGCGACGAGTTCCTCGGCCTGCTGCGTGGTCGCCGCTTCGGCGATCACCCGCATGATCGGCTCCGTGTTCGATGCCCGGACGTGGACCCATCGGTCGGGCCAGGCGATGCGGATGCCGTCCACGTCGGAATAGTCTTCGTCCATGAACGCCTTCTTCACGGCCGTGATCGCGGCCGCGATACGCTCCCGGTCGCACGCGATTTTCTGCTTGACCATGACGTAGCGGGGCATGTCGTCCACGATTGCGCTGAGCGGGCGCTTTTCGGCCGCCATCAGGTCCAGCGTCAACGCCATGGCGACCAGGCTGTCGCGCACGCTGCCGACCCGCGGGTCGATGACGCCGCCATTGCCCTCGCCGCCGACGACGGCCTCGTGCTCCGCCATGGCGGCGACGACGTTGGCCTCGCCCACCGGCGTACGAATCACCCGGCTCCCGGACGCCGCGGTCGCGATGTCGTCCACCATGCGCGATGTCGAGAGGTTGACGACGATCGGACCCGGGTTCAGCGCGACGATGCGGCGGGCCGCCAGCGCCAGGGTGTATTCCTCGCCGATGTAGCGACCGTTCTCGTCAATGATCGCCAGCCGGTCCGCGTCGGGATCCTGCACGAAGCCAACCGCGACCCCGGCCTCGCCGACCTTGCGGCTGACCGCAACCAGGTTCTCCTGCGTCGGCTCTGGCGATCGCGGGAAGGCGCCGGTCGGCTCGGCGTTCTGGTGCTGGACGTGGCAGCCGAGCGCGTCGAGCAGCGCCCGGCCCACGTGGCCGCCGACGCCGTTGACGCTGTCGAGATAGACGCGGAAGCGCTTCTCGCGGATGGCCGGCAGCGACACGGTGTCCAGCACGCGGGCGACGTGATGCTCGTCGGCGCCATCGTGGGTCGTGACCGCCCCGGTACGCTCCTCCGTCGCCTGTCGCGCGGCCGTGTCGTCCAGCAGTGCGAGGATAGCCTGGGCCGTGCCAGCGTCGGGTGCGGCGCCGTGGGACGTCAGGAACTTAATGCCGTTGTACTCGATGGGGTTGTGGCTGGCGGTGATGACGACGCCGCCGTCGGCGGCCAGTTCCGTCACCATGACGCCGATCGTCGGCGTGGTGGCCGGACCCAGGTCTACGACGTCGATGCCGCCGGTGGTGAGGCCCTTCGTGACAGCCGCCTGGAAGAGCGGCCCGCTTTCGCGCGAGTCCCGCCCGACCACGACCTTGCCGCGGCCGCCGAGATAGGCCGCGAACGCGCGGCCGGCGTCCCGCGCAAGCGATTCGGTCAGCGTGTCTCCCACCACGCCGCGTATTCCGGAGACTCCCTTCATCAGACTCATAAGCGTTCCTGTCGACCAACTCCGGCCGGCGTCCAGCCGCCGCCCCGCATGTGGCACCGGTTTTCAACCGGTGGACCCCGGCATGAATGCCGGGGCTCTGAGCGCCGGTGCAACCCCGCGGCCGCGACCGCTCCGTGCAGGACTATACAGCTTCGTACACGGGCGGGCGACCGGTCGGCGATAGAATGCGGCCTCCTGAACCTCGGGTCGCGCTTCCGCGCGCATTGAAAGGATCCAAGATGCGGATAGGGATGACTGGCCGGTTTCACGTGCTCGCGCTCATTACGGTTCTTGCGTCCGCAGAGATGGCCGGCGCCCAGACGCTCGGCCGGCGCGGCCTCATGGGCGTACAGCTTGCCCCGCTCGATGCGGATACTGCCGCCAGGCTCAAACTGGCATCCGCCGAGGGTGTTCTGATCGGCGGCGTCGTCCCAGGAACGCCTGCGGAAGCGGCCGGCATGAAGGCCAGCGACGTGATCGTCGGCGTGGGCGACCGCAAGACGGTCGACGTCCCGGCGCTCATCGCGGTTCTGCGCAACTACTACGCGGGCGACGTGCTGCCGCTGAAGGTCATGCGCGAAGGCGAGCCGATCGAACTGAAGCTGACGCTGGCTGAACGCCCGAAAGAGACGTCCGACGACTTCGACGTGCTCTACGAGGCGGCCTACGTCGGCGATAAACGCGTCCGTACCATCATCACCCGTCCCAAGGGCGAAGGCGCCCGCCCGGCGGTCCTGTTCATCCAGCCGATGTCGCAGATGTCGATGGACTTCGGCAACCGGCCGCACCCGTTCAAGCGGCTGCTGGGCGACCTGACCAAGGCCGGCTACGTGGTGATGCGGGTCGAACGCGTCGGCGTCGGCGACAGCGAGGGCGAAGACGTTCGCCAGACCGACGTGAAGACCGACGTGGCGACCTTCCGCGGTGCGCTGGAGAAGCTCGCCACATACGACTACGTGGACAAAGACAACGTCTTCGTGTTGACGCATTCGCTGGGCGCCGCCATCACGCCCCTGGTGGCGCGCGGCGCGCCGGTGCGCGGTGTCATCACCTACGGCGCCGTCGGCGAGTCATGGATCGACGCAATGGTCGCCGCCAGCGAGCGAAGCTGGAAGCTGGAGATGATCGAGGATGAGGAAGTCGCTGCGCGATCGAAGAAACTGGCCGCGTTTCTGAAGGGCGTCGTGTCCGAAGGCAAATCGCCGCGGCAGGTGCTTGAGGCGGACGCTGACTTGCAGCAGACGTTCGACTCCTTCGTGCAAGGCGACGAGTACATCGGCGGGCAGCATTACACCTACGTTCAGGCGATGGAGAAGCTCGACGTGGCGGGCGCGTGGAAGGCCTGCGACGGTCCCGTCCTGGCGATCTGGGGCGAGGCCGATTTCGTCGCGGCACGTGAGGACAGCGCGATGATCGCTTCCGCCGCGAAGAAGGGCACGCTGCTGGCCATGCCCGGCATCGACCACAACTTCGAGCCGGCCGCGGACCAGGAAGAAAGCTATCTGGCGGGCTTTACCAATCGATTCAATGAGACGGTCATCGAGAAGGTAACGGCGTGGATGAAGGAGAATATGAAGAAGTCGTAGGTAGGGGGGAAAGGGAGTGAGGGAGTAAGGGAGTGAGGGAGTCAGGGAAGAAGGGCGCCGGCAGCGAGCCGCGTGGCTTTTGCGCGGCGGCGGCGCAGTTCTCGTTGGGCCGCCCGGGAGAGCGCGCAATCGAAACAGGCCGACCCAGTTCATTGTGGAATGAGCGCGTGCCCGCGCTGTCATCCTGGTTTGGGCCATGACCTGTCCCGACCTCATCATCGCTGGCTACTCAGAAGCCTGCATGATGCTGCGCCAGGCGAAGATCCCCGACCTGCGCGGGGTGATCGCGATTCACGGCCAGCGGGAGTATCCGGTCGAGTGCGACGCCCTGGCATACCGGCTGGTGCTCGAGTTTGATGATACGGAGGCGCCCAGCGAGACGGACCTGATGCAGGCCGCCCGCATCGCGATCCGGCGGCGGCAGGCGGCCGAGATCGGTTTGCGTCTGACGCCGCCAACTTTGGAGCACGCGTCGGCGATCGTCGCGTTCGCACGCTCCGTCGCCAATCTCGACGGCGCCATCCTGTGCCATTGCCACGCCGGGATCAGCCGCTCGCCGGCCGCGGCAATACTTTGCCTGGCCGCGTGGACCGCGCCGGGCGAGGAATCGGCGTGCGTCGAGCGCGTGCTCGCGCTGCGGCCCAGCGCCATGCCGCACCGCGATCTGGTCGCCTTCGGCGATGCTGTGCTGAGTCGCGGCGGCAGGCTGCTCGACGCGCTGGACCGGCTGCGGCCGTGGTGACATGTGCGCACGTCGGCCCGTGGGTCCAGAGCCATGGCGGTGCGAGGGCGCCAACGTATACGACGCCGAGTCCTCACTTGCTTCTCCCGCGGCTCCCTCTTTCCCCTCCGGCATTCGTTATTCGCCATTCGCTATTCGCCATTTCCTCAACATATCCTCGGCAACTGCTCGCCGGCCAGCATCGCAACTACCCGCTCGCCGCCGATCAGCGACTTCAGCGTGACGATGCCGGGGTGATCGTTGACGACCTCGCCGATGTCGGCGGCGTCGCGGCCGAGCGGGTGGGAGCGCATCGCGGCCAGCACGGCCGCGGCATCGTCCGGCGGCACGATGGCAATGACCTTGCCTTCGTTGGCGACGTAGAGCGGGTCCAGCCCCAGCATCTCACAGGCGGCGCGGACTTCCGGCCGGATCGGCAGGGCCGACTCAACCAGTTTCATCCCCACCCGGGAGGCAGCGGCGATTTCGTTAAGCGCGCTGGAGACGCCGCCGCGCGTCGGATCGCGCATGCAATGAATGCGCGGCGACGCGGACAGCATCGCGCGGGTCAGTCCATTAAGAGCGGCGCTGTCGCTGAGAAGCTGCGTCTCGAACGAGATACCCTCGCGCACCGACATGATGGCGATGCCGTGATCGCCGAGTGTGCCGGAGACGAGGATGCGATCTCCGGGGCGGGCGTTTTTCGCGGAGATGGAAGGGCGATCGGTCGGGATGACGCCCAGGCCGGTGGTGGTGATGTAGACCTGATCGCCCTTGCCACGATCGACGACCTTGGTATCCCCGGTGACCAGCGCCACGCCGGCCGTGCGGCAGGCGTCCTGCATCGACGCACAGATCCGCCGCAGATCGTCCAAGGCGAGTCCTTCTTCGAGGATGAACGCGGCCGCGATACAGATCGGCTCGGCGCCGCCGACCGCCAGGTCATTGATCGTGCCATGCACGGCCAGCGAGCCGATGTCGCCGCCGGGGAAGAAAATCGGCCGCACGACGAAGGAATCCGTCGTGATAGCAATACGCCCGCCGCGGGTGCCGAGCAGCGCAGGATCCAGCACGGCCTGATCCTCAAGTGCGTCGAGTACGGGATTACTGAAGGCCGGGAGGAACACTTTTTCCACAAGCTGCCGGCTGAGCGTCCCGCCGCTGCCGTGACCCAGCACGACAAACCGGTCCTGCGGCAACGGCGCGGGGCAGGTCATAGATTCCAAGGGATTGGGGTCAGGCATATCAGGACTCACGGCAGAGTGTGATCCGCAGATCTCGTAGATCAAAGAAGCATAGTGGGCTCACTGATCGCGACGGTTACGCGCGGCGGCCACTGCTTCCCCTAATTCGTTATTCGCTATTCGCTATTCGCCATTCTGCCTCTATACTGATAATACGCCGCGCAAGCGCCCTCCGATGAAACCATCGTCGCGCCCAGCGGCGTCTGCGGCGTGCAGCGGGTTGCGAAGGCGGGGCACTCGTGTGGCTTGCGGATGCCCTGCAAGACCTGTCCGCTGATGCACTCGGCGGATTCTCGCACGGTCAGGCCGCTTACGCCGAATCGACGGCCGGCATCGTAGTCAGCGTACTCGGGGCGAAGGTGATAGCCGCTCATCGGGATCGATCCGATCCCGCGCCAGGTGCGATCGCCGATCTCGAAGACGTCGATGATCACGCGCAACGATTCGACGTTCGCCTCCCGACGCACGGCTCGGGCATACTGATTTTCGACGCCGACGCGACCCTCTTCTAACATGCACACGCATCGGTAGACCCCCTCCAGCAGGTCGAGCGGCTCGAAACCGGTCACGACGATCGGGATGTGAAACCGCTCCGCCAGCTCCTCATATTCAGTGAATCCCATAACGGTACACACGTGTCCGGCCGCCAGGAATGCCTGCACACGGTTAGTGGGAGATGAGAGGATCGCCGTGATGGCAGGCGGGACGAGCACGTGGGAGACGAGTACAGAGAAGTTCGTCAGTCCCAGCCGCTTCGCCTGCCACACGGCCATGGCATTGGCCGGTGCGGTCGTCTCGAAGCCGACGGCGAAGAATACGACGGACTTGTCCGGGTTCGTAGCCGCGATCTTCAAACAGTCCAGCGGCGAGTAGACGATGCGCACGTCGCCGCCGCCGGCCTTGACGCTGAGCAGATCGCCGCAGCTTCCCGGCACGCGCAGCATATCGCCGTAGGAGCAGAAGATCACGTCCGGCCGGGCGGCGATGATCAGGGCCTGGTCGATCACCTCCAGCGGCGTGACGCACACCGGGCAGCCCGGCCCGTGGATGAGCGTGATCTGCCGCGGCAGCAGATCGTCGATGCCGTACTTGACGATTGTGTGCGTCTGCCCGCCGCAGACTTCCATGATCGCCCATGGCCGCGTGGTCTTGGCGTGGATCAATTCGCACAGTTGCTGCGCTGCCGCCGGGTCGCGATATTCGTCGAGATATTTCATGGCGCGTCCGGCTCGCCGTGGCGAAGTTCGTCGAGTTCGTTCATGGAATCAAGAAACGAAAAGACCAGCCCGGCTTCGTCCTCGTGTACACGCGACAGCGCAAAGCCGACGTGAACGATGGCGTATTCACCGACTTCGAGGTCGGGCACGTGGGCGAGGCAGACGGACTTCGTAATCCCTCCGAAGTCCACCTTGCCCATCGGCAGGCCGTTCTCGTCGTACTTGGCCGTCAGTTTTCCGGGTATTCCGAGGCACATGGTTTGGCTTCGCGGGGAGTCAGAGAGAATAGGGAGTAAGGGAACAAGGGAGTAAGGGAGTAAGGGAAGAAGGCATCGGCTTCTTTGTATGAGAAGTATGCAGTTGGGAACGCCTGGCCGTCCTGTCGTGAGTTTCCCGCAAGAAGAACAGGTCGATATAAGCGGCAATGTGCATTGCCCCGAAGGGGCTGAACATGCCAGCCCAGGGCAACGCCCTGGGTGAGCGTGGCCCGTGAGGAGCCAGCCCTGTAAGGGCGACACATCGCTGTCGCGGCCCGTTCGGGGCGGCGCGCTGCGGGGCGGGTGCAGCTCGGGGAAGCGTGTTCTTGGTTGGTACACCTCGGCGTGGTCATATCTCATCCCGATTGCAGGGCCACGTCCTTCGCTGCTACCGCCGCTGCAATGGCAAGCTGGCCCAGGCTCAGGCCGCCGTCGTTGGGGGGAACCTGGCGATGGCGGATGACGCGGAATCCGTCGCGTTGAAGCCGCGCCGTCGCCCCTTCCAGCAGCAAAACGTTCATGAACACTCCCCCGCTGAGGGCCACCAGGCTAACGCCGGTCTGCGCACGCAGCCGCCCACACACGTCGACGATCAGTTCGACCAGCGTGGCGTGGAACCGGCGGGCGATCACGGCCGGGTCCACCGATGCCCGCACGGCGCACAGGACGTTGCGGATCAGCGGGCGGGTGTCGATGATCATAGGCGCGTCAGAATGATCAGGCTGTCGGTCCGCCGCCGCGGGCGTGACGGCGTACGCGTAGGCATCATCGGGCTGTTGTGCTACCGCCGATCCGCCATGTCCGCGGAGTGACACCGAGTTCGAGCCGGTGGAATCACGGGCTGGAAGCCCGTGCCACACCGCCTCGTTCGGGCTGCCGTTTAGCGGCGGTGTGGACGCCGCCCATTCCAATTCGATGGCGGCCTGTCCCTCATACGCGGCCGTCTGGCGAATGCCGGCCAGCGCCGCCACGGCATCGAACAGGCGGCCCATGCTGGACGTAAGTGGTGCATTGATGCGCTGCCGGATCATCCGCTCGATCACGCTCAGCTTCTGTCGCGACACGTGCCGCTGGAGCGCCTCGCAAAAGCCGACCGCGTCGATCAGATGCGCGGCGGCCATGCGCCAGGGCTCATGGATCGCCTGCTCGCCGCCGGGCATGGGCACGTAGCGCAGATGCGCCGCGCGACGGAAGCTGGACAAATCGCCGACCAGAAACTCGCCGCCCCAGACCGCGCCGTCTAGGCCGTAGCCGGTTCCGTCGAAGATCACCCCAATGGCCGTCTCGGTCGATCCGTTCTCCGCCAGGCAACTCGCGAGGTGGGCGTGATGGTGCTGCACGGCGAGCCGCCGCGGCGTGCGGTTTGCGAGCGTCGGTCCCTGCAAATCCGCGCGGGCACAAGCCCGCGGCTCGCTTGAATTGCCGGATTCGCATCGCTGCAGCGCGTATCGCGTGGTCGCGTAGTCCGGGTGCAGGTCGTGCACGAGCAGCGCCGGCTGAATGTCGAAGAACCGCTCGAAGTCGTCGATGGCCTGCGTGTAGGCTCGAAACGCAGAGAAGTCGTCCAGGTCGCCGCCGTGGTGGCTGAGCATCGCCTGATGGCCGGCGCCCAGCGCGAACGTCGCTTTTAACTGCCCGCCGACGGCCAGGATGGGGATGCGGCAGTCGCTCGGCAGCGACAGCGGCTGCGGCACGTACCCCCGCGAGCGCCGCAGGATCAGCGGCGCCCCGCCGGTGACGCGGACGATCGAGTCGTCGCAGCGGCGGTGGATCGGCCGGTCGTGCGTCAGCAGCAGATCGGCCAGACCGGCGAAGCGTTGGCGGGCGTCGGAGTCCTCGTAGGCGATCGGCTCGTCGGACAGGTTTCCGCTGGTCATCACCAGCGGCGTGCCGTCCATCTCGGCCATGAGCAGATGGTGCAGCGGTGTATACGGCAGCATCACGCCCAGCAGCGGATTACCCGGCGCGACGGCATCGGCGATGGGGTATACAAGCGAGCCGCGGGCTTCAGCCCGCGCGGATTCCCGGCACGGAAAACCCGTCCCGTTCGCAATCGACACGCCCTTACGGAGCGCAACGTCGCCCACTGACGCCGACGCCAAATCCAGCCCCGGCCGCAGAATGCCGAGTGTGGTTGCTGGAACGAGTGGAGAGCCAAACGAGTCAGGTGACGCGGAGTTTCGCCGAACGTCCGCGCGGGCTGAAGCCCGCGGCTCGCTTTCGCTCGTGAGTTCTTCTGCATGGCCGGATCGCCGCTTCAGCAGCACGATCGGTCGGCGCACATCCTCCAGCAGCCGCGCCTCATCGTACGACACCTCGCAGATCGCCTCGGCCGCGGCCAGATCGCGGACCATGATCGCGAACGGCTTTTCCTCGCGATGCTTGCGGCCGCGGAGCCTCTCAACGGCGGCTCCGTCCGACGCCAGGCAGGCGAGGTGATAGCCGCCCAGCCCTTTGATCGCCACGATGGCGCCGCGGCGCAGGGATTCGGCCGCGGCGCGCAGCGGGTCATCTGTGGCTGCCGCGGTACCGTCGGGGGTCTCAAGCGCCAGTCGCGGCCCGCACACCGGGCAGGCGGTCGGCTCGGCGTGAAAGCGGCGGTTGGCCGGATCCTCATATTCCCGGCGGCAGGCGTCGCACATGTCGAACCGCGACATCGTTGTCTGCGCGCGGTCGTAAGGGACGCCGGTGATGATCGTCAGCCGCGGTCCGCAATGGGTGCAATTCAAGAACGGGTAGCGATAGCGGCGGTCGGCCGGGTCGAAGAGTTCGGTCAGACATTCCGGGCACGTCGCCACGTCGGCCGGTACGGACACGCGCGACCCGCCGTCCGGTTCGCTGGCGACGATCTCAAATGCCCGGTCGTGTTGCGGCGGGCAGTCCTGCCACTCAACCCGGTCGATGCGGGCCAGCGGCGGGAGACGATCCGTCAACGCTTGTTGGAACCGGCTCAGGGTGGCGGCCGCGCCCTCGACTTGGATGAGTACGTGCGAGCCTTCGTTGCGCACGAAGCCGGTCAGGCCAAGCTGTGAGGCAACACGGTGGACGAAGGGGCGGAACCCGATCCCCTGCACCAGACCCGTGACTTTGGCACTTCGCCGGACCATCGCATCACAGTCCACCAGCAGGATGCCGGAGCACCGGTTGAAAACCGGTGCCACAAGAGAATCACGGGCAAGATGCCCGTGCCACACGTGCCACACAGACGCCGGTTGCAAACCGGTGCCACAGGAGAATCACGGGCAAGATGCCCGTGCCACGGGGGTCACCGGTGACAAGCCGGCGCCACGGTTTCGCGACCGGCGGTGACCAATTCGATCACTTCATCGACGCCGACCCCGTTGCGGACGGATGTTTCGATGACCCGCATTCCCGGTCGGACCCGCCAGATGGCGTCGAGCATCGCGCGGCTGTCGAACCCCGCGGCCGCGGCCAGATCCACTTTCGTCAGCACGCACACGTCGGCCGTGTTGAAGATCGTCGGGTACTTCAGCGGCTTGTCCTCGCCTTCGGTGGTCGACACGAGGACCAGCCGCAGATCTTCGCCGAGGTCGTAACTGGCCGGGCAGACGAGGTTGCCGACGTTTTCGATAAACAGAAAATCAAGCTCATCCAGGCGCCACGGTTGCTCTGCTTCATCGCCACCGGCCAGCGCACGTTCGATCATTGCCGCTTCCAGATGGCAGACGGTTCCCGTGACGATCTGCCGCACGGCCGCGCCGCTGGCGGAAAGCCGCCTGGCGTCGTTGTCCGTCGCCAGATCGCCGACCAGCGCCGCGACGCGATGGGCTCTGCCCAGGCGTCGGAGCACCTCGCAGAGGAGCGACGTCTTGCCCGCGCCCGGGCTGGAGACGAGGCTGACGACGAACGTTCCCGCCTCGTGAAACCGACTCCGCAGCGCGCGTGCGACCACGTCGTTGTGCTTGAGGATCTGCCGGCGTACTTCGACCAGGCGCGTTGTCATTCGAGCACCTCCAGCGCGGCGATTTCCAGTTCCCGCCCGGCCACCACCTGCGTCGATGGCGTCCCACAGACGACGCAGCGAGGCTCATAGTCCGATACCGCGGCCTGTTCGCGGCCGCAGCCATCGCAGTAGATCCGCAGCGGCACCTCCTCGATGGTCAGCGCGGCGTCGGCGACGGCCGAACCCTGCCGGGCCAGCTCGAACGCGGACGTCAGAGCCTCCGCGACGACGCCGGCCAGCCGGCCCAGCCGCACGCGGATCGCCGCGACGTGCAGGCCGCCCGCCGCGGCGGCCTCCTGGCTCGCCAAGTGGACGATATTGAGCGCGATTGACAGCTCGTGCATGGCCCCGCGGCTCCAGGGGACGGTCCCATGCGGAGGTGTGGCAACACGCGTGCCAGCCTCCCGAACGGTGACCCACCTGGCTCAAAGGGCTATGCCGGTGGTAGACGTGCAGGTCAGGCCGTCGGTTGAACACCGAGGGGCTGAACCGGCCGGGGGGTGTTACCGCCGGTAGATGATCCGCCCGCGATTGAGGTCGTAGGGGGAGACTTCGATCAGGACGCGGTCGCCCGGCAGGATGCGGATGTAGTGCTTCCGCATCTTGCCCGAGATGTGGCACAAGACCCGGTGCTTGTCCTGACCGACGTCCACCTCGATGGTGAACATCGCGTTCGGCAGCGCCTGGACCACCGTACCCTCCATCTCGATGACTTCAGCTTTCGCCATAGGCTCCCTGCTTCGCATCCACGCCCGCCGCCGCGGCCGGCGACTCCCGGACCGCACGACCCCGGCGGGGTCTCAAATCGAAGGGGGGAGTATACGGGCGCTTCCCCGCTGCCTCAACCCGGCGTCTTATCGGCGCCGCGACGGGGAGTAGCGGGGGGCGGCCGTGGACGGCGACCGCGTCGGCCGGCCCTTTCGAGGGAGCCGCGCAAAGCCTCATCGGCCTCAGAGTGTCGCGGCGGATGTAAGTGCGGGTTCCATCGGACGGTGCGTCCCTGCCGGCGCCGGGCGGTGCGAGCGCGTCGTCGCTGCCTGAGCCGTCGCCATCAACCGCAGCTTTCGCGGACGCCGCGCACTTTCCTGCACGCGCCGGCGCCCCCGTCCGGGCAGTCGATCTTGCGGAGCTTCAACTTTTTGTCGCATTCCGCGATCTGCTCGCAGCGTGTGTCAGAGGCGAAACGGTCGCCGCGTGCCGGGCACGCATCGCATCCGCCGCGGGCCTTGGATGCATGCTTGAGGGAGTAGACGCACCGGTTTCCCGGTTCGACGACTTCCGCCAGATCCGGCCGGTAGCTCTCCAGCGTGCAGCGGATGCGACGCGCCTGCTGAGCCGTGAACTCCGTCATGCACAGATCGTCGGTGTAGTCCATGTAGTTCGTGTAGGGGTCGGGCGTGGAACACGAGACGGGGTTGCGCGGGCAGTCGTAATTCGGTTCTCGCTGCGTGTTCGTGTCGCAGATCGTGTCGCCGCGGGTGAAGCACTGCCCCTCGTTGTGGCAGCCGCCGTCAAACGTGTGCCACAGGCCGAGGTAGTGGCCGACCTCGTGCGTGGCAGTGCGGCCCTGGTCGTACGGCGCCTCAGGCGCGTTGCGTCCGAAGACGCTGTGCAAAATCACCACGCGGTCGGACTTGCCGCCGACGTTGCCGTCCTGGGGCAGGAAGGGCACGTAGCCGAGGGCGCCGCGCGGCGAGTTGGTGTAGATGTTCATGTAACGGTGCGGATCCCACGCCAGTTCGCGGTAGTAGTCGCCGTCGTCGTCGAACCAGGTGTTGTTGACGGTTCGGGTGATGCCGGTGGTGGGGTTGCCGTCGGGGTCGGTCGTGGCCAGGAAGAACTCGATCTGGATGTCCGTGCCGTCCTGGCCGTTGGTGCCCGGCAGGGCGAGGAAATCCTCGTTGAGGATGTCGATCTGGCTGCGAACCCGTTCGTCAGGGATCGCCCCGCGGCCGTTGGTGCGCTCGATCACGTGGACGACGACGGGGATGCGGTACCGGCGGACACCGGGGTCGTACACGTCTCTCGGGTTTGTGGACGAGTAGCCGCAATCGTCGTTGAGCGCGCCCGGCCCGGCCTCTCCGGCGGGCGGCGTGGCGCAGCGCATTCCGTGCGTCCGAAACAGGTCGGATTCGAGGTAATCGGACCATGAGGCAAACGTCCGCCCGGCGGCGACGACGGCGCCGTCCTCGCGCTCTTCGAACGCAGGGAGGTCGGGGCGCTGGGCGAAGGCCGTCGCGACCGGCGATGCCGCGGCAACGAGGAGCGAGAGCGATAGAATCGTACGGCTGGGCGTCTTCATGTCATAGGCTCCGGGGCGACCACCGTCGGCCTTTCCCATTGTAGCAAACCCGAGCCCTCAAGGTGACCGAAGGCCCGGTGCGTTTCGACGTGGTCGGATCGTGACGATGAGGCTCGACGGCGCAGCGTCCCGCTCGTGCCTCTCGGGCATGGCGGTGGGAACGCGGAAACGATGGGGGCTTCCGACGGCGCGGCCGGCGGGGTAGACTAGGCGTATGAGTTTTCACTGGGCATTTGATGCAGGGACTCACCACGCGGGTGAATGCTCAACCGAGGCGGAATCATGGACTGGCGGAAACGAATCGTAGTAGACCCGGCCATCCTCGTCGGGAAGCCGGTGATCAAGGGGACACGAATCAGCGTGGAACTGGTGGTGGACTTGCTGGCGCGCGGATACACGATACAGGATGTGCTCCGACAGTATCCGCACATAACAGCGGAGGACGTACAGGCGTGCCTTGCGTACGCCAGCTACGTGCTGCGTTCGGAACGGGTCTACGCCCACCCCGCATGATGAGGTGACGAATGCGGTTCCTCGCGAACGAGAACTTTCCCGGCCCGGTGGTGGAGGCGCTCCGCAGTCGTGGCGAAGACGTGAGTTGGATCGCCCAGGAATCGCCTGGCGCTCGCGACGATGTTGTCTTGGCGCGGGCTCAGATGGAACAACGAATTCTGGTGACCTTTGACAAGGATTTCGGCGAGTTGGCGTTCAGGTCGCGCCTTCCCGCCGCATCTGGAGTCGTACTGTTTCGGCTCAACGGTGCCAGTCCGTCTGAAGACAATGCGCGGGCGTTGTCGGCGCTCGCCGAGCGACTGGACTGGGCCGGTCACTTCGCCGTCGTGCATGACGATCGCATTCGCATGCGACCCCTGCCGCACCTGCAGAATGAGGATCCTTGATCGGCGTTGGCGGTCGAAGTCGTTGCGGCGGGCGCTGATCACGTCACGCCCATCATTGGGGGCGCGACGCCCCGCGCGGCGCTCGCATACGGCGCCGCGCGGGGATACCCACACACATGTTTCAGACGGGGCAGGGGGCGGCTACGGGAAAATCCCCCGCTCCTTGTAGATCTTCTCCAGCCGGCTCAGCGCCAGCACGTACGCGGCCGTGCGCCAATCAATCGACAGTTCGCGGGCCTTGTCGCGCACGCGATCGTAGGCGAGGTTCATCTTCTTTCGCAGCTTGAAGTCCACCTCTTCCAGATCCCAGAACTCGCTCCGCTTGTTCTGCAGCCACTCGAAGTAGCTGACCACCACGCCGCCCGCGTTGCACAGGATGTCCGGGACGACGTCGATGCCTTTCTTCTGCAGGATCTCGTCCGCTTCGGGTGTGGTCGGGCCGTTGGCCGCTTCGGCCACCACCGAGACGTTCAGCCAGGGGGCCGTGGTGGCGTTGATCTGGTTCTCCATGGCCGCGGGCACGAAGATGTCGGCCGGCGTCTGCATGAACATGATGTTGTCCACGAACTCGCCGCCGGGATAGCGGGCGACGCCGCCGTGAACGCTGACGTAGCGGAGCAGGTCTTCCGGGTCGAGGCCGTTGCGGTTGCGCACGCCTCCGGTCACATCCTGAACGGCGATCAACTTGGCGCCCATGCCGGCGATGAGGCGGGCCGCCCAGGAGCCGACGTTGCCGAACCCCTGCACGGTGAACGTCGCCTCTTCCAGCGGTCGGCGATGCTCCTGCGCCCAGCGCTGCACACAGTACGCGACGCCCTGGCCGGTGGCCTTGTCGCGCCCGGCGCTGCCGCCGGCCGCCACCGGCTTGCCCGTGACGACGTGGACGTGTCGCTGCCGTTCGTGCGGGGGCAGCGTGGACAGATACGTGTCCAGGATCCACGCCATGATCTGCGGATTCGTGTTCACGTCCGGGGCGGGGATGTCGTAGTCAGGCCCGATGTTGTCGCCCAATGCGTAGGCGAATCGCCGCGTGATGCGTTCCAACTGCGTGGCGGAGTACTTCGACGGGTCGATCTGGATGCCCCCCTTGGCCCCGCCGAACGGGATGTCGACCAGGGCGCACTTGAAGGTCATCCACGCCGCCAGTGCCCGGGCTTCGTCGATGTCGAGTTGCGGATGAAACCGCAGCCCGCCCTTGAAGGGACCGAGCGCGTCGTTGTGCTGCACGCGATAGCCGGTGAAGACCTCGACGTCACAGCCGTTCATCTTCACCGGGAAGTTGACGACGATTTCGTTTTCGGTGCTGCCGATGATCTTCCGGATATTGGGATCGAGCCGCATGAGGTCCGCCGCCCGGTCGAGCCGCGTCATCACGTCGGCGAACAGCGACCGCGGCGCCGCGGGCGCGGCCGGGGGGGGCGGCGGCTGTGGTGCGCGCGGCCGATCGTCCCTGGGTTCCACGCGAGGCGCTTTTCGTTCCTCGAGCACGCCGGGTGACGTGCTCGACTGTTCGATGATGGTATGCGTTGCCATGGCATCAACTGCCTTTCTGGACGGATGCAGCGGGCCGGCCACACCGGGTCGCACCGCTGCATCCGGGTTTGTGTTTTTCTTTCGGTCGGCGAACCCCGTACCGGCACGCTGCGCGGCGTGCGTTATTCGAACTCCTCGCAGTGCCACACGCCGCCTTCAGGACGGGGGTATGTGCAACTGTCGCGCTTGACGCAGGTGGCGCACAGCCCGCGAGCCCGCGATTCGGCGCCGAGTTCGAGCTGCGACGCCGCGATCGGCTCCGACCGCCGCATGGCGACCGGCGCCTGAATGCCGTCGAACTCGTCACAGAAGATCACCGGCCGGACGGCGCCGAGTCGATAGGTACAGGTCCGCGCCAGCGTGCAGCTTATGCACAAGCCGCGCGGCACGTCCGGTTCGGGTCGCGTGCTACGGCGCTCCTCGGACGCGGCCGGCGACGTGGACGGGGCCGGTGCGGCGGGCGCCGTCTCCCGCGGGCGATCCGCCGGGCTGACCCGTTTCCGGTGGATGACAGTCGTTGCTTGAGTCTTCGGGTCGTACATCGCACACCTCCAGGTCGATCCTCATGGATCATCCGACGGTCTCGAATCGCAACATCGACGGCCGTCAACGGTAAATGGGCAGGAGGTGTGCCGGGGGAAGGGGTGATAAACGCATCCGTGCCGCGAACGGCGGCAGGCGGGTTAACGCCTTGAATTGAAGCAGGTTACGAGCGCGCGCCCGTTTGCGATGCTGCGCGAGACTGCGATGCCGAATGGCTGGGAAGGCGGGGCGAAATGTACCGGCGGGGAGTAGCGCACCGCGCGGCGTTCGCGCGATGGCTCAGCGGATCAGGTCGACTTCTAACGGCCGGCCCGTACCCGTCCTCGCGTGGAACCTCGCTACCCGTCCGCGGCCGACCGCTGCCTCATGACAGAGCAGACGCCGTTGGTACGAAGCTCGTCACCGCGGCGATCTCCTGCGCGATCGACTTCTGCGCCGGCTTGTCGCCGGGCCAGCCGGATACATCGGCGTGGTTCGGGTTGCCCTCGATGGGCGCCGCTCTGACAACGAGTTGATGCTTCAAGCAGACAGCGGTACGAAAGTCGCCCCGCCCATAGAGGGTCCTGCCTCTCGCCCCGGCGATTTGCTGTCCTACCGACCAAACTTCGGCGTCGGTCGCGAGGATGTGCCGGGTAACGGACAGATCCGTGTGAGGATGGGGGATGAACGCATCGGGCTTCAGGGTCTGATCGCTGCCGCGAATGTGGCTTCGCTGAAGGACGTATCGCGCCAACAACTCATCGCTTCCCACATCAGGTACGTTCGCCGGGTCGATCATGCGGCGTAGACCCTCTGGATCAACTCGATGATCTCTGTGGGAACGTCGCCAAAGAAGACTTGTGTCCCGTAGACTCGATTGGGTCCGATCAACGCGGCGAAGTGCAGTTCGTCGTCGGGACTGACGCTCACGGACAGCGTTCGGCGGGCCGACCGATGCCACTCAAATGTAATCTCGCCGTCCGGCTCGGCGCCGACTGAGGGAGCGGGATAGCCAAGCGGGAATGATTCGAGGAAGAGATACGCATTTCGCAACGCGCAGGGCGCGACGGGAAGCGCATCGTGGCCATCCCAGTTCGGCTCGCGACATTCCTCCCAGACGGTCCCCAACTCATCTCGGAGTGCGCTCGCGATGCCGAACACGTTTGACGTGTGTAGTTCACGGCGACTGAGCCGCGTGGAATCCTCAACGTACTGCGCCGCGTCACTGAATCCACAAGTATATATCATTGCTTCTGTCGCTTGAACGAGTTAATCGCCGCTTTGCTCATGAGGCTGAAGAACGCCTTGTTCTTGAACCATCTCATCTTGGGCAGTAGCTCCTGTAGGATACCATCGTCCGGCGGAAATCCACGCGTCGTGAACACATCGATGTCAACGATCAGTCCGACTCCGCCACTTCCTGGAGGGACCGGTGGTTGGATCGCCTGCACAACCTTGATTCGCAGGGGCTCATTCGGAATGTCGTGCAGACTCTGATACAAGAAACTGCTTAGCGGCAGTCCCAAGGGCTCCAGGCACTGTGGCGGCGACGCGAGACTGCGAGCCACCGCAGGCAGCTCGATCGGGAGGACGCGATTGATGAACCTTACGCCGAGCCTCTGGATCTCGGTAGGTTGGGCCAACTCCAAGAAGACCCGCCAGACGCGCTGGCCTTCTGCGGCGAAAGCGTCCCAGCGCTCGTAGGGCGTCAGTCGGCTGAATGCCACGCCGTCCCGTGTAAACTGGACGATCTGCCGGCCATCCTCCGAGGTCAGCCGAAGTCCGTGCCCGGTATCGCGCCGAAGAACCGTCGAAGCAGACTCGCCTTCTAGCTGTGCCTGGAACTCGAGGTAATGCTGGGGTTGGCACTTAGGATACTCCGGAAGGCGCCGAGTGAGTAGTTCCTGTAGTTCGTGCGGCTGCAGCGATCTCGCCGCCCTCGCTCGCCAGTGAATAACGGCCTCGACTATCGGCGCGGCGGTCAGATTGGGAAAGGTCTCAGCCATGTCGAGTTTGAACTTCGGAACTCGCGAACGCGAGGTACGGCCGGCCGTGCTCGCCCCCACCGTTCGTGTCCGGCGCCTGTCCCCTGCCGCCTGTCGTGCCGGGCGCTTCCCCATCGTCGATTCTCTACTGGCCATCGTCGTATCATAGCCTTATCGGGAACTCCGCTCCAACGCGCTGACCGCGTCATCGATCAGGCGCGCTTCCAGTCAGTCCCCGCCCTCCTCCACCGCCTTCAGCTTCTCCCGCAGCGTCTTGCGGTCGATGCCGAGCAGTTCGGCGGCGCGGGTCTTGTTGCCCTGCACAGCGTCGAGGACGAAGCGGATGTGGTTCATCTCGACTTCGGCCAGCGTGGTGATCTCGCGCGGCGGGCCGGCGGCGGAGAAGCGCATCAGCGCGGGCAGGTCGCTGACGTCGATCGTGTCCGAGTCGGCCATGACCACCAGCCGGTGGACGACGTTTTCCAGTTCGCGCACGTTGCCCGGCCAGTTGTGGCCGCGCAGGGCTTCGATGGCCGCGGGCGTGAACTGCGGCACGGGCTTGTCCTGCTGCCGGGCGAAGCCGGCCGCGAACCGGTGCAGCAGCGCCAGCACGTCGTCACCGCGCTCGCGCAGCGGCGGCAGTTCGAGCGTGACGATGTTGAGGCGGAAGAAGAGGTCGTCGCGGAAGAGGCCCTTTTTCACCAGGGTTGCCAGGTCTTTGTTGGTGGCGGCGATGATGCGGACGTCCACCTCGCGCGGCCGGGCGGCGCCGACCATCTGCACCTGCCGGTCCTCGATGACGCGCAGCAGCTTGGCCTGCATCGGCATGGTCAGCTCGGCGATCTCGTCGAGGAAAATCGTGCCGTGATCGGCGGTGATGAAAAAGCCCGCCCGCGTGGTGACCGCGCCGGTGAACGCGCCCTTCACGTGTCCGAACAGTTCGCTTTCGACCAATCCGTCCGGAATGCCGGCGCAGTTGACGGGCACGAAGGGCGCGGCCGCGCGTGCGCCGTGATAGTGAATCGCCCGCGACACCAGTTCCTTGCCGGTGCCGCTCTCGCCGGTCACCAGGACGGTCGCATCGGCCGCGGCCGCCTTGGCGATGGCGCGAAACACCTTGCGCATGACGGGCGAGTCGCCGACGATGCCGAACTGCTCGCCGAGGGCGTGGTCGAAATCAGCCAGCGCCGCCCGCCGCAGACGGACCTTCTCCAGGGCGCTGCCCACGGCCGCCAGCAACTCCTCGTCCGTAAATGGCTTGGACAGATAATCCTCGGCGCCCTCTTTGACCGCGGACACGGCGCTGTCGATCGAGGCATAGCCGGTGATCATGATGACGGCGGTGAACTCGAAATGGGCGCGGACGTGGCGGATCAGGTCCAGCCCGGTTGCCTTCGGCATGCGCAGATCCGTGATGACCAGGTCGATCGGCATGGTCTCGAGCATGCGCACCGCTTCCGCCACGCCGCTGGTGGCAAAGACGGTGTAGCCGCGCGTCGACAGCGTCCGCTGCAAGACCTCGCGGGCGTCTGCCGAGTCATCCACCACCAGGATGCGTTCGCCGCGGTCCGTCATGGGCTCGCCTCCTGTGCAGATCCGAACTTCGGAAAGCGGCAGGTCACCGTCGTGCCCTCGCCCGGTGTGCTCTGAACCGCGATCGTCCCGCCGTGCGCGGTGACGATCCCATGCACGACGCTCAGCCCCAGGCCCGTTCCCTCGCCGACGTCTTTGGTGGTGTAGAACGGCGTAAAGAGATTCGCCAGCGCCTGCTGGTCCATGCCGACCCCGGTATCTGCGACGGTCAGCACGACCACGTCTGCCTCGGCTTCAACGGTCACCTTCAACGCCCCGCCTCCCGGCATGGCCTGGACCGCATTGAGCGCCAGATTCAGCACGACCTGGCGAAGCTGCACGGCGTCGCCCCTGATCGTTGTGGCCGCTTCGCCTGCTGAAACCGTCAACGCGACGCCCGCCGCCGCGCAGCGCGCCTCCACCATCGAAAGCGCCTCGCCCACGACGCGCGGCACGTCCACTTCGGCCGACTTCATCGGCTCCTGCCGGGCGAACAGCACCAGCTTGCGCACGATCTCGCGGGCGTGCAGCGAAGCGGTGACGATCCTGTCGATGTCCTGACGCTGCCCCTCGGGGATGGCCGGCGAGCCGCGCAGAAGCTGGGCGAAGCCCAGGATGCTGCCCAGCGGCTCGTTGATCTCGTGGGCGACTCCCGCCGCAAGCTGACCGATCAGCGACAACCGGTCGGCGTGCCGCAGCCGTGCTTCAAGCTGCTGCCGCTGTTGCCGCAATTCGTTTCGTTCAACGGACTGGGCGATCTCGCGGGCGATGCCGTCGATCAGACTGCGCTCCTCGGCCAGAAAAGGGCTGCTGACGAACTCGGGGCGGTGATTGTGATACGCGACCTCGACTCGTCCGCACGTCGCCCCGCCGATGACGATGGGCGCATCGATCCGGTGCGGCGTCCCGGCGATCGAGCCGGTCTCGTATACCCGCCCGCGCAGTTCGATGCGGGCGACCGCCGCTTCCGGATACTGCCAGGCGGCCGGCAGGCGCTCCACGATGCGCTGCAGTCGTTCTTCCTCGGGCCGGTCCGTATCCGCGTTGATCTGCGAGATCTGATAAAGACAGGTCAGCTCTTTGACGCGTTCGCGCAGCGACGCCTGAGCGCGGCGATCGGCGATGGCCAGCGCCAGCGTCTGGGCGACGGATTCGAACAGTTCGATGCTCTCCGGGCTGAAGAAGTTCGCGGCCGCACTGCCCAGCGACAGCGTGCCGCGGTCGGCCGTGTTGAGGTCGAACGGGACGATCAGCAGCGAGCGCATTGACGCCCGTTCCACATCCGCCGTCGCCGTCTCGCCGCCCGGCGCTGCGCCGCCGGGTGCGGAGCCGTCGAGCGCCCGCAGCACCTGCGGCAGGTCGCCCGTCCAGAAGCTGCCGTGCCGGGTCATGCAGGGCGCCGTGCGGTCCAGTTCGCCACGCGACACGGCCTCGACCAGCCGGCCGACCACCGCGCACTCGTGAGCGCCCTGCGGATCGTAGCCGAACGATTCCGGAGGTCCGGCCTCGGCCGCCCACCGGAACGTGAAGTCCGGGTTCTTCAACCAGATGTCGAGCCGGTCGCACCGGCTGAACCGCAAGAGGATGCGCGACACGTCGCGAAGGAACTCGAATCGCGGCGAACCCAGGTTGGCCAGATGCAGAATGGTCCGCGACAGCGCGATGAAGTCGCGCGGCGCCGGCTCGACGGCGGCTGGGTTGGCTGGAGCGGGCTTCACGATGCAGCTTCCAACACGTCGGGCGATCCGCAGACGACGGATGGCGTGCGAAGCGCCCTCCGGCCGCGGCCGTGCAAATCCACGCTGATCCGGGCGTTTCGCCCGCGGGCACGATTCGCCGGACAATCTAACGCTGGTTGATAAGGAGCGAAACGGTGTTGCCTTCGCTGGCGGCGATACACAGATCCAGATCGCCCTCGCCACCGAGATCCCCGGTGGCGAGGGCGACGGGCGTGCGCCCGACGCCGGACGGGGTCCGGCTTCGCCGCCGCCCGCCTCCCGAAGCCTCCGACGGACGACCCGGCGCGACAGGTCGGGCGCTCCGCGGGGGGGATGAAGGCTGCGCAAAAAAACAGGCGTCTGCGGACCGGCGGTCGGTTATCATGCGGCGAGTCCCGGCCCGGAGAGGTGTCTTGCCCGACCGACTGAGCGCCGAACAGATTCGTCAGCACGCCAGCAAGATGCAGGCCGAGGAGCGCGACGCCTACCTGACGCTCGCCTGCGGCGACGATCTACAACTACGACGCCGGGTTGAGTCGCTGTTGGGCCATCACCCGCCGACGGTGGCAGCGATCCAAACCGTAACGTCGCCGCCGGGGGATCCCGACGCGACGATTCCGCAGGAGGAGGCGCGCTGGCCGGGACGGCAGCACCTCGCCCCCTCAGAGCACCCCGGCCAGACCATAAGCCGCTACACGCTGCGCGAGCAGATCGGGGAAGGGGGGTTTGGCGCCGTCTGGCTCGCCGAGCAAAAGGAACCCGTCCGGCGAGACGTTGCGCTCAAGATCATCAAGCTCGGCATGGACACCCGGCAGGTCATCGCCCGTTTCGAGCAGGAGCGACAGGCGCTGGCCGTGATGGATCACGCCAGCATCGCCAAGGTGCTCGACGCCGGAACGACCGAAACCGGACGGCCCTACTTCGTGATGGAACTCGTCAGGGGCGAGCGGATCACGGACTACTGCGATCGGAACAGGCTCTCCATCGCCGCGCGGCTGGAGCTGTTCATGCAGGTGTGCCACGCGGTGCAGCACGCCCACCACAAGGGCATCATCCACCGCGACATCAAGCCGTCGAACGTGCTCGTTTCGACGCAGGACGGCCGGCCGCTGGCGAAGGTCATCGACTTCGGCATCGCGAAGGCCACGGCCGCGCGGCTGACGGACAAGACCCTTTACACCGAGCAGCGCACGCTCATCGGCACGCCGGAGTACATGAGTCCCGAGCAGGCGGAAGGGCTCATCGACATCGACTCGCGGACCGACGTCTATTCGCTGGGAGTGCTGCTCTATGTGCTGCTGACCGGTGTGACGCCGTTCGATTCCAGGTCGTTGCGATCGGCGGTGCCGGGCGAATTGCAACGCTTCATCCGCGAAGTCGATCCGCCGAAGCCCAGCACGCGGCTCAGCCAGTCGGCCCAGACACTGGAAGGTATCGCCGCCAGCCGCCGAATCGAGCCGCGACGGCTCAGCTCTACCATCCGCGGAGAACTTGACTGGATCGTGATGAAATCGCTGGAGAAGGACCGAGCCCGCCGTTACGAGACGGCGAATGGTCTGGCGATGGACATCCAGCGCTATCTCAGCGGAGCGCCTGTCGTCGCGGCGCCGCCCAGCACGGCCTATCTGATGAAAAAGTTCGTCCGCCGCCATCGCGGCAGCGTCACGGCGGCCGCGGCCGTGGCAATGGCGCTGGTCACAGGCATCGTCGGCTTCGCCTGGCAGGCGACCGTCGCGCGCGATCAGCGCGACCGCGCGGTCCGCGCCGAAGGCGAGGCTCGCAAGCGAGCGGAAGAACTCAAAGTCGTCTCCGAGTTTCAGGAGCGGATGCTCAGACAGGTGGACCCCACCAGCGCGGGCGTCCTGCTGTCCGACGACGTGATCACGAAGTTTGAGCAGGCCCTGGCTGCCACGCTCCCGCCGGTGCCCGAAGCTGAACGGGCGGCGCAATTGGAGCAGTTTCGCCGCCTGTGGCAGCGCGTGAATGCCACCGACGCCGCCCGCGACCTGATCGACCAGACCATCCTCCGTCCGGCGATCATCGCGATCGACAAGCAGTTCAAGCAGCAGCCGCTGGTCGATGCGCAACTGCGTCAGGTGCTGGCCGATCGCTACGTGGATCTCGGGCTGTATGACGCCGCGCTGCCGCTGCAAACCAGCGCGCTGGCGACGCGCCGGGGCGCTTTGGCGGAAGACGATCCCTCCTTGCTTGCGTCACAGGTTGGTATGGGTCGGGTGCTGCACGCACGAGGCGACCTCGATGAGGCCGAAGGCCATCTCCGCGACGCGTTGGAAAAGTGCGAGCGCACCCTCGGCAAGGACCACCCGGACACGCTTCATGCGATGATCGAACTGGGGGATCTTCTGCGCGACCAGGGAAAGCTGGATGAGGCCGCACCATACCTGTACGCGGCGATGGAAACGTCGCGCCGCCTGCTGGGTGACGACGATCCCGACACGATCACGGCGATCAGCAATGTCGGCATATTGCTGCACTCGCAGCGTAAGCTCAGCGAGGCGGAACCTCTTCAGCGCGAGGTGATGGAGAAGCGCCGACGGGTACTCGGCGAGGATGACCCGAGCACGTTAATCGCCATCGGCAACCTGGGAAATCTCCTGCGCGACCTGGGCAAACTCGACGAGGCGGAACCGTACCTGCGCGAGGCGATGGAAGGTCGCCGGCGCGTTCTGGGCGAAGAGCACATGCTCACGCTCAACTCGATCAACAACCTCGCCGTCCTGCTGCGGGCCCGGGGCAAGCTCAGTGAGGCCGAGCCCTACGTTCGCGAGACGCTGGAAAAACTACGCCGCGTGCTCGGCGATGAGCACCCGGCCACACTGGTCGTGATGAGCAATCTCGGGGGCATTCTGCGCGACGAAGGAAAGCTCGAGGAAGCCGAGCCGTTCGTACGCGAGGCGCTGGAGAAGCGCCGGCGCCTCCTGGGCGATGCCCACCGCGGCACGCTCCTCTCCACGCTGACCATGGGCTCCCTGCTGGAGGCTCAGGGCAAGTTTGCCGACGCGGAGGAACTGCTGGCCGCCAACGAGGAGCACTTTCGGGCCGCCTTCACCGGGTCCGACGCCTGGCAGTTCGCCGGGATGCTGGTGACGCTGTCCAAGGTGCGGATGGCGCAGGGCGAGTACGCCGCCGCGGAGGCAAACCTGCTCGAAG
Organism: uncultured Phycisphaeraceae bacterium; assembly: GCA_964648365.1. GTDB lineage: Bacteria > Planctomycetota > Phycisphaerae > UBA1845 > UBA1845 > SURF-32. The sequence goes on from CAZYLK010000001.1 coordinate 30,657, forward strand.
CCCACGGGCTGTTCGCCCAGACCCCGGGCCCTTTCCCAGGCCGGCAGCTCGACTGCGTCCGAAAACTCGTGGACCTCTACGCCGCGTGGCACGAGGCTGACCCCGGCGCAGGCCACGACGCGGCGGGAGCGGAGTGGCGGGAGCAATTGGACGCCGCCGCGGGGGACGAGCCGCTGGCGGAGGGCGAGTAGTGCAGGAGACTCCGCATCCGCCGGGCCTCGGCGCGATCCCGTGCTGCCACGCGATCCGCCGGAGGTACCACTCTGACGGCCAAGATGTACTAATTCGTCGAATTAGCGCAAGTATACTTTACTTGGCGCCGATCAATAGGTAGTTTATGCCTATGATCGCCTCACGAGCCGAGCTCTTCGCGGTGCTGCGCCAGTTCAACCCCTGGTGGCGGGGGCGGCGATTCCCGGACCTCCCGGACTGGCACCGGGCGGCGCTTCGGCAGATTTTAGCGTGGGCCGACGAACCGCCGGGTGGGCGTGCGCTCCTGCTCTCCGGTGCCCGCCAGGTCGGCAAGACGACGCTTTTCCTCCAAGCGATCGACCACCTGCTCGAGCATGACGTCCCACCCGCGAACGTGCTCTATGCCACGTTTGATCATCCTCTGTTGAAGCTGGCCGGGTTGGAGGCCGTGATGCGGCTTTGGCGTGAGTATGAGCCGGCGCAGCCGGGCGCGGAATTCCTGTTCCTGGACGAGATCCAGATGACCAAGGACTGGCAGACCTGGATCAAGCACCAGGTTGACTTTGCCAAGGGACGTCGCGTCGCCGTGACCGGCTCGGCGACGCCGCTGGTTCGCGAGGGCCAGGAGTCGGGCGTCGGGCGATGGCAGACGATTCGTCTGGCAACGCTTTCGTTCTACGAGTATCTCCAACTGAATAAGCTACAGATCCCCGAACTGCCCGAGGGTCGATCACTACGCGAGATGTTCGGATGGAGTCCGCCGCAATTGGCTCAGCTTGCCGAAGACGCCCGGCCGCTGACCGCCCACTTCCATGAATACCTCCTTCGCGGCGGCTTCCCGCAGACGGCGCTCAAGCGGAGCATCCCGGAGGCTCAGAAGCTGATGCGTGAGGACATCGTCGACAAGGTGCTCAAGCGCGACATGACTGCCCTGTTCGGCGTGCGGCGTATTCTCGAACTGGAGCAATTGTTTCTGTACCTGTGCCTGCATGACGGGGGTCAGCTTGACGTCGCCGAACTTTGCTCCGCGCTGGAGATGAAGCGCCCCACCGTCAACAGCTTTCTCGACCTTCTTGAGGCAACGCACCTCGTGTATCGCCTGAGGCCGTTCGGTTACGGCAAGCAGGTGCTGCGCGGGCGTCCGAAGTTCTACCTGGCGGACGCCGCCATCGCGCCGGGGGTGATGCTGAAAGGCAAGAGTCTTCTTGAGGACGCGCCCGCACTCGGACGCGCCGTGGAGACGGCCTTCTTCAAGCACGTCTTCACTCGCTACTACACGCAGAGCATCGGCTTCTCCTATTGGCGTGGAAAGCATGGCCACGAGGTAGACATCATCGCCGATGTCGAGGGTGAGCTGGTTCCGTTTGAGATCAAGTACAGAGAGCGTACGCACACGGGCACCGCCGAACTGAAGGGGATCGTCGAGTTCTGCCAAGCCCGCGGCGTCGAACGCGGCTACGTGATCACGCGCGACCCGACCGATTTTTCAGTTCACGACGTTGACCACGATGCTGGTCGCACAAGGCTGCTGACGATCCCCGCGCCGCTGGCGTGCTTCTGGTTGGGGCGATCGGAGTTGTCGGGGCCGGCAGTTGACAGTGCGTGACGTGAGTTCGCTGCTCAACTCCGGACCGCCATCGATCGCGCCGCGCGCAGGTCGTCGTGCTCGAACGCAGTTGCCATACGTTCGATCTGACTGGCCGTAAGACCGAGTCCGGCAGCTACTTCGCGCCAGCGCCCGACGGCGTGCCCGACTTCGCCGGTGACCGACCGAGCCTCGACCGGCGGCAGCTCGAAGTACGATGCAACACTCAACGCGAGCTCCAACGAGGCCGTGCAGTCTTCCGTGTCAATGGCGGTCGTCAGAATGCGCGGCTTGACGTCGACCGGCACCGGATTCAGATCATAAGCGGGGGACAGTTTCCAGCCGTTCTGTCCCTCGTACAGGAAGCCATGATTGCGAAGATGATCGTCACAGTTGGAGATCAGCACGCTGAACACGATCCGCCGCCAGACGGCCTGCATGTCCTCTCTGGGTGTCGCGCCGTACTGCCGCAGTGCATCGGCGAACTCCAGGTAACTCCGTGTTTCTCCATCGGCCGCGCCAAGCATGCTCATCGCGGACAGGAACGGGATCCTTCCCTGTCCGGAGCGGTCAAACCGGGTGAGCAGCAGCACGACCCTGCCCGCGGCCACTTCGATGCGCCAATCCGGAACCCAAATGCCTGCCATTCCCGCCAGGCTCAGGGCTACCGCTTCCCATCGCACCGTGTCATAGTCGTCGTCCTTGTGCGGGAATTTGGCGATCGCCAGTCGGCCGTCTTTGTCACGCACGGACGCCTTCGGCCGTGCGCCGCCCAGCGACGACCCCGGAGCGAGCAGGAGGCGCAGATCCTCGTCAGTGTCCGACTCTGCGCCGACCCGCTCGGCAGCAGACAGCAACTTCGGCAGATCGACGAGCGGCGGAATGGGGGTTGCATCACCCGCCGCGAGGGACGGGCCACCGGGCTCCAGCGCGAAGCGCAGGGCGCCCTGTCGCGCCGCGTCACTGACCATCAGGAGGTAGTCGATCTCCCGCAACGACCGTGGCGTCGTCCCGGTACGTTCCGCACGGCGTCGCTCAGCGCGCCGCATCAGCACGCGTCCCCACCGATCCGGCGCAGAATCTCCGAGCGCGCCGAACATGACCCTGTCGGCCGCAGTGTGAAACGGACCGGGGCCGAGCTGCAGAGCAGGCTCCAGCGCGAAGCGTTCCGGATGCTTCAGCCACGCTGCGTCGTACTCGAAGCTCGCGCTTTCACGGCCCTTACGCGTGCGCGCCCACAGACGGCCCACCGGCACCGCCTCCCCGCCCAGATCAACGTAAACAAGGGCTTCCGTGTCCATCAGCGTCCCTAGGTCTCGCCGGAAGGGCCGGACGTGCGTTTCGTCCGCCGACGAATCCGCTGCGGCAGGCGCTCCTCGTCCAGTTCCAGCCCGACCGAATCGGTCGTCACGTCGGCAAGTGTGGCCAGTCGATCCGACAGACCCAGGACGAACAGCACCGTGGCGTAATTGCCCAGCGAAACGCCGGGATGGCCCTTTTCAATCTTGCTGAGCGTCGTCCGGCTGATCGACGCACGCTCCGCCATCACCGACGTGGCGATCCGCCGTCGCAGCCGAGCGTCGCGGATATCCCGGCCCAGCCTGTGGAGGGCTTGCTTGACCGGGATGGGCAGCTTCATGTCGCGTCGGTGTGCGTCCATTCTGTAGCGTCCATGAATGCGCTCGTAATTGGTTGTAATGTATGCTATAATGGACGTAAAGTCAAGACGCTCGCGTCCGGCGCGTTCGACGAGTTATCGGGCCAGCCAGCTTCGCGCGCGATAGCCAGCCCTATTCCAGCTCTGGTTCAGTGTTCAGTCGGGTGCCGTTGACGCGCCCTGCAGCAGTCCCGCACGGTTGAGGATCGCCGGCTCCCGTACGGCTCGACACGCCGATTCGGAGGACTCGTGCCGGACTTTCTTGAGGTGATTCCGCGCTACGTTGGCTTCCGCCGCTCGGAGGGCTTCCCGTTGCCAACCCCGATCGACGCGACGAGCAACAGGTCGATGACCTTCGCAGACTCGTCGGACACCGCGACGTAGATGGTCCGACTGGCTCTGGGCGGATACCAGAGGAACTCTGGATGCGGCACGCTTACCTCATCGCCGTTGGCCAACTGCAGCTTGAACGGCTGAAACGGCTCCGCCCGGTGAACTTCGCGCAGTTGGTCGATTGTCACGCGTGCCTCCGTCCCGGCTCAGACGCGCACACATGGCGCCCTCTGTCATTCGACATTCGCCATTCGCCATTCGCCATTCGCCATTCAACCTACACCGCCTGCGGCTCATCCGGGCTGAGCGTGTCCAGGAAGCCCTCCAGCTTCCGCGCGCGGACCGGGTGCTGGAGCTTGCGGATGGCTTTGGCTTCGACCTGCCGCACGCGCTCGCGGGTGACCTTGAAGATTTTGCCGACCTCTTCCAGTGTGTAGGTGTAGCCGTCGCCGATGCCGTAGCGGAGCTTGATGATCTCGCGCTCGCGGTAGGTGAGCGTCTTGAGCACCTCTTCGATCCGGTCGCGGAGCATCTCGCTGCCGGCCGTGGTGATGGGCGACTCGGCCGCGTCGTCTTCGACGAAATCGCCGAAGTAGGAGTCCTCGCTCTCACCGACCGGGCGGTCCAGCGAGATGGGCTGGCGCGAAATCTTCAGCACGCGCCGCACTTCCGACAGCGGCATCTTGGCCTTCTTGGCGATCTCGTCGATGGTCGGCTCGCGGCCCAGATCCTGGAGCAACTCGCGGTGCATGTTGCGCAGCCGGCTCATCGTCTCGATCATGTGGACCGGGATGCGGATGGTGCGGGCATGATCGGCGATGGCGCGGGTGATGGCCTGACGAATCCACCACGTCGCATACGTGCTGAACTTGTAGCCGCGCTTGTACTCGTACTTGTCGACGGCGCGCATCAGTCCCGTGTTGCCCTCCTGGATGATGTCGAGGAAGGACAGGCCGCGGTTGCGGTATTTCTTGGCGATGCTGACCACCAGGCGCAGGTTGCCGCCGGAGAGTTGCCGCTTGGCGTGCTCGTACTCGCCGAAGACTCGCTGGATCGACTTGAGTGATTCGCCCAGATCCTTCGGCTTGGCCAGGCACAGCGACTGGATCCCCGCCAGTTCCTCCTTCATGGCGACCAGGTCTTCGTACGGAATCGACTGCCGCTTGGACTGGCCCGAGAGCCGGCGTTCAAGCTGAAGCATCTTGGAGTGCAGGCCGCGGGCCCGCTTCATCAGGGGCTGGATGCGACTGGTCCGCAGCGAAAGCTCTTCCAGCAGCTTGGCGACCCGGCGGCACCGCTGCTTCATGGCTTTCTGGATTTCCTTCTTCTTCGCGGCCGCCACGCGCGGCGCGTTCAGCTCCTCCCAGGCTTCCTCGTTCTTGTCGAGCATGGCTCGGACGCTGGCGAGGTTGCCGGGCATGCGGGTGAGGATGCGGGTCTTGGCGGCGTGCTCCGACGTGGAGATTTTCATCGTCCGGTCGAACGGCAGCCGGCTGTCCTGCACCTGTTCGAGGATGTCGACGGCCAGGCGCGAGGCGTAGTGAATTTCGAGCACTTTCTGGCGGAACGCCATGCGGGTCAGCTCGATCTTCTTGGCGAGGCGGATTTCCTCGTCCCGCGTCAGCAGCGGGATCTCGCCCATCTGGGTGAGGTACATCCGGACCGGGTCGTCGATGCGCTTGCCCGACGACTCGGCGGCCGGCGCCGACTCCTCGTGGGAGGACTCGTCCGTGCCGTCGCCCTCGCCACGGCCCTTGCCCTTGTTGGGCCGGCGACGGCGTTCGAAGGCGATGGCATCGAGTTCGTCAAGAACCTCGATTTTCGCCTCTTCAAATCGCGCAAGAAGCTGCTCGACCACGTCCCGGTCGATCGCGTCGTCCGGGAGGACGTTGTTCATGTCGTCCCAGGTGACGTACCCGCGCTGCGCTCCCCGCTCCATCAGCGTCCCGATCGCAGCTTCGATCGGATCCGCGATGACTGCCGTTTCGCTCATTGAAGAAGACTCCACTCTCTCTCGCCGCCCTGTCTTAATGAAATCTTAATGTCCTTGATACGCCGCCGTGCCCCGGTTGCACAATGGTGATTATGCCGCAAATTGCCAGGTCAGAAGCGATCTGTTCCACCACCGTTGCCGCTGTCTCGATACCCTCGAGCCCTGCCGTTGCTTCCGCCGATCGGATGCCGTCGCGCTACGGCGACGGCGGCGGACCGGGCTCCGCACCCGTCCCGGAAAGCGTCCGGATCACGCGAGACTTCCTTGCCCCCAGAAACCTCGATCCCCGTCGCGCGTGTTCTCCCACGAGCGCCAGGTCGCTACGGTTATCATCCACGAGGCGTCGCCTCGCAATTTCCTCCAGCCGGAAGCGGGCTGCTTCGATCAGGCCGGCAAAGTCGCTGTCCGCCGGACGCCGCGTCGCCAGGTCGGTGACCCGCGCGGCCAGATCCGGCTCTTCACACAGCGAGAGCACCTCCGAGAGGTGAAACTCGCCGAAGTCATCTGCCATGCGGCGGACCATCTGTCCGATACGCCGGTCGCGCGCATCCGCCAGCCGGTCGGGCTCAAACACTTCCCGACACGTCTCCAGAAGCGCAGGTTCATTCAGAAGGACTTCCAGAATCTGGGTCAGTCCCGCCTGTTCCGCGTCGGTCGGCCGGGTATCGCGCGACGAAGCCCCCTCCGGAGCCGTCCGCCCCGACGGACGGCGGCGTCGAAGGTGCTCCCTCAGGAGCTTCTCCGCCTCGTCCGGCGTCATGTGGACGATCCGTGCGACCGGATCCAGGAGCGTGCCTCGGTCGACATCAGGCACGGCGCCCGAAATCAACGCGTCGGCGACCAGCTCGAAGACCTCGTCAACAGCCTCCCGCCTGCGGCGACCGTCCGCCTCTTCCCCGAAGCGCTGGCGCGTCCGCCGCCACTTGAATTCTAGCGCGTCCTCGGCCGAATTCAAAACGCCCATAAACTTCTCAGCCGACTGCGTTTGGAAGAACTCAGCCGGGTCTTTGCCGTCCGGAATCCGGGTCAGCTTGACTGTCAGGTGCCGGGGCATGGCCACGCGGATGGCCCGTTCCGCGGCCGCGTCCCCGGCGGCGTCCGCGTCGAACAGGACGACCACCGTTTCGGCATAGCGCCGGAGCAGGTCGACCTGCTGGTCGGTCAGGGCCGTCCCCAGCGTGGCGACCGTCTCCGTGAAACCGGCCTGGTGCGCCGCCAAGCAATCCGTGTACCCCTCGACCAGGATTGACCGCTTCCGCTCGCCGATCGGCCCGCGGGCCAGGTGGATCCCATAGAGGTTGCGACCCTTGTCAAACAGGGCATTCTGGCGCGTGTTGAGATACTTGGCCGGGTCATCGGCCAGCGTCCGGCCGCCGAAACCGATCGTGCGGTTCATCACGTCGTGAATCGGGAACATGAGCCGGTTGCGAAAGGTGCAGTACAGGCCGCGCTCGTTGGTACGCACGAGGTCGGCCGCCTCCAGCGCCTTGGGGACGAAGCCGGCCTGCTGGGCGGCGCCGAGCAGGGGCTCGAGTTCACCCGCCGCGAAACCCAGACCGAAGCGTTCCGCGGTCTGGCCGCTGATGTTCCGACCCGCCACGTACTGCCGTGCGTGGGCGGCGGCCGGCGACGAGGCCAACTCCCGCCGGAAGAACGTCAACGCCCACGCGCAGACTTTGGCGACGTCTGCGCGGCCGGGTTCACCCGCGGGCCGCGGGCGGCCGGTCAGGTGCATCTCGACACCGGCGCGGTCGGCCAGGATGCGCAGCGCCTCCTTGAAGTCCACGTTCTCAGCCAGTTGGATAAACGTGAAAGCGTCGCCGCCGCGGCCGCAGCCGAAGCACTTGAAGAAGCCCTTGTCGGCGATCACGTGGAACGACGGCGTCTTCTCGGAGTGGAAGGGGCACAGGCCGATCCAGCGCCCGCCCCGCTGGCGCAGGGACACGCGATCGCGGACGACATCCACGATGGTGATCCGTGAGAGGATCTCCGCCTTGATGGACTCAAGACTCGACAACGGGGGGAGATTCTAAAGTCTTGGGCAATCTCGGCTCGACGGCGACCGCAGATCCTCGCGTCGGCCGGAAAAGAAAAACCGGAAGTACCGATGTCTGCCGTCGCTCCTGACGCAGACCGGGAAGTATACACCGACATTAAGAATGCGTCAAACCGGCGCGAAGATTCCGGCAAATCTCCGGATGCTCGCGGGTGGAGCGCCGCAGCCCGGCCGAGCCGCGCACCGGCACGTCCGCGCGGGTCGCCTGTTGAATCGCGGACACCGTTTCAAGTACGATGCTGGCACGGTTCTTGCTGGCGCGGGCGCCGCGATCTGAGCGTGTCAGCCGTCGGCGTCTGCGGCGTATCATCCGTCTGCTTGGGAGGATCACTGAAATGAGAAACTGGGTTAAGTCGTGCGCGGCCCTCGTGGTGGCCGCGGGTCTGGTTCAGGTCGCGCTGGCCGGAGGCTCGACGCAGGTGCCCGCCGGATATCCCGGATCGGACTACGTGGGCTTCGAGTCCGTCCAGGGCCCGCAGGCGTCGGGCTGTCTTGAACTGGACATGAACCTGGGCCGCGGGGCCTACTCGAACATCGGCGAGACGGACCGCAGCGTCGCGGTGGACATCAACAGCCAGGTCAGCGTCAACGCGATGGGAATCGTGTACCAGTCGGGCGCCGATCACGATCTCCTCTGCATCATCCGCGAGGTGAACGGCAACGTCCGCGGGAACGAACTGGCCCGTGAGCAGATCTTCGTGCCGGCCGGCGGGGGGATGGAGTATCACGACGTGCCGATCAACTTCACCTTTCAGCCCGGCACCCGCTACGACATCGCCTTCCAGGCTGTGCCCGACTGGGGCTTCAATGTTCACAGCATGGAGCTTCTGAACTTCAACAACCCGAACCTGGACCCGAACCAGGGGTTTGACGTGGGTCCGTTCAAGGTGCTGGACGGCGGCGCCGACCGGGCGAGCGGCTACTCGAACTTTCTGATGCCTCGAGTGCAGGTCTGCGAAGGCGGCGCCGGCTGCGTCTACACGATCAAGAAGAGCGCCGGCAAGAAGGGCTGCCAGACCTGTCCGGAGCGGGGCGCGGATCTGCGTACGCAGATCGAGTGCGAGGACGTCAACGACTGCGACAAGAAGGTTAAGACCCGCCTGTCCTGCCCGGGCGGCGGGAACGGATTCTGCAAGGTGAAGGGCAAGCGCTCGTCCTGCGGCGGGTGATCCGCGACGCGGATGAGCGTGCGCGCTCACATGTTCGATGCACGCGACCGGCCCGGCGGACCACCCGTCGGGCCGGTTGGCTGTTTGCAGTTGCACGACGAGCCGGCTGGGCCGTCGGCTTACGACCCATTGCCCTGCGCGACCCGCCGCTGGTCTGGAGATCAGACGGGCCGAGCAGTCGCTCGACTTCGGTTTCGTGCACGCCGATGCGTACCGGACCGAAGTGGCCGGGGCGCAGGAACGTCTCCAAACTCACGTGTACCACCGGTCGCCTCCCCGGTCTCTGCGCGGCCGCGACCCTGCCCCTGCGATTACGAGCGGACGGTCGCCGGAACTGCCTTGTCGAGACCATCGCCGGAAACCCGCGTCCGGCATCATGGCCCCGTCAGCACGGAGGCTCCAGGTCGCCGTGATAATCGCACCGCCGACGGTGTAATTGACGGAATCGGTCGAATGCCGCATAACCCCGGCATCAGGTCGCGCCGGGGGGCGGTCAACCCGGCGGCGGCTCGTGTCGCGGGGCCACCGTCTGGTGGCCTCCATCCCGAAAGGCGGTCGGACCATGATTCTCGGCAAGTTCTGGCATGTGGTGATGGCGCAGATCAACAAACTGGCCAACATTTTCTGGACGGCCGATCCCATCGCTCAGATGCAATACGAGTACGACCAGGCAGTCGCCCAGATGAAGGAAGGCCGCGAGGGATTAGAGCAGTACCGCGCCCTGGTGGAACGGGTCAGCCGTCAGGTCGCGACGACGAAGCGGCACGTCGCCAACCTGGAGGCCAAGGTCAAAGCCTACCTGCAAGCCGGCGATCGCGAGACGGCCGCCAAGTTCGCGCTGGAACTTCAGAAGGCCCGGGCGGAACTCGTCGAGAACGAAGAGCAGCTCACGCTGCACGAGACGGCCTACAACAACAACCTGACCAAGATCAAGCACGCTACCGGCAAGCTGGCCAAGGTACGTGAGAAGATCCAGAAGTACGACGCCGAACTGAAGATGAGCAAGGCCGAGGGTGAGATGGCCAAGCTGGCTCAGTCGTTCAACTTCGACGTGACGACGGACTTCGGCGCCATCGAATCGGTCATTCAGGACAAGATCAGCCTCAACCGGGCCAAGGCGCGGGTCGCATCGGATCTTTCCAGCGAAGGCATTGTGGACGTGCAGCGCGAGCAGGCGATGGAACAGGCCATGGCCGATCAGGCCCTGCGCGAGTTCGAGATGGACCTCGGGCTGGTGACGCCGGAGACGTCGTCTGTTGCCGATGAGACAAAGCAGCTTGGACCGGCCGTGACCGAGGCGAATACGCAGACGCAGGGGTGAGGAAGAAGGGAGTAAGGGAGTGAGGGAGTAAGGGAGTAAGGGAAGAGGAACGATGCAACATTGTTCTACATCGCGCGGTTCTGCCGGCTCGCGAATCGCTTCCCCATCGCACCTGAAACAGCGTGCGCGATCACGCGCCAGCGCCGAGCCGCGGGCTTCAGCCCGCGCGATCCCCCCGGAAGTGAAGCGGCTACGAATCGCGCACTGTGATTTAGAAGAAGGCACCTCGGAAAAAGGACTGAGTCGGATGCGGAAACGTCGGGATGTCAGATTCGACGTGCCATCCGCTCTTCCCTTACTCCCTCACTCCCTTACTCCCTCACTCCCTTCTTCGGGAACTCCCTCACTCCCTCCTTCCGAGGAGTCCTAAGTGGAACGCTCTACGACGCCGGTCGCACCCAGCACGCTGCCCGACTGGTATCCCGCCTGGGCGCGGGAGCTGGCGAATCTTTATTTCTCCGGCACGACCTGCGTCTTTCTGCTGCACGGCAATGTACACGATCTGGTTCGGGTCGAGGCCGGCGGGCGCATTGAGCATACGAACGTACTCGATTTTCTCGCGTCGCAGATCTTCGGCTCTTGGGACGTGGTGCTGCAATACGACCTGGCGGCCGGCACGCGGCCCAAGGCCGGCAGCGACCAGAAGCGCCTCCGAGATATGGTTGCGTATCTGACTGCCCGGCTGGGCGACATGGGGCAGTGGACGCGCGAAGCGGGCAAAAACCTGCTGCTCTTTGACAAGCTGCTGGAACGCAACCTGGTCGAAGACAAGCCGGCCGAGCGGCGCAGCATCGCGCTGCTGTTCGATTACGCCCAATATCTGGTTCCGGCGGGGGGGGCCGGGATGATGAGCGCCGCGGCCGGGGCAAACCTCGTGCGGCTGCTGAGTTGGGCGCAAAGTCCCTACCTGAAGAAGGTCAACGTCGCCATCTGCCTGGTGGCCGACAAACTGGCCGAGATCAACGATCGGCTCGTGCAAAGCCCGCACGTGGCGACGGTCGAGATTCCGATGCCCGATACCGAGGCGCGGCGGCGGTTTATCGAGTCGGAGCACGTCGAGATCGCCGCCGGGCGATGCGGATTGTGCGGAGCGACCGCCGAAGGCAGCGGTCCAGACCGCGCGGCAGAGGGCGGCGCCGCCGCCGGGGGGGGCGGTGCGGAGGCCGCCGGGCGTCACGCTGGCGATCACGGTCAGGGCGGCCATGACCATGACGGCCACGACGCCGCGGAACTGGCCGAAATGTCGAACGGCCTCAGCCTGATAAACCTGAACGTGATCCTCTCCCGCGCACGTCAGAAGGGTGGCCCGATCGACGCGTCCGGCTTCCGCCGGGCCAAGAAGGATCTGATCGAGCGGCAATGCGAGGGGCTGCTCGAGTTCATCACGCCCAAGCACACGCTGGACATGGTGGTCGGGCTGGAGGCCGCCAAGAGCCGGCTGCGGGCCGATGGCGACCTGCTGACCCGCGGCCACCTCGACGCCGCCCCCATGGGATACCTGGTCAGCGGACCGGTCGGCACCGGCAAGACGTTTCTGGCTGAGTGCTACGCCGGCTCGATCGGCGTGCCGTGCGTCAAGCTGCGGAACTTCCGCTCCAAGTACGTGGGCGAAACCGAAGGGAATCTCGAGCACGTGCTGACCGTGCTGCGGTCGCTGGGTCCGGTGGTGGTCATCATCGACGAGGCGGACGCGGCCCTCGGTGATCGCGATAACTCCGGCGATTCCGGCACGTCGAGCCGCGTCTTCTCGATGATCGCCAGCCAGATGGGCGACACGCGCTACCGCGGACGGATCGTGTGGATGTTGCTGACCTGCCGACCCGACCTGCTGCCGATCGACCTGAAGCGCCAGGGGCGGGCGGAGGTTCACATTCCGCTGTTCTATCCGCAGAGCGACGCAGAACTGGCGGAAATGATCCAGGTCATGGCCCGCAAGAACCGCATCGGGTTCGAACGGCCCATCGAAGCCGCGGCCATGCCCCACCGCGAGATGAGCGGGGCGGACATCGAGAGCGTGCTGGTGCTGGCGCGGCGGTGTGCACTGACCGACGGCCGCGAGAAAGTTCGGCCGGAAGACGTGGAGGCGGCCCTGGCGGATTTCATCCCGTCGGTGCAGGGGCTGGAAAAGGAGATGCAGGAACTCGCGGCCGTGCTGGAGTGTACGCAACTGAGTTTCCTGACGCCGGCCTGGCGTGAGAAGGTGGAAAAACCAGACGGCCGCACCCGCTTGCAGGAGCGGATGGTCGCGATCCGACAGTTGATTGAGCAGTGATCTGGTGTGGCACCATGTGGCACCGGTTTTCAACCGGTGAGCTCTGGAGCCGGTCTGAGGCCGGCGCCACGCGATCAGCACCGTCCGCGCCGGGCGGATCGGGGAGCGGCCGCACCGGAGTACCTGGTTCGGCGCAGCCAGCACAGTGATCCCAGCGACGACCGCGTCCGGTCGCCGCGGCCGAAATATCGACCGACTCGAAACACGAAGGATTTTTCGCATGGCCAGAAAGAAAAAAGTCGCGAAAAAGAAGGCAAGCAAGAAGCGAGCCGCCGGTGGCTCCGGGAAGAAGGCCGCCAGGCGCCCGGCCGCAAAGAAGCGCGGCTCTGCGAAGAAGAAAGGCGCCGCCCGGAAAACTGCCGGCAGCGGCAAGAAGGCAGCCGGCAAGAAGAAGAGCACGGGCAAAAAGGCCGCCGCGCGGGGGACGGCCGGCGCTGGCGGGAAGAAGTCGAAGCGCGGCGCGAAGCCCGCATCTCGAAAGGGAACATCCACGCGGCGGGCGGCTGCTCCCGGCCGCAGCTTCCACGACCGCCCGTCAAGCTGGCTCGACGCCAACGCGGACGTGCCCGTGATCGAACAGGCGGCCCGAACCATGACGACGTTCATGGAGGCGATGGCCGACGGCGTCATCGACGATGGCGAAGTGCAGGCGCAGGAGCGGCGGCTGGTGGCGCTGATGAAGGAGATCGAGCCGCAACTTGACGACGAACTGCACGCATCGGTCACGAAACTGCTGGCCGAACTGACCGCGTACGACCTGATGCAGGTGCTGTGCGCCATGCACAAGGCCCGCGGTCAGACGACGTTTCAGGGGTGACGTGGGGCGGTGGCCGCGGTCGCGCGGGTTTGGCGCTGCCTGCTTCGGAAGGGCTCTGTGCGGCCGTCGGTGCAGCGCCATCCTTCCCCAGAGATGGGCGCCGCGGAGTGCCAGGAGGCGAGCGAAGGAGCAGACCGGGCGACGCGCCTGCCGTCGACTCGCGAGGACAGGAGGTGACTTGAATGAGGTCGGCGACCGGACAATCTCGACAACTCGCACGGCTGTGTTCGCTGGGCGTCGTCTCGATCGCGGCGCTCATCATGTTCTTTCCAAGTTGCGACCGTGACTCGTCGTCATCGACCGGAGGTCGGTCCCCGTCGCGCCAGTCGGGCAAGCGCGTCAGCGCCGGCCCAATCGACCTGCCCCAGGCGGACCAGCGGCTGTGCACGGGTGTCGTGCTGCTGGTGGACACGTCGGGCAGCATGAACCAGAAGGTGCGCGATCGCGGCGGCGCGGAACAGCCCAAGCACGTGATCGCTCGAGCGGCGATCGACCGGATCGTGGCGTATACCGATCAGTGGCAAACGCAGCATCCCGACCGCGTGCTGCACCTCGGCGTGCTCAATTTCAGCAGCTCCGCCCATACGGTCATGCCGCTGGCGGCGTTTGACGCTGCCACGGCCGCGGAGGCCGCGACGCGCATACCGGCGCCGGGCGGAGGAACCGCCATCGGCTCAGCCCTGCAGGAAGGCTTCAAGGCGCTCTATGCCTCCGGCTGCGTGCGGAAGTACGTCGTCTGCATCACCGACGGCGAGAACACGTCCGGCCCGCCGCCCGACCGGGTCGCCCGCGCGCTGCACGGCCAGACGGAAGGCGACGTCGAGATCCACTTTGTTGCATTCGACACGTCGCCCGCTAAGTTCGCATTCCTGTCGAAGGTCAACGGCTACGTCGTCGAGGCGGCGGACGGGGCGCAGCTCGACGCGCGGCTGGCCGATATCTATGAGAAACGGATCCTGGCGGAGGCGATGACGCTCGAAAAGGAATAGCGAATGTCGAATAGCGAATAACGAATGAAGCTCGCGCCGGTGCAGCGATCCTTCAGAACGGGGAGCGTAAACGACCGGCTGCGGAGGAATGTCGAATGTCGAATGAAGAGCAAATCGGAGCGGAGCGGCGCTATCCGGGCCGGAGCCGGAGACCACTGACAGAGGAAATGGGGATCGAGAATGGAGCCGTCTGACGCTGGAGCAGCATGTTCGTCTTCTCTGCATTCGACATTCGACATTCGCCATTCGACATTGAACCTTAGCCATTCGCCATTCGACATTCCCAACGCTGGTAGCGTTGGATAGTTAGACAGGAGATACACTATGGCAGGAAAGCCGAAAGCATCTTTTTTCGTGGTTATGGCCATCGTTGTGATTGGCCTTGTGGGCTTCGCGGGGTATCGGCTGATGAGTTCCGGCGACGACGCCGGGGACGGAGCGCGCACCGCCGCAACGCAGCCGCCCGCGTCCGACTCGTCGCCGTCGACGACGCCACCGGCCCAGCCCGCGGATGGCGCGGCCGAGGCGCCCGACGCCGCCGGCGTCACCACCGTCAAGGAATACAAGTTCGTTCCCAGCGAGCGGCTGCCGGAAGTTCGTGGCATCTCGGGATATGAGCTTGAAGACAACACGGTCCGCTTCGCGCTGAACGTGTGGGCCGGGTGGGGGCCGATTATCTTCGCCAACGATGGCTTCCGCGCCGGCAAGGAGTGGAAAACGCCGGACGGCCAGACCTTCAAGGTGGAACTGGTCTTGATCGACAACCCGGTCGCCATGCGCGACGCCTACGCGGCCGGGAGCGTGCAGATCGGCTGGGCGACGCTGGACATGGTGCCGCTGTTTATGGAGGGGTTTGTCGATACCAACGGCCGGCCGCGCGACTCGCGGGTCATGCCGCGCATCTATCAACAGGTCGACTGGTCGAACGGCGGCGACGGCATCGTCGTCCGGGAGAACATCAAGACGGTCGCCGACCTGCGCGGCAAGACGATTGCACTGGCACAGAACTCGCCCTCGCAGTATTTCGCGCTGAACATGCTGATCGCCGGGGGCATTCAGCCGTCAGAGGTGCAGTTCGTTTACACCGAGGACGCCTTCCAGGCGGCGGCGGCGTTTAATGCTCAGCAGTCGATCGCGGGCGCCGTTTCCTGGGCGCCGGACATCTACAACCTTGAAAGCGTGCGCGGCAACCGGATGCTGGTGACTACGGCGACCGCGAACAAGCTGATCGCCGACGTGTGGTTTGCCCGTGCGGACTTCGCCAAGGACCATCCCGGCATCGTCGAGGGACTGGTGCGCGGCATTTTCGACGCCATGATCGACCTGAAGGACGAGTCGAACCGCAAGCACTGCGCGGAACTGATGGCGACCGGTTACAACCTGCCGCCCAGCGACACCCTCGCCATGTTCGGCGACGCCCACAGCACGAACTGGGCCGAGAACTATCAGTTCTTCGTCAATCAGAACAACCCGGCCAACTTCGAGCGGGTCTGGAACCAGGCCTATTACCTCTATCGCCGGATCGGCGCGATCACGCATCAGCCGGTGCCGTTCGATCAGGTGATGGATTACTCGATCATCGACAAGCTGGGCAAAGAGCCGAAGTACTCGAGCCAGAAGGACGAGTACAAGATGCAGTTCACGCCGACGACGGTGGGCGAAATCCGGGCCGAGGAAGAGATTCTTACCAACACGGTCTTTATCCACTTCTTCCCCAACAGTTGGGATCTTCACAAGAAGGTCACCAAGAAGGTGGACGGCAAAGATGTCGAGGAAATGTATGATCCGAACGTTGATTTCGTACTGGAGGATATCGCCAAGCTGGTCGGGCAGTTCGGCGCGGCTCGCATCGTCATCGAAGGGCACACCGACAGCTCGATGAAAGGGAAAGTCCCGCCCAGCTTGGTGAAAGAGTTGTCCTTGCATCGCGCCAAGTCGGTCATGGAGCAGCTTGTACAAAAGTACAGCCTTGATCCCAACCAGTTCGGCGTCGAGGGTATGGGCTGGGACCGGCCGGCGGATTCCAACGACCCGGAGAACCACGCCAAGAACCGCCGCGTCGAGGTGAAAGTCTACCCGGCCGAGGCGGGGGGGTAGACCTCTGGCGTGGCACCGGTTCCGGTGTGGCACCGGTTTCCAACCGGTGAGTCCGGTGTGGCACCGGTTTGCAACCGGTGAGTCTGATGTGGCACCGGTTTGCAACCGGTGGATCACCTTCCGGGGTCTGATGCAGGGTTACGCGCACTGGTTGCAAACCAGTGCCACAATTGAAGACACCGGTTGAAAACCGGTGCCACATAAGAGGGTGCATCGCAGCACTCGGACGGACATGGACCAACCACCGGACAATCCACCGCAGGCATCCAAGGCTCCAAGCGCGCGGAAGCCCGAAGACGACCTGGCCGCGGCCGTCGATCATCGCCCGCTGACGCCCAAGGCGGGGACATCCGGCGGCGCTTCGAGTCACGGCGCCGCGGGCGCCCAAAGCGCCCGCTGGTTCGGCCTGCGCAAGCCCGCCGGCCGGGTCCAGATCATTCTTCTGGGCATCGCCTGCATCGTCTGCGTCTTCGGCGCCTGGTCGATCCTGACCTCCGGCGTGCCGGAAGAGCGCATCTGGGGGCCGACCGTCCTGCCCAGCCCGTCCGAGACCTTTAACGCATTCCCGACCCTGTGGACCGACCGCGAACTGATGCGCAATACCGGCGTCACGCTCAAGCGGGTGGTGCTGGGATTCGCCCTCGCCTGCATCGTCGGCGTTCCCATCGGCGTCGCGTGCGGCTGCTTTGGCCCGATCGGGGCATTCATGGCGCCATTGACGCTGGTGGGGCGAAACATCCCCATCGCCGCGCTGATTCCGCTGACGTTTTCGCTGTTCGGCATTGGCGAGCAGCAGAAAATCATGTTCATCTTCATCGCATGCGTCGCCTTCATCATCGCCGACACGGCCGGGGCCATTGCGGACGTGGAGGAGCGATACGTCGATACGGCCTTTACACTCGGCGCGAGGACGCGGCAGATCATCATGAAGGTGCTCGTGCCGCTGGCGATCCCATCGGTGTTCAACTCGCTGCGAGTGCTGTTCGGCCTGGCGTTCGGCTACATCATGCTGGCGGAACTGGTCAAGTTCGGCGGCGAGGCGGGCGGACTCGGCGACATCATCATCATGTCCCAGCGCCGCGGCCAGCGCGAGCACATCCTGCTCGTCCTGATGATCATCCCGCTGATCGCCCTGGGGCTGGACCGCATCCTGTTTCTCATCCAACGCAGCCTCTTCCCGCATCGCTACGGCGGGCGCGGAATGCTCAATCGCGGGTTCGCTGTCGTGGTGCATCGCTGGGAGGACTTCAAGGGGCTGTTCTGGACATCCGGCGCAGGGGCATCGGCTGACGGTCCGGGTGCGAGCTCCGACAACGCGCGAGGGACCGGCGCATGAGCGGCGCAACTCCGCATCGCAATACCGGCGACTCCGGCGCGAGAAGCGTGACCGATTCCACGGCCACGGTTGACCGGCCCCGTGCCGCGCCGGCATCGCCCCTCCCCCCCGTCGTCGAGTTTCGCAACGTCACCAAGACCTACGCCGCCGGTACGCCCAAGGCCTACACCGCCATCAAGGACGTGACCTTCACCGTCGAAGACCTTGTCGATCATGGCGAGTTCATCACCGTCCTCGGCCCCAGCGGCTGCGGCAAAAGCACGATCCTTCGACTGATCGCCGGGCTGGCCCCCCAGCACCCGCCGACGACCGGCGACGTACTCGTCCTGGGCAGCCCCGTGACCGGCCCCGGCGCCGACCGCGGCATGGTTTTCCAGGACTACACCAGCTTCGACCACCGGACCGTGCTCGACAACGTCACCTTCGGCCTGGAGTGCCGCGGCGTGCCGCGCGATGAGCGCTATGCCATCGGCCGCGAGTGGATCCGCCGCGTCGGCCTGGCGGAGGCCGATGAGCACAAATACCCGCACCAGCTTTCCGGCGGGATGCGGCAGCGCGTCGCCATCGCCCGCACGCTGGTCCTGCGGCCGCGGATCATCCTGATGGACGAGCCGTTCGGAGCCCTCGACCCACAGACTAGGATGCACATGCAGGATCTGCTCGTGTCTTTGTGGCGGAACGTCCAAGCCACGGTGTTTTTCGTGACCCACTCGATCGAGGAGGCGGTCTACCTGGGCGACCGGGTGTACGTCCTCAGCAGCGCCCCCGGCCGGCTGGTCGAGGAGCGAAAAGTCCCCCCGCCCGACCGCCCCGCCCTGGCGATGCGCAAGGAGCGTGAATTTCAGGAGACGGTGGCGTACATTCGCGACCTTGTGACCCGACTGGACGAGGGAAGCTGACGCGCATGCGCCGCCCGGCCGGAAAACTCGGCACCTATCTGAAGGCAGCGTTCACCCACCACTGGAACCTGCTGGCCTTTTTCGGTGCGCTGGGTTTTTCCCTGCTCAGCGGCATGCCGGACGTGCTGATCCCTCTGGTGGTGGCCGGCGAGATGGTCTATGTGGGCGGGCTGGCCGCGCATCCGAAGTTCCAGGCCTACATCGACGCCCAGGCGGCCAAGGCGGTCCGGCAGGACGGCTCGTCCCGCTCGCAGCAGATGCTCAATACCATGCTGCGCCGGCTCCCGCCGCGCACGATTGACCGGTTCGAGACGCTGCGCAACCGCTGCCTGGAACTGCGACAACTCGCCCTGGAACTGAAAGACCCCGGCCACACCGGCGGCGCGCGCCCGCTCGACGACATGCAGATGTCCGGCCTGGACCGGCTGCTGTGGATCTACCTGCGGTTGCTGTTTACCGAGCATTCGCTGGAGCGCTTCCAGGAGCGCACCCACCCGTCGCAGGTCGAAGCGGACATCGAGGCGCTGGAGGCCCAGCTTTCCGACAGCGCGTCGATCGCCGACGACATTCAGCGGCAGAAGGTTCAGCGCACCCTTCAGGACAACCTCCAGACCTGCCGCGACCGGCTCGCCAACCTGCAGAAAGCCCGTGACAACCTCACGGTGGTCAAGCTCGAACTCGACCGGCTGGAAAACAAAATCCGCGCCTTAAGCGAACTGCCCCTCAACCGCCAGGAGCCCGACTACATCACTGCCCAGGTGGACGCGGTGGCATCGAGCATGGTGCAGACCGAGCAGACGATGAACGAACTGCAATTCGCCACCGGCCTGGAAACGGCCGACGAAGCCGTGCCGCCGCTGATGAGCCGGCCGGTGGCGATGATGCAGGAATAGCGAATAGCGAATGGCGAATAACGAATGAAGAAAGGCGATTCCCAACCCACTCCGTCGCGCCTCTGGGACAAGGGCGACGCGCTCGATCGGTTGATCCATGCATTTACCGTCGGTGACGATCCGCAGGTGGACCTTCACCTGGTGTACTGGGACTGCCTCGGCTCGGCCGCACATGCGCGGACGCTGGAGAAGGCCGGCGTGCTCACGAGCGAGGAGTGCGCCGGGCTGATCGCCGGGCTTGCCGAAATCGCACGGCTTGCGTCGGAGGGCCGATTCGAGATTCCGCTCGAACTGGAAGATTGTCACACGGCCATCGAGGCGCACCTCACGACAACCGCAGGCGAGGCGGGGCAGAAGATTCACACGGGGCGCTCGCGCAACGACCAGGTCGCGACCGCGATGCGGCTCTACATGCGCCATCACGCGCTGCGGTGGATGGAACTGCTCGACCGGTTTGCGTGTGCCTGCCTGGAGCGGGCGCGGCGCGACGGCGACGTGCCGATGCCGGGGTATACGCATCTGCAACCGGCGATGCCGTCGAGCGTCGGGTTGTGGCTGGCGGCGTGGGCAGAGGCTGCCGTCGAGCACATGGCATCCGGGCTGGATCTGCTCCATCGCCTCGACCGCTGCCCGCTGGGGACCGGGGCCGGCTTCGGGATATCGCTGCCGCTGGATCGCCAATGGACGGCGGAGTTGCTCGGCTTTTCGAAGATTCAGCGCAATCCGATCGACGTGCAAAACAGCCGCGGGCGGTTCGAGACGTATTTCCTGCGCGTTGGCGTGGACGTTGCGGGAATGCTAGAGAAGCTGGCCGTGGATCTGGTGCTGTTTGCGACGCGCGAGTTCGGTTTCGTCAAGCTGCCGGTCGAGATGACCACCGGTTCGTCCATCATGCCGCAGAAGCGCAATCCGGACGTGGTGGAACTGGTCCGCGGCCACGCGGGCGTGGTTCGCGGGCGGCTGGCGCAGCTCGAATGGGTCTGCGCGAAGTTGCCGTCGAGCTATCACCGCGACCTGCAATTGACCAAGGCGCCGGTCGTGGCTGGGGTGCAAGACGTGGATGCCATGCTGACCGTCATGACGCGCGTCGTGGACGGCCTCGCTTTTGACGCACAGCGGCTGCGTGCCGCGATGTCCGACGAACTGTACGCGGCAGATGCGGCCTACGCCCTGGTGCGCCAGGGCGTGCCGTTTCGCGAGGCGTATCGCCGCGTCGGCGCCGACATCGCTGGTGGCGCGTTTTCGGCCCCGGATGGGGCGGGCCATTCAGCCGGAAGCGTTCAGCCGCAGGCGCTGGGAGATCTCAACGAAGAACGCGCACGGCTGCTGGCCGCCGCGGAGGCGTTCCGCGGGCGGGAGCGGACGTGCAGTGCGTTGTTGAAATAGCGAGCACGACGGATGGCCGGCGACCGCTTCGCGACGACCGCCCCACACGTCACCGGCTGCGTCGCGGCGATCCAACAGTACGCCGATCACGCTGGGCAAATCGCAGCCGGATTCGACCGTCAAGCGCCGCCCGGGCTGACGCCCACGGCTCGCGGCCGGCGCGTGTTCATGCACAATGATCAGGCTGAACTTGCGGCCTTGACGCCTTTGTCGAGCGATCGGAACCAGTTCACCGCGTCCCGCCCGTAAAGGGGCACGACGTAGTCGTTGTGGTGTTTGTAATCGCGGCCCGGGGTCAGGCCCACCTCGCGCAACGCCTTCTTGACTTCGGTGACCTCCTTCTTGGTGGATACGCCAAGCCGAACCTCGTAGCCCTTCTTGTAGGCCGTGCCCATTGACTCGCGCCGCTGGGGATCCGGTGCGCGCACGTAGCCTCGTTCGGCGAAGACGCGCTGAAGGACGCGCCGGGCCGACGACTTTCCTGCACGCGCACCTCCATTTCTGGACGCCCGTGACTTGCTGGTCGCCATTCCGTCTCTCCCTGTGTACTCGCGGCGCGGGTGTGACGGACCACGCCCCAAGCCGCGGAACTCCCTTTTTGGCTCCGGTCCGTCTCCTATGTTAGGATCGCTCCACCGATGTCGGCAATAGCGCCCACGCCCCAACAGCGCCAGGCGATCGAAACCGCCGGGTGTGAAGTGATCGTTTCCGCGGCCGCGGGATCGGGCAAAACCTCCGTACTGGCCGGACGTTGCGCGTATCTGGTCTCCGAGGCGCCGGCGCCGTGGCGCTGTGATGCGGATGCACTGCTGGTGCTCACTTTTACCGAGGCCGCGGCGGCGCAGATGCGCTCGCGGATCGTGGATCGGCTGCGGGAGCGGGTTCGCCAGCGCCCGGAGGATGCACGGCTCCGACGGCAGTTGTCGCTGATCGACCTCGCAGAGATCGGCACGCTCCACGCGTTCTGCCTGTCGCTTGTGCGGCGCTATTTTTCGACACTGGGCGTCGACCCGGACGTCCGCGTCCTGGATGCGGACGAGGCGGCGCTGATCGAGCGTGACGCCATGGACGGCTTGTTCGAGCGCCTCTACGCGCGTCAAGCCGTCGGTGTGACAGGCGCGTCGGGGGGGGGGAACGCGGGCGCCGACGCCGGCAGGGGGGTGGCGGACGTTCTGGCCGGTCGGTTTGTCGAGCTGGTTGAGGTCTACGGACTGGGGCGCGACGCTGCGATCGCGGAGGCGGTGCTGCGCCTGAGTCGTTTTCTCGACAGCCTGCCCGACCCCGAGGGATGGCTGCACACACATGTCCACGCCGCGGCTGCCAACCCCGCCGGCCTGGTGGATCGCAAACTGGCTCAACTTCGTGACGAGCTGGCGCGGCAACTCGAACATCTGCGGGCGCAGTGGGCGGCGATCGACGGGCAGGAGAGCCGATGCCGTCTGGTCAAAGATGCGCTGCGGGCGTACGGCGTCCAACTGAACGAATGGGCGGCGATGGCCGCCGCGCCCGCCGAAGGGGCCGATGCCGCCAGCGCCGGCGCCTGCCTGGATCGCCTGCGCGGCGCGATGGCGGCCTTCGAGTTCAAAAAACCGCACGGTGTCCGGCGCCGGCCGGGCGAAGAATTGCCGCCGCATGTGCGGTATGCGGTGGAGACGTTCGACGAGGTGCAGAAGGGCCTTTTCAGCGGACGGCTGATGAAAGCGTTCGGGCGGTTCAGCACGGCCGAGTGGATCGCGGGGGCGGGGGCCGTCGTGCCGCACGCCGCCGCGCTCGCGGACCTGGCGATCGAGTTTCGTGCGGAGTACCTGGCCCGCAAGCGGGCGCTGGGCGCGATCGACTTTTCCGATCTTGAGCGGCTGGCGTATACGCTGCTGTCGGCGGACGGAGAGGGCGGGGGCCAGGTCGCCGAGGAGCTTCGTGCTCGATTCGCGCACGTCTGCGTCGACGAGTTTCAGGACATCAACCCGCTGCAGGCGGCGATCATCCGTGCGGTGAGCCGGACCGGCGACGGGGCGAACCTCTTCGTCGTCGGCGATGTGAAGCAGAGCATCTATCGCTTCCGCCTCGCCGAGCCGGAGCTTTTTCTCGAGGCGTGGCGGCAGGGCCGCCAAACCGATCGAGGGGGGGCGATCCCGCTGCAGAGCAACTTCCGCAGCCGCAGCGAGGTGATCGGTTTTGCCA
The DNA here is from genome assembly GCA_964648365.1 of uncultured Phycisphaeraceae bacterium. Classification (GTDB taxonomy): domain Bacteria; phylum Planctomycetota; class Phycisphaerae; order UBA1845; family UBA1845; genus SURF-32. Next base: position 53,833 of record CAZYLK010000001.1, read on the forward strand.
ATCTGCTCTTCGAACAGTTGATGCGGCCGGGCGCGGGGGCGGTCGTGTACGATGATCACGCCCGGCTGGTCGCCGGCCGCGCCGACGCCGCTGCGCCGCCGCCGCAACTCGTCGAACTCCACCTGCTGGCTCGACGTCTGGACGCTGCGCCCGGCTCGGAAAATGCGGACGAATCGGGCGAGCACGCCGTCGACTCGCCCCCCCCCGACGGCGACGACGCGGTTCGCGCCTTTGATCCCACCGACCCGGCCGAGTGGAACCCGATCGAGCGCGAGGCGTTCCTGATCGGCCGCCGCATCGGGCAACTGATGACCGACGGATCCGTGACGCCCGATGGAAAGCGCCTCCAGTATCGCGACATCGCGATCCTGCTGCGGTCGACGAAGGTGAACGCCGCACAGGTCGCGGCCATGCTGACGTCGATGGGCATCCCCGTCCACAGCGACGCCGCCGTGCCCTTCCTGTCGTCGCAGGAAGTTCGCGAGATGCTCGATGCACTGCGCGTGCTCGACAACCCGCGTCAGGACATTCCCCTGGCCGGGGTCATGCGAACCGGCGTCCTGGGCGAGTCGTTTACGGAAGACGAACTCGTTGAGATTCGCGCGATGGATCGTTCCGTGGCGTTCCACCAGGCGGTGCATCGATTCGGGCAGTCGGGTCCGGCCGGTGCGACGCAGCGGAAGCTGTCCCGCCTGCTGGCGACGATTGATCAGTATCGGCACGAGGCCGGCACGCGCCCGCTGGCCGACGTCGTCTGGGACATCTACGACCGCGGCGGCTATCTGGCGCACGTCGGCGGGTTGCCGCGCGGGCTTCATCGCCGTGCCAACCTGATTCACCTGCACGAGCGCGCCCGCCGGTTCGGTACGTTCCGCCGGCAGGGGCTGCACTACTTCCTGCGTTACATCGAGCTGCTGGAATCGCGCGACGCCGATCTGAGCGACTCCGCGCCGTCGCCCGGCGCGGAGGACGCGGTGCGGATCATGTCCATCCACATGGCCAAGGGTCTGGAGTTTCCCGTCGTGTTCCTGGCGGGCACCGGAACGCGGTTCAACATGCAGGACAGCCGCGGCATGATCCTGTTCAGCCGCCGGAGCGGCATCGGTCTGCGCGTCGTCGATCGAGACAAGTACGTTCACTATCCGGGGCTGGCGCATTCACTGGTCGTCGATGAGGTCGAGCGGGACGCCCGCGAAGAAGAGCTGCGCGTGATGTACGTCGCGCTCACTCGGGCGCGCGAGAAGCTCATCGTCATCGGAACGCCCGTCTGCAAGGACATCGATGAGTGGGTCGCCGCCGCCCGGGGTACGGGTCGGCCGCCCACGCTCTACGCCGTGGACCGCGCCGGCTGCATGTTGGACTGGATCGTGCCGTGCATGGCGTCCGCGCCGGTCGGCGATGTCGCGTGGCCGGAGGGCGCCTCTTCAACGACAGTCGGGGCGCAGCCGGCGCGGGTGGGCCGCCTCGCCAATGTCCATGTTCATTCCGCCGACGATATGCGGGCCTGGCGCGTCGAGTCCAATGGGAACCGGCAGGAGGAGGCCGTCCGCCATGCCGCGGCGGTGCTGGCGCCGCTGCCGCCGGCCGAACCTGTTGCGGCCGCCCATCCGCGCGTCGAAGCCGTGGTGCGCCGACTGGACGCGCGCTACCCGTCGCTTGCAGTCACGTCCGTCCGTGCCGTCGTCGGCGCCAGCGAGGTCAAGCGTACGGCCGACGCCAGTGGAGATTCCGAGCGAGCCGCGGGCCTCAGCCCGCGCGGACGCACCGGTCAGACATCGGCGGCGGCGGCGCAGGCGCCCGCAACGAAGCAGACCGCCCAGTCGGCGGGGCAGGCCCGGCCCGATCTGGAGGCGCCTTCCGCGCGCGCGGTTGCATCGGCTCGCGGGGAAGACGCCCGCCGTCGTGGCATCCTGACGCATCTCGTCTTGCAGCACGTGGATCTGTCCGCGGCGCGCGATCGCCCCGGCGTGGAGGCCGAAGTCGCCCGACTGGTTGACGCCGGGACGCTAGCGGCGGAGGACGTGGAGCACGTCGATGCAGACGGCATCGGCTGGTTTGTGACCACCGACCTGGCCGATCGCCTGCGCAGCGCGGGCGGCGCCTATCGCCGCGAGTTCCCCTACATCGCCCGCGAGGATCCGGCGTTCTTCGACCCGCAGGTGCGGGCGGAGGATGACGAGGATCAGGTGCTCGTGCGCGGCATTATCGACGGCGTCCTGGAATCGCCCGACGGGGTGGCCGTGGTCGACTTCAAGACCGACCGGGTCGAACCGGGTGCTGTCGTGGAACGCGCTTTGCAATATCATGGGCAGATGGCGCTGTACGCGCGGGCGCTGGAGCGACTCCTGCGCAAACCGGTCGCGGCCGCCCACCTGGTGTTCCTGTCGCCCCGGGTGATTCACAGGATCGATGCGCCCGGTCGCTGACCGGGGGATGGAATGCTGTATGCGAGTGCTTGGCGGCTACGACGCGCAACTGGATGCACGGGTGCGGGAACTCGGCCGTGAGATCTTCGAGCGGGCGGCCGACGCGACCCCGCGGTTCGGGCAGCGCGCCTGGGCGCTGGAGAAGCTGACCTCCTGGGTGGACAGCGACCCGAAGCTCAAGGCGGCGGCCTTCGAGTTCGTGGCGACGCTGCCGTCGCTGCGGGATGACCATGACATCGCCCGCCACCTGGCGGAGTTCATGGCACAGCGCGAGGTTGATCTGCCGCTGCCGGCGCGGTGGGCGCTGGGGCTGGGTTCAGACCACCGGTTGCAAACCGGTGCCACATCGGATCACCGGTTGCAAACCGGTGCCACATCGGATCACCGGTTGCAAACCGGTGCCACACCGGATCACCGGTTACAAACCGGTGCCACACCGGATCACCAACTGGAGACCGGTGCCACAGGGGACCACCGGTTGCAAACCGGTGCCACAGGTGACGGCAATGCGACGTTGCTCTCGTCGCTGATCGGCGTGATGGCCCGTCGCGGGGCGTCCGCGATGGCGGAGCGCTTCATCACCGGGCACGACGAGGCCAGCGTCACGGCGACCCTGGAGCGATTCCGCTCGCAGGGCATGACGTTCACGCTCGACGTGCTGGGCGAGTCTACGACCAGCGATGCCGTAGCGGAACGATATCTCAACACCTACCTCGAACTGATCGAGCACCTGTGCCCACGCGCGGCCACGTGGTCGAACGCGCCGACGATTGACCGGACCGATCGCGGACAGCAGCCGCGGGTCAACATTTCCATCAAGCTGACCGGCCTCGATCCGCACTTCGACCCCGTCGATCCGCAGCGTTCCATTGACGAAGTCTGCGCCCGCATCACGCCGCTCCTGCGCCGGTCGCGGGAACTCGGCGCGTTCGTCAACGTGGACATGGAGGCCTTCCGCTATCGCGACCTGACGCTCGACCTGTTTGAGCATCTGATGATGCGACCGGAATTCCGGGATTGGGAAGATGTCGGCATCGTGGTTCAGGCCTACCTTGCGGACGGCGAGCGTGACCTGGCCCGTCTGCTCGACTGGGGTCGCAATCGCGGTTCGCGGTTCGCGGTGCGACTCGTCAAGGGCGCTTATTGGGACACAGAGGTCGCGCTGGCGGCGGAGGCGGGTCTGCCTCCGCCGGTGTGGACGCAGAAGTGGCAGTCCGACGCCTGCTACGAGCGCATGACGCGCGTCATGCTCGCCCATACGGATGTCATTCGACCGTGCTTCGCCAGCCACAACGTCCGCTCGCTGGCTCACGTGCTGGGCACGGCCGAGCGATACGGACTGACGCCGCGGTCGTATGAAGTCCAGATGCTCTACGGCATGGGCGACCCTCTCAAGGATGCGATGGTTCGCATGGGCCAGTGCCTGCGCGTCTACTCGCCCTACGGCGACATGATCCGCGGCATGGCCTACCTGATCCGCCGGCTTATCGAGAACACGTCGAACGACTCGTTCCTGAAGCAGGGCTTCACGCATCGTGCGGGCTACGACCGTCTGCTCGCCGATCCCGCGATCGCCGGGCCGGCGAGGAACGGGCGGGGCGGCAGCGGCAATGGCGCGGATTCAGGTGCGCCCGAGGCATCGACGCCCGGAGTCGCGCAATCCGACTTCGGCCGTCGCGAAACCCGCGACGCCATGACCGCCGCGCTGAAGCGCCGGGGCGACGTTCCGACGTTCATGCCCTACGTCGCCGGTCGGTTTATCACCGCGACGGCGACGGAGGATGCCGCGGATGCGTCGCGCCCGGGCGTCGCCATCGCCAGGATCGGTCTGGCCCGGCCGGCGGACGTGGACGATGCCGTCGCCGCGGCCCGAACCGCCGCTGCCGCGTGGTCTGCACGCAGCGATGCGGAGCGCCGGGAGGCGGTGGCAGCGCTGACGGAACGCATGATCACCCGGCGGATGGAACTGGCGGCGTGGCTGATCCGCGACGCTGGGATGACATGGCGTGCGGCGGACATCGAAGTGGCGGCCGCGATCCGTGCCTGTCGCCGGTGGGGGGCGACCCTGCCTGCCGCGACTCGCCCGGGCGGCAGGGTCTGGGCAGCGTTACTGCCCTGGAACGCGCCGCTGTCGGTGGCTGCGGAAGTGCTGGCCTGCGGGTTGGCCGCCGGACGGGCCGTCATACTCAAGCCGGATCTGCGCGCCGCTTGCGCCGCCTGCGTGCTGGCGACGCTCGTCGACGAGTTGGAGCTGCCCGCGGGTCTTGCAGCGATTGTTGCCGGGCCTGATCCCGCTACGGCTGGACGCCTGACGCGGCATACCGGCGTCGACCGCCTGATTCGTATCGGCCCGCCCGATCCCGACCTGGACGCCGCATCCGGCGAGGGGGCCGGGCGTGCCTTCGGCCGGACGTTTGTGCCCGATTCGGTGGTTGTCGTCGGGCACACGGCCAATCTCGACGCAGCCGTGTGGGGTGCGGTCCAGTCGGCGTACGACTTCGCCGGGCAGTCGTTCTCCGCCGCCAAGCGGATTATCGTCGATGCGGCGGTCCACGACGCGTTCGTCGAGCGGCTGAAGGAGGCGGTCGAAAGCCTGATGATCGGGCCGGCCGATGCCCCGCTGACGCTGGTCGGGCCGATGATCGACGAGGCGGCGAGGGAGCGGTTTCGGCGATCCGTCGCAGCCGTGGCCTCGATCTCTCGGATCGTCGTCGATCGCACCGCTGCCGCTGACGCGGCGTCCGGCTGCGTCGGTCCACTGCTTCTGACGGGGGCGCAGCTCGCGCCCGCGGCGATCGGCCCCGTGGCCTGCGTCTACAGAGCCGCCAGTTTCGAGCAGGCGTTGCGGATGGCGAACGCACGCCCCGCACCCGCGGCGGCGGTCTACACCCGCACGCCGTCGCAGCTTCGCGCCGCTCGCATCGCCCTGGCGGAATCGGAGGTTACGATAAACACGCCGGTGGCTGGCGGAGGCTGGGGCGGCCTGGGGCAGTTGGTTCTATCGGAGTCCGGCGCCGAATCCGGCATCGTGGCTTCCGCGGCAGGCCCGGTGACGGCCGCAAGCGGGACAGGTCGGGATCGCGCCCCGACGGGCGCAGGCGCGCATTGAGCGGGGGTGCGACGGCGGAGCCGCAAGGGGTTATAATTCAGGAGTTGATCCCGGTAGCCGCTGCGAGCGATGAGACTGTCATGGATGCAGCCCAGAATAAGCCTTTCCGACTCACCTGCGCGGCCGTCGGTGTCACCGTGCTCCTTCTGGTCGTCACCGGCTGTCACGGCCCGAACTACGACGCCACCCGCGCGAGGCGGGACGCGAACATTCGGTACGCGATCGGCGTTCACGAGACGCGCGAGGCCCGCAGCGATCAGAACCGCAGCGAAGTCGCCGCGTTCTGCGATGCACGGGAAGCCTATCACGCCCGCCGCCTGGTCCGGACGCAGGGCTACCTCGCGTCTGAAGTGGAGCGGCGCGACCGCCAGTGGCACGAGCGGCAGCCCATGTACCGGCGGTGGATCGACAAGGCCTTCGAGGGCGACGAGGACACCGCCCGCCGGGCCTTCTTCAAGATCGTCGAGTGATCGCTTGCGTTGATTGTCCCGCGGCCAACCGCTAGATTGCCCGTGGCGGCGTCGGCGGCGCGGTGTGGACGCCCCACAAGCGGGGCGTTCTGCGTTGTTCCCCGCCCCAAGGCGAAGCGTGTTCGGCGGACGATCGGGGCTGCCGCTGTCGGCGCGGCACGCGGTGTGCTTCCCGTCTCGCCGGTTCCGCGGGCGACGGCCCGCGCTGCTTCAACCGTGACGGAGATCGGGGCATTGAGAATCGCGACAATCATCAAACAGGTGCCGGACTCAAACGCGGCCATCCGCGTCACCGGCGCCGGCGACGGCATCGAGACCGCGGGTCTGAAAATGGTGGTGGACCCGTTCGACGAGTTCGGCGTGGAACTGGCCGTCCAGTTGCGCGAGAAGCGCTCCGACGTCGAGGAAATCGTTGTTTTCACGCTCGGTCCGGAGAAGGCGTCCGAAGCGCTTCGCACCGCGCTGGCGATGGGTGCGGATCGGGCCGTTCACGTCAATGACGAGTCGCTGGTGAGCTGCGATGAGGTCTATTCCGCGGCGGTACTGGCGGCTGCCATCCGCGCCGAGGGAGACTTCAACCTCGTCCTCTGCGGCAAGTACAACATCGACCTCGACGCCGGCGCCGTCGGCCCGGCCGTGGCGGAGTTCCTTGGCATCCCGCACATCGGCGCCGTCACGGGACTCGATATCGAGTCCGATGGCCGCTCGTTCGTGGCCCGGCGTCGCATCGAAGGTGCGGAAGAGGTGCTGGCCGGCGGCACTCCGGTCGTTCTGACCATTGAGAAGGGCCTCGTCGAGCCGCGCTACCCGTCGCTGCCGAACCTGATGAAAGCCAAGAAGAAGCCCGTGGCTGCAAAGAAGGCCGGCGACCTGCCCGGCGTGGCTGGGCTCAAGCCGACGCTTACGCTTGAGTCGATGAGCCCGCCGCCGCCGCGTCCGGAGTGCAAGTTCATCGAGGGCGAACCCGCCGACATGGCGCGGGAACTGGTGCGGCTGTTGCGGGAAGAGGCCAAGGCGATCTGAAGCGAGTGACCGAAGCCATGAGCAAGAACATTCTCGTCGTCGTCGAGCAGCGTGAGGGAAAGGTTCTCCCCGCGTCGTTGCAGTTGTTCACCGTTGCCCGGTCGCTCGCGGGTTCGATGGGCGGCAGCGTTGATGCCTGCCTCCTCGGCCCCGACGCCGCCGGATTGACCGGCGCCGTCTCGGCGTATCAGCCGGCGCGCATCTTCACCGTTGCCAGCGCGGAACTGCGCCACTATCGCGCGATGCCGTTTACCGGCGCGATCTGTGCCGCCATCGACGCGGCCGGCGCGGGGCTCGTACTGATGACCAACAGCGCGCTGGGTCGCGACGTGGCCGCGCGGGTGGCGGCGCGGAAGCGGGCGGCTCTGGCGATGGACTGCACGGAACTGGCTGATCAGGGCGGACGGCTGATCGCCGCCACGAGCAACTATGCCGGCAAAACGCTGGCGAAGTATGCGCTGGCGACCGATGGTCTGAGGGTCGCCACGATTCGGGCCAACGCCTTCACTGCGCCCGACCCCAACCCGGGCCACACCGCGGAGGTGCAGGCGCTGGCCTTCGAGCCTGCCGACACTGACAAGCGCCTCACCGTCAAGGAGGTCGTGCAGACCGGCTCCGGCATCAAGGACGTGACCGAGGCGGACATCGTCGTTTCGGGCGGACGCTCGCTGAAGAGCCAGGAGGCCTTCGAAAAGGTGATTTTCCCGCTGGCCCAAGCGCTGGACGGCGCCGTGGGCGCATCGCGTGCGGCGTGCGACGCGGGCTATCAGCCGCATTCGCGCCAGGTGGGCCTGACCGGCAAGGTGGTCACGCCGGTGCTGTACGTCGCCTGCGGCATCGACGGCGCGATCCAGCATCTGGCGGGCATGCGGGGCAGCAAGGTGATCGTCGCGATCAACACCAAGAAGGAGGCGCCGATCTTCGGCGTCGCCACCTACGGCTGCGTGGCGGACCTGTTTGCGGTGGTGCCGGCGTTGACGGAGGAAGTGCGCAAGCTGCGCGCGGGGTAACGGGCGAACGGCGACATGGCGAACGGGTTTCGGATCACTATTACGGCCGGGGCGGGGCTGGTCGGTTCGACCGTTCCGCTGAAGCCGGACGATTCCACGACGATCGGCACGCGATCTACCTGCTCACTGGTCACGCCGTCGGACCGGGTGGCCCCCGTCCATTGTCGCATCAGGCGTGAGGGCGCCGACTGGATGCTGCGCTGCGAGGTCGATCCGCGCACCGGCAAGCCGTGCAGCGTGATCGTCAACGACGGCCGGTGCTCCGAGACGCCGCTGCGGCAGGGCGATCGCATCGAGATCGGCTGCTACCGGCTCCGTTTCGATGAACCCGACGCCCCTCCCGATCCGTTCGAGGCGCTGGCGCCTCCCGTTACGCTGTCGGTGGTTCCGCCGCCCCAGGCGCCGACGCCGCGCGTCACCGCGCTCGCCGGGGAGCGCGTCTTGATCGGCAGCAGCCAGACGGCCCTCTGGCGCCTGCCGGACCGAACGGTTTCACGTCACCACTGCCGCGTCGAGTTTGACGGCAAAGCCTGGCAGGTCCGCGACCTCCAGAGCCGTAACGGAACCTACGTCGACGGCTACCGCGTGGCGTCCGGTGCGCTCGAGCACGGATCGCGGGTACTAGTCGGGCGGTATCGGATCGACGTGGCGATCGAGGCGTAAGCACGGTGCATTGCGCGCCGCCCGCTCAGCGAGATGTTGCGGGCGGTCTGCGCCGCCGACTACAGTGCTTCGCGATAAGCCGCCGGTGCGAAGCATTCTGGTACACGCTCCCTTTCGGAGACAGTATCCGGGGGTTCGTGAAGTCGGCGTGGAGGTCGGTGTCGTTGGAACACAACAGGCGGACCCCCGACACGCGGGCAACTGCGAGAATGTGCTCGTCGTCGGAGCGGCAGAGTCCTTCCCGCGTCAGATGCATGGCCTCGCCATCGACGGCGCCGTCATCGAGCTGTCGGCAACGGCCGGCCCGGTCCAACTCGAGAATGATCGGCTGGATGCTCCGCAGACGCTCGTATTCGAAGCGCATTCGCGTCCCGCCGATCACGGCGACAGCCCGGCCGCGCTTCAGCGCGTCGTAAACAGCGCGAAATGGACCGGTGGCGGGCGCTGCGAAGACGTCCGGAGCGACGTTCGTATCAACGACCAGACACATCAGCCGCGGGTCCGGTGAAGGAGGCTTGCCGTTTCATCGAGGAAAAACTGGCGATAGGCCGGAGGCGCATCCACCACGTTCCCCAACGGATCAAGTGTGATGGGGTAGACGGTGGTTTCGGACCGCGGCCGGTAAAAGAAGAGTATCATGACCTCGTCCGCGCCGATGGTTCCCGCCGCCACCTCCCGCCGCACCCGATCCACCAGATGATCGCTGTGCGTCTCGATCACCGCCATCCGATTTTTCGCGCCTGCGACAAGACGGGCGAAGAACGTCCCCAACGCCGCCTGTGCGCGGGGATGGAGATGAACCTCCGGTTGCTGCATAAGAAGGGTTGCGTCTTCGTCATGCAGCACGCTCTGCACGACGATGGGCAGGGCCTGACTCACGCCGTAGCCGACGTCGGTCAGGTTGACAGCGGCACCGCCGACCCGTACGCGCAACTGGAACGGGTCGGATGCCTGCTTGCCGAGCCGCTTGACATCTACCTGCCTAAAAAGCCCCGACTCGCCCCCGAACGCTCGAAGCGCGCTCAGCACGCGCTGGCCGGCGGGGGATGATTCCTCGCGGTCCAGCAGGCGGGCCAGCAACGTCGGGACATGGTCGCCCTCCGGGCTGTATTCTTCACTGAATTCATCGTATGTCCGGCGTGGCTTGGAACGGATAGGCGCGGTGGAGCGGGCCTGCGCGCCTGGCGCCAGCATTTGGGCGATCATCCGGTCCGCCAGACGCAGGCTCTCTGTTGTCCAATGACTGCCGTTGTCCTTTGTCCACCGTTGCACGATGTCGTACACGAGCAGCATCAACGGAATTCCGCTTCGCAATCGCTCGGCATCGAAGGGCGCGTCCAGTTCGGCCGCCGGCGCCGCAAGGCCGTGGGGCGTCAGCGATATCCGGATGGATGCGTCGCCGATCGACAGATCGATCGTGCCTGACGCGCCTGTTCCTCGAAAACCTCGAAGCAACGTGTTGCCGGAGTCGCTGCCATAGCGCGCCAGAACCTCGTGGTCGGTTTGCCCGGCGGCCTCTGCGATCGCGTATCCGAGGCTGAAGTGGTCGGCGTGCCGGTTCCCGCTGCCAAGCGAGGTTGCAATGGTGTCGTACGTGCCCAGATTGTAGGGTGGATCATTGAACCCGGGGCTGAGCGGGAAACCGATGCCGTCCATGACGCCGTTCAGCGCGGCCAGCATCGTGGTCTTGCCGGAACTGTTCTCGCCGACCAGAAAGGTCAGCGGGCGGAGCGGAATCCGATGCATCCCCGCGAAACTGCGGACGTTTTCGAGTATTAGTTCCATGCCGGGCTTCGGCTCCACCGTGTCCCGCAGCCAACGAGGTTATTGGGATTCCGCACCACTCTAGGCGCAAGACGCCCCCGCGTCGAGCGCGGCCGAAACCAAAGCAGGCCGGCACCGGATGTCCGGCGCCGGCCTGAACGTGCTCTGACCGTCGTCACTGGGCGGTCGGCCCTCGCGAACTCGACCTCCGATACCGACCAATCAGCAATCCGACCGCTTGCCCTTGATCTTGCAGGTGCCGTTGCCCTGCGGGCAGCCGATGGTCGTCTTAATCTTCTTGTCGCAGTCCTTGACGTCTTCGCAGCGTGCTTCGCTCCGGTAGGCGCCGCCCTTCGGCGGGCACAGGTCGCAGCCGCCCTTGGCCTTGCTCTTCTTGATGGTATAGGTGCAGCGTGAGCCGCCCAGCGTTACGTAGGCAAGACCGTCGTGGGCGCCGAGGCCGCTGGCCCGCAGCGTACGGGCGTAGTTGTTGCTGGGATCGAAGCTGTAGAGATTGCCGCTCCAGTCGATCATCCAGAACAGATCCTTGTCCGGATCGTAGGTCATGCCGCAGTTGTTGAAGAACTCCCCGTCGTTAATCAGGGTGCCGGTTCCGTTGTTGCGATCCATGTCGTACAGGTCGCCGGGTCCGGCATACGCGCCGACCAGCATGTCGCGCTTGGAATCATAGGCGACGCTGTCGAGGTTGATGCCGGGATTGCCGATGAGCGTGCCGTTCCCGTTCTTGTCAAAGCTGAAGAAGCCCTGGTCGCGGGTCGACTGACCGCCGTAGAACTCGTCGGTGGTGGGGTCGTAGGCGAGGCCGAACATGCTGTCGAAGCCGTGCAGGTTCACCAGCGTCGCCTGGCCGGAGTTGGTGTCCACGCGCCACATGCCCATGCGTCCACCCCAGCCGTCCACGGCATAGAGCGTCTGCGTGCTGCTGTCCCAGGCCAGATCGCCGAACTGGTACGACATGCCCAGCGGGCCGATCGGGGTGATCTGGAGCGTATCCGTGTCGATGGACACCAGCGTGTCCGTGTTCTCGTTCACGGAGTACATGGTGCCGGCATGGGCTTGCGTGATCAGCAGACCCAGCGCGGCCAGTGTCACGATTGTCGTGCTTCGAACAGTGCTCATTCGAGTCCTCCTGGAAGTTGTCAACGGCGGGCCGCGGCGACCGCGCCGCGGGTTTCCCGCTCGACCCTGGCGGGCCGGTGTCCATCGGACGAGTCCCCACCCGCCGTGGATTGACGGTACGAGCATACCGATCCGGTCAGGGCGATTCAACGTCCGACGAGCCGACAACGTCCGCATGCGTATTGCGAATGGGTTTGCCCGCCGGGCTGCCCGCGCGGGGCGCCCAGAGATGCACTCATTGAGGCGTCAGGCTTCGCTCCGGCTCGGCGGGACGGAGGCCCGCCGAGCCCTCCGCCTGACACAGAATGCGGTACAGCGTGCATCGGCCGATCAGTTCGTCGTGCGAACCGCTGTCGATGATGCGTCCGGCCTCCATCACCACGATGCGGTCCGCGAATCGAAAGGTGCTCGGCCGGTGGGCGATCATCAGCGTCGTGCGGCCGCGGGTCAGTTCGCGTATGGCGCGATGAATCTTCTCATCGGAATCGGTGTCGATCTGGCTGGTGGCTTCGTCGAAGATGAGGATCGGCGCGTCGCGCAGCACCGCCCGGGCGATCGTCAGCCGCTGCCGCTGCCCGCCGGAGAGCGTCACGCCCTGTTCGCCGACCACCGCATCGTAGCCGCCCTCGCGGGCGCGGATGAACTCGTCCGCGTAGGCCCTTCGCGCCGCGGACTCGATGGCTTCCGCGGCCGCGCCCGGCGCGCCGTACGCGATGTTCTCGGCGATCGTGCCGGCGAAGACCACCGCGCGCTGCGTTACGAGCGCCATGTTCCGCCGGAGCCCAGCGAGCGGGAGCGACGCGATGTCCCGCCCGTCGTAGCGGATGCGCCCGTCGTCCGGCGGATAGAACCTCTGCAAGAGATTTACCAGCGTCGTCTTGCCGGAGCCGTTGGGCCCGACGATCGCGATGCACTCGCCGCACTTGACGGTGAGGCTGACGTCCGCGAGCGCGGGTGTGCTCGCGCCGGGGTAGGTGAAGGTGACGTTCTCGAAGGCCAGCCCGTCGGTCAGCGGCGGAACGACCGCCTGGTCACCCGGATCGGCATCGGGCTCGGCCGGCATGTCGATCACGCTGAAAATGCGTTCCGCCCCGGCCGCGGAGCGCTGCACGCGCGTGTACACATCGGCCAGCTTTCGCAGCGGGTCGAGCAACATGCCCATCACCAGCGAGAGTTGAAGAAACTCGGCCGGATCGAGCGTGCGGTTCAGCACCCGGCCGCCCAGCCAGATCACGATGCACGAGAGTCCGAAGACCGCCAGCACTTCGAGCATCGGCTTCAGCGCCGCCTCCAGCACCGCCAGCCGAAGCTGATGGCCGTAGACGTTGCGGTCGAGCCGTGCCATGCGCTCCCGCTCGGTTGCCTCGGACGTGTAGGCTTTGACCACGTCGATCGCCTGAAGCGTTGTCGTAAGCTGCCCGATCATCGAGCCGTATTCCCGCAGCAACCGCTTGTTGGCCCGCTTCACCTTCCGCCCGACGGCCCAGAAGATACCCACCGCCACCGGCGCAACCGCCGTCATCGTCAGCGTGATCTGCCAGTCCAGCGACAGCGCCAGAGCGAAGATGAAGACCGCCTTGAGCGGCTCCTGCACCACCTTGCCGAACAGCGCCAGCAGGCCGCGCTGGATTTCCTGCACATCCTGGACGAAACGACTGACGGTGTCGGACGTCTCCGACTGGACGAAGAAGCTCATCGGCAGCCGCAGCACGCGCGCATACAAATCGCCGCGCAGTTGGACCATGCCGCCCAGCACCGCCCGCGACATCCAGTATTCCGCCAGGAATCGAAAAACGTTCGCGACGACGACGACGACGAACACGAACCCGAGGATCGTCACGAGCAGGCGCAGATCGGCGGGGCTGGTCTGTCGCGGGAGCCATGCGGCCGCGCGATGAAGCGCGCGATGTTTCAGTCCGGCCGTGGGAAGCGCCACGGTCACGGACCGCGTCGTGCCGTCCGCGGCGCTGAGGTTCAGCACGACCTCCCGGCCGGGCGCCACCCGCGAGACATCCGCCAGCCATTGCGATCCGCTCTGCCCGCCTAAGTCGAGGCGCGCCAGTGCGGGGATATCTCGACCCCGCAGTGGGCTGTCCTCACGGATCTTGTCCACCAGCAGCGACGTGCCCTGGTCGTCGCGCCAGACGCGCAGCGTCACGCCGAGGCGATCCTCGACGGTCATGCGGTCGATCCAAGCGTGCAGGCTTTCCTCTTCCAGGATGACCTTCAAGACCGGCAGGGCGCTGCCGATGCTGAACGTGTGCAGCGCCGCGAAGAGCACGGCCGCGGCGAAGCTCATCGCCAGCAGGCGGCGGAACCCCCAGACGTAACCGAGCATCCGGCGGAAGTTCGGCGACAACAGCCGCCCGGCCGGAGCCCGGGTCGAGTCATCGGCCGTGATGAGTTGGGGATTGCTCGCCAAGGCGCTTTGCTAGGGAATCTGGTCGGGAGGAAGCTGAAACTGCTCGATGCCGCCGTCGTGAATCTCCCGGACGACCCGGCGCACTTCGTCCGGGGCGTGCGACAGTCGCCACTGGCCGTTCTCGCGGCGGATAACCAATACAATTTGACGCTCGGCCTTCTCATTCCGTCGCTCTAAACGGTCCCGTTCGAGCACCGCCTGGGCCTGCATGCCGTAGAATATCTCATTGGTGCGCGGATCGCGCATCTTCTGGAGCACGTCGATGACGATCTTGCGCACGCCGCTGTCCCAGCCGGCGTCGAACTGTCGCCGGGCGAATGGCTCATCCGTGGCCGACCACAGCAGGCGGAATTCTTCGTAGTCCCGCGCGGTGGTGACGCGCAAGGCCTGTTCGACGAAAGCGTTGACGGATTCGTCCTCCACCCGTGTGCGCGGCGCAAAGGTGACCTCCGTCTCGCCGCCTTCAGCGGCAGAGAGTTCGCCGTTCAGCGCGGCCCCGTCGGTGCTGCTGCCGCCGCGGTCACAGCCGCCGGACAGGAGGAGCAGGAGAATAGGGAGTAAGGGAGTAAGGGAGTGAGGGAGTAAGGGAAGAGAAGAGCGTTGTGCCCGGCATGGACTGGCCACGGCGCGCGTCCCCGGGAGCAACAGGCTCCGGCGTGGCGACGAGTCAGCACCTGGGACCGCCAGGCTCCAGCTTGGCGACGGGTGACACCGGTTTTCCTTGGTCGTGCTGTGTTCCAAGCGGCTACTCTTCCCTGACTCCCTCACTCCCTGACCCCCTCATTCCCTTCTGCACGCCATTCACTCCGGCACCGCGGCCGCCTAGACTATATGACCGTTTGCCGGGCCGGTAAACGACGGACGAGACGCAGGCTTGCGGACGGACTTCGACATCATTGTGGTCGGCGGCGGACACGCCGGCATCGAGGCGGCGTGGGCGGCGTCGCGGCTCGGCGCCCGAACCGCGCTGATCACTTTCGAGCACGCCGCCATCGGACGGATGTCGTGCAACCCGGCCATCGGGGGGCTGGGCAAGGGGCACATGGTCCGGGAGATCGACGCGTTCGGCGGACTGATGGGCCTGGCGACGGATCGAGCCGGCATCCAGTTCCGGATGCTCAACAGCAGCAAGGGCGCGGCCGTCCGGGCGCCGCGGGCCCAGGCGGACCGGGCCGACTACGCCGCAGCGACGCAGGCACTTCTGGCGGGGGCGTCGAACCTTGACGTGATCGAGGGCAGCGTCGAAGAACTGCTGACCGCGGACATCTCCAGTTCGGCAACATCTGCTTGTGATCCGCGGCCACCGTCGAGCGCGGAGAGCACGGTTGCTGACCCCCGGCCAGGCTGGAGCCAGGCGGTCGCGGGGGCCGGCGGCGACGAACGATGTCGCATCCGCGGCGTCATCGTCGAGCTGCGCGGCGCGGATGGCGGGCGGCGCCGCGTCGAGTTGCGATCCTCCGCGGTCATCCTGACCACCGGCACGTTTATGCGCGGTCTGATGCACTGCGGCGAGTGCCGGACCGCCGGGGGGCGGGTCGGCGAGGCGGCCGCGGTGGGGATCAGCGGGGCGCTGAGCCGGCTGGGGTTCGAACTGGGCCGCCTGAAGACCGGCACGCCGCCGCGGATTCATCGCGATTCTCTCGACTATGATCGATTCCAGGTCCAGCCGGGCGACGACCCGCCGGTGCCATTCTCATTCATGACGGACGGGATTGACCGTCGGCAGGTTCCCTGCTGGATCACTTACACCGGCGAAGGTGCGCATGAGATCATTCGCGCCAATCTCCATCGCGCCCCGATGTACTCCGGACAGATCGAATCGACCGGGCCGCGCTACTGCCCCAGCATCGAAGACAAGGTGGTGCGTTTCGCCGACAAGTCGATGCACCAGGTTTTCCTCGAGCCGGAGGGTTACGACAACGAGCGGGTTTATTGCAACGGCATCAGCACGTCGCTGCCGGCCGACGTGCAGGAGGCGATGGTTCGCTCCATCGCCGGGATGGAGAACGCCCGCATCCTGCAGCACGGCTACGCCGTCGAATACGACTGGGTGCCGACGCACCAGACGCGATCGACCCTGGAGACGAAGCGCGTCGCCGGGCTGTACCTCGCCGGGCAGATCAACGGCACCAGCGGCTACGAAGAGGCGGCGGGGCAGGGCCTGATCGCCGGAGTCAATGCGGCCCTGGCGCTGGCGGGGCGGCTGCCGATGGTGCTCGGCCGAGAGCAGGCCTACCTCGGCGTGATGATCGACGACATCATTACCCGGCCGCCCATCGAGCCGTATCGAATGTTCACCTCGCGGGCCGAGTACCGCCTGTCGCTGCGCAGCGACAACGCGGACGAACGGCTGACGCCCATCGGCCGCGAACTGGGCCTGGTGGACGACGCGCGCTGGGCGCGCTACGAACGGCGACGCGACGCCATTGCTGCGATCGAAGCGGCGACGGGACGCGGCAGCGTCAACGGGACGCCGCTGGCGTCGTGGACGCGCCGGCCGGACGCGGACGTCATCACGCTGGCGTCGGCCCTCTACGCCCGCGATCCCGTCGCGCGAAGCGTATCGGATCTGGAGTCGGTCCTGGTGCGGGCGCGGTACCGCGGCTACCTGGATCGCCAGGCCGCTCACGTCGAGCGCATGCGCCGGCTGGAGTCCGCCCGGATTCCGCCGTCGATCGCCTACGAGAGCGTCCCCTCCCTGCGGGCGGAGGCTCGTGAGAACCTCGGCCGCGTGCAACCCCGCACCCTCGGACAGGCCGGCCGTATCACCGGGATCACGCCGGCGGACGTCATGATCCTGTGGGTACACATCAACTCCGCCGGCCGAAGGTCGGGCGCCGACGGCGCCGCCACAAACACCCTTCCTTAACCCGGCTACCCCCGGCGCGCGCGCTGCCGGCGCCGCGGACCGAAAACGTCATTCGATCGCGCGGCGTCCCATAGAACGTTGCGCGCGTGCGCGCCCGGCCGAACCAGCCAGAACAGCGCAAAGGCAAGATTTCGTCATCGTTGACGTGAACGTGTGACGAATATAAGATGTAGGAAAGATAGGGATTCTAGGGAGTCTTCGCCGAAGAGGGGGGCATGACGCAGGTGATGGTCAAGCAGGAGCCGGAGAAAACGTCGGGCGTGCGATCGGTGTACACCACCGGTCAGGTGGCGCGGATCTGCAACGTCAGCCAGCAGACGATCATCCGCTGCTTCGACAGCGGCAAGCTGCGCGGCTTTCGCGTGCCGGGGTCGAAGTTCCGCCGGATTCCGATCGAGTCGCTGCGGAAGTTCATGATTGAGCACAACATCCCGCTGGAGCAGCTCGAAAGCGGGAAGAAGCGGGTGCTGGTCGTGGACGACGAAGAGGCGATTCTCGACATGCTGGGCGATCTGCTGCGGCGGGACGGCCGGTTTGACGTGCGGACGGCCACGAACGGCTTCGACGCCGGCATCGAGACGCGCGACTTCCGTCCGGACATCATGCTGCTGGACTTCAAGCTGCCGGACATCAACGGCGACGCGCTCTGCCGCCGCATCCGCAGCGATCCCGAGCACGCCCACATCAAGATCATTATCATCAGCGGCGTCGTCGATCCGGACGAGGTCAACGGGCTCCTTGCGGCCGGCGCCGACGAGTTCATCAAAAAGCCGTTCGACATCGAGCGGCTGATCGCCAAAATGTCGGAGTTACTCGGCTTGGCGGCGTAGGTCCGGCGCCGGTGGCCCATTCCCGGCATGTCTATGGCCGCGCCGAGGGCGGTTGCGGCGGGCGCCGCTGTCCGTGTCGCGGTGAAGTCGCATGAGCGAAACGGCGACAACGATCTCCGCTAACGACCGCTCGCTGTCACCCGCGGCGCGCGTGGAACTTATACTCAGCCAAGTCAGCCAATTGCCCACGCTGCCGGCGGTGGCGGTGCAGGTGCTGGGCGTCACCCAGGCATCGCACACCAGCGCGCCGGATGTCGTGCGGCTTATCGAGGCCGATCCGGCCCTGACGGCCAAGATATTGAAGCTGCTGACACGGGCCGATCTCGGCGTGCGGGGCGACGTGGTTTCGATCGACCGAGCCGTCGTGCTGCTGGGCTTCGCGGCGGTCCGCAACGCGGTGCTCTCGCTGCAAGTCTATGAGACCTTCGCCTCCGTCGAGCCGGGGGCGGGATCCGTTCTCGTGCGGGAGGAGTTCTGGAAACACGGTCTGGCGGTGGCCTGCGCCGCAGAGATGGCGGCCAAAGCGGCGTCGCGGGTTCGCGTGGACAGCGGCGAGGCTTTCGTATGCGGCCTTCTGCACGATATCGGGAAGATTGCGCTGGACGCCTGCCTGCCCAAGAGCTACGGCCGTGTGATTGCGCAGTGCGAAATGAAGCGCGTGTCCATCTGCGACGCGGAGCGGGCCGTGCTGGGTCTGGACCACGCGCAGGCCGGAAAGCGCCTGCTCGATCAGTGGAACCTCCCGCGCGCCGTGGTCGACTGCGCCTGGCTCCACCATCACGACGAACTGCCCGAGTCGGTCCAGGCCCGCGACGTCATCCAGGTGGTTCACTGGGCCGACAACGTGGTCCGTCACCAGCGCATCGGGTTCTCCGGCTGTCGTGAACTCGAGCCGGTTGAAACGGGAGCGGCCCGGCTGGGCATTGCTCCGGCGGAACTGGCTTCGCTGCTCGAAGCGCTCCCGCGGCGGATGGAAGCGCTCTCGGAGTTGTTCGGGCTGGGCGAGTTCCGCGCCGAGGCGGTCTATACTCGCGCGATTGCCGACGCCAATGCCGAACTCGGCCGGCTGAACGCCGAACTGGCGGAGGCAAATCGGCGTCTGACGGCCCGGGCGGGTGCGTACGACGCCATCCGCACGTTTGTCGCCGCCAGCGGCGAGCGCGACGGCGTGGGAGAGGTCTGCGCCGCCGGGGCTGAGGCCGTCGGACGTTTGTTCAACGCGGAGGCCGCGGTGGCCGTTGCGATCGGCGGCGGTCAGCTCGTACACGCCGGCGTCTGGCGGGCCGCGGAGTCCCGGCGGGTCAGTCGCATCGTTGATCCTTCCGCGCTGGGCGTTGAGCCTGATTGGCTGAAATCAGAGACAGATGACGTGCTGGCTCCCGTCACGCCGGGCCTGAGTGCCGTTTGGGACAGCATCTGCGAGCGCGAGCCGCCCGCCGAGCGGCGTGCGCTGTATGTCCGTCATGCCGGGCGGCTTGTGGGGGCGGTTCTGTTCTGGGCGGGTCGGGCGCCGTCGACGGATCGTGCCGGCCGCGAGGCGTGTGAATCACTGGCGGCCGCGCTGGGCATGGCGCTGGCGTCCGCGACGGCTCGGGCGGACGCGGAGCGGCTCAGCGAAGATCTGCTCGACCTCAACCGGCGGCTTAAGAACGCGCAGCATGAACTGCTGCGCGCGCGGTCGCTGTCGATGATCGCCGAGATGGCGGCCGGGGCGGCGCACGAACTCAATACGCCGCTGGCGGTGATCAGCGGGCGCGCCCAGATGCTGGCGGCGGATGCCGAGAACGCCGACTTTCAGCAGGACTTGCAGACCATCGTGCAGCACGCCCGGCGGGCGTCGGACATGGTCACAGAGTTGTCGCACTTCGCCAAACCGGATGCCCCCAAGAAGACCGCGATGCCCATCAAGACGCTCTTTGAACGCGTCTATCTGCACTGGCAGGGCCGATTTCGTGATCGCGGCATCGACGGCGTCTTCGAGGTTCACGACGAGGCGGCCGAGCTGTATGCCGATCCGCGGCAGACCCAGGCGATTCTTGATGCGCTGATCGCCAATGCGCTCGATGCCGCGCCGCCGGCGCAGGCTCGGGTGCAAGTCAACTCGTCCCCTGGCGCGTCCGATGAAACAGTCCGGATAAGCGTCACGGACAACGGTTCCGGAATGACGGCCGACGTGCTGCAGAAGGCGTTCGACCCGTTCTACTCGAACCGGAAGGCGGGGCGTGGACGAGGGCTGGGGCTGTCCCGCGCCCAACGGCTGGCGGAAATCAACGGCGGACGGCTTTGGCTCGAATCAGACCCCGAACACGGCACAACCGCGACGCTCGAGCTGCCTTGCTGCCGCTGACGCGGCAGCGGAGGGAGTCAAGGAGTCAGGGAGTCAGGGAGTCAGGGAAGAGGTTCAGTGGGCACCGCCCGCGCGCGCCGTTGGCGAAGTCGGACCTCTGTTGCGGCTTCCGATTGCTCTTTCCTTGCTCCCTTAGTCCCTCACTCCCTCACTCCCTTCCTCCCGCCAAGGAGGCCACCTCCTGACTCCACGCCCGTACAAGATTCTGGTCATCGAACCGGATGCGACCGTTGTCGACATCCTGGTCGACAGCCTGTCCGACCGGTGCGGACCGCGCATCACATGCGTCTCCCGCGGCGTGGATGCCCTCGACGTCGACATGCTGGAGCCGCACGACGTGGTGATCTGCGAATCGCAGCTTCCCGACGTGTGCGGGATCGACACGGCTCGTCGCCTGCTCGCGCTGAACACGCGACCGGTCATCATGATGGGCCACGACGAGGCGCCCGAGCGGATCGTCGAGGCCATGCGGGCCGGCGTGCGCGACTTTTTTCTCAAACCCTTCGCGGTCAGTGAACTGATGGACGCGATCGAAGCGGCCGCGGTGGCGCAGCGCCTCCGCGTCGAGCATCAGGTCCGGCATCGGCAACTCCGCGACATCCTCCGCCGGGCGCTGAGGCAGCGCCGCGACCTGCGGGAGCGCGTGGACCTGATCTGCAAGGATCTGGTCGGCGCTCATCGCCGGCTGGTCGAGCGGGTGCTGCACTATGAAGGCGTGACTCAGCCGCAGCAGACGTAGCGGAAGAGAGGCACGGAGGCACGGAGGGAAGAGAGGCGGAAGGCACGGAGGCACGGAGGCACGAAGGCACGAAGGGAAGAGAGCTACGGAGGGGGGGATGGGTGCGGCGCGTTGCGCTCGCCGCGTAAGGTGGCGCTACGGGCGATGAGGCGCGCATCGCCGGCGCACAGTGGACGTACGCACGAACGTCCGGGCGGCAACCGGGGCAACGCAGTACGGGCGGCACGGAGCGGTACGGGCAGGCCAGGTTGATGCCGGGGCGGGCGACGGGTATTCCTGTCGCCATGTACCGATCCATTCATCCGGGTTGCATTTCATTGCCGGCAACGCTCGCTGCGCTTCTCCTGGCCGGATCCGCGTGCCGGACGCCGGATTCGGGGCAGAACCCCGCTCCCGAAGCCGCCGCGACCAGTGCGCCTTCGGCCGATGCGCCCCACGAGCAGAGCGTCAATCCCGGCATCAACAAGTCGTACCAGCCTCCTAACGTCCAGGAGTTCGTCGGGAGGTTCGAGACCGAGAGCCGTGAGATCTTTCGGGAGCGTGAGCGCATCGCCGATCTGGTCGGGCTCCGGCCGGGCATGAGCGTTGCCGACGTGGGCGCCGGCACGGGCGTATTCACCGAGCCGTTCGCTCGCCGCGTCGGCGCGAGCGGACGCGTCTACGCGGTGGACATCGCGCAGGAGTTCCTCGACCTGATCGAGCAGCGCGCCGCCGAGGCCGGGCTTGCGAACGTGACCACCGTGCTCTGTCCGGAAGATTCCGTGAACCTGCCGCCGACGTCGGTCGATCGCGTGTTCATCTGCGATACGTATCACCATTTCGAGTATCCCAAGAGCACGATGACGTCGGTCTACGCCGCGCTGCGCCCCGGCGGCCGGTGCGTCATCGTGGACTTCAGGCGCGAGCCGGGCGTGTCGCGGCAGTGGGTGCTGGACCACGTTCGCGCCGGGCGCGAGGAGGTCATCGAGGAAGTAAAGGCGGTCGGCTTCCGCCTGGCGGACGAGCAACCGGAGACGGCGTTCCTTGACGAGAACTACGTGCTCGTGCTGGTAAAGTAACCCGCGGGGTTGGGCCGGCGCCACCCCCAGAGCCCCGGCTTTCAAGCCGGGAGTTCTGCCGAATAGTAAAACGGTCACCGGTTGCAGAACAGG
>CAZYLK010000001.1:75895-77757 GCA_964648365.1 uncultured Phycisphaeraceae bacterium
GCCGGGAGTTCTGCCGAATAGTAAAACGGTCACCGGTTGCAGAACAGGGCCAAACTTAGAGCCCCGTCTTTCAACGCCTTTCAAGCCGGGAGAAACACCGGTTACAAACCGGTGCCACATAAGACACCGGTTGGAAACCGGTGCCACATAAGACACCGGTTGAAAGCCGGTGCCACACGGAACGCCGCGCATGCCGAAGACGTTTTATCTCATCGACGGGCACGCCCAGATCTACCGCGCCTATTACGCGCCCTTCCGCGAACTGACCAGCCCCTCCGGCGAGCCGACCAAGGCAACGAGCGTCTTCTGCCAGATGCTCATCAAGTTGATCACGGAGAAAAAACCGGACTACCTGGCCGTGGTGCTCGACACGCGCGACGAAACCGTCTTCCGCTGCGACATCTACCCCGAATACAAGAAAAACCGCGACCCCGCCCCGGAAGACCTGCACCTCCAGGCTGACCGGATCATCTCCATCATCGAAGCGATGGCGATCCCCACGTTTCGGCTGGAGGGGTTCGAGGCCGACGACCTGATCGCCACGATCGCCGAACGGCTCAAAGACGACGACGTCGTCATCCACGCGGTCAGCAAAGACAAAGACCTGGAACAACTTATGTCCGACCGGTTCGTGCTCTACGACGCCGGTAAGGACGCGGTTTTCGATGTGCCCGCTCTGCTCGAATCCAAGGGCTATCCGCCGGAGAAGGCCGTCGAAATCCAGACGCTGACCGGCGACAACACGGACAACGTGCCCGGCATTCACGGCGTCGGACCGAAGAAGGCCGCGGCACTCATCGAGAAATACGGCACGGCCGAGGCGGTGCTCGCCCATGCCGACGATCTGACGCCCAAGATGGCGGAAAACGTGAAGGCGTTCGCGCCGCTCATGCCGGTCACGCGGCAACTGGTGACGCTCCGTCGCGACGTGCCGTTCGCGTTCGATCTGGCGCCGTGCCGCACCGAACTCATCCAGCCGGCGCGAGCGCTGCCGATCTTCGAGAACCTGGGATTCACGAGGCTGAAGCAGCAGGTGATGAGCCTGTCCGCCGACGGCCCGGCGAGCGCGCCGACAGGCTTGTTCGACGACGACCCGCCTGCGTCTATCACCCAGCCAAGCATCCCCGCGATACCACCGCCCCCCGCGCCCCCTGCCGCCAACCTGACCGTTCCCACGACCACGCGCGACTATGCCCTCGTCGATACGCCCGAGAAGCTGGAGGCGCTGAGAAGGCGGCTCGCGGAGCAGCCGCGCTTTGCCTTCGATACCGAGACGACCGGCCTGAACGCGGTCGCGGCACAGCTTTGCGGCATTTCCGTCTCCTGGGCGGCGGGCAGCGGGTACTACGTTCCCGTCCGCGGCATCATGGGTCCGGTGCTGCCGGAAGCCGACGTGGTCGCGGCGCTGAAGCCAATCTTCGAGGACACGGCGATCGCCAAGGTCGGCCACAATCTTAAATACGATCTGCTCGTGCTGCGACAGGTCGGCATCGAGGTCGCCGGGCCGATGTTCGATACGATGATCGCCAGCTTCCTGCTCGACCCCATGCGCCGCTCTCACTCGCTCGACGGCCTCTCGTTGGAACTGTTCGGATTCCGAAAGATTCCGACCCACGATCTGATCGGCAAGGGAAAGACGCAGGTGACCTTTGCCGAGGTAGACACGTCGCACGCCACCGAATACGCCTGCGAAGACGTCGATTACACCTGGCGGATCATGGAAGTGCTGGCGCCGCAGCTTGCCGGCGCGTCGGTCGAGCAGCTTTTCCGCGATACCGAGATGCCGCTGGTGAGCGTCCTGACCGGTATGGAGCATCGCGGCGTCTCCCTGGACGCGAAGACGCTGCATGCGCTCAGCGGGG
>CAZYLK010000002.1:0-26940 GCA_964648365.1 uncultured Phycisphaeraceae bacterium
TCCACAGACTCATGCCCAGCATCCGAGCCGACGCCGCACTGATCACTGGCGGCACGCCCTCGATGACCGTGTTGATCGCCACCGCGGGAACGGCAGGAGCGGCGCCCGCGGCCGATGCGTCACGCACGACGTCGCCGACCAGCACGATGCCCGGCAGGAGCCAGACGACAGCGAAGAGGATCACGCCCAGGATGGCTGCGCTTCGTGACAACGGGCGTCAATCCAATCGACGGGACGAACGGTCAGCGATCGCGCCGGGCATCAATCCGAACCGCCACCGTCAGAGAGCGGCTCGCGCGTGCGCTCTTTCCCTGTGCAGGTCTCGCGTCGTACGCCGCGCCGGCCAGTCCCTCACGGTCGTGGTTCGGTTGAGGCGCTCGACTCGCGGACTCACTCCACCAGAATCTTCCGCGCGGTGTCGATCGCCGATTCCATTCCATCCGCAATCGCATCATACGAGAGCGGCGAGGCCGGGATCATCGGCAGGTCGAGTTCCTCACGCAACTCGGCGCGCACGGGCAGGTTGCGCGATTCGCTCAACGCCAGGAGCTTTTCCACCTCTGCGGACACCAGATAGTCGATCAGCTTCTTTGCCTCCTCCGTGTGCGCCCCACCGGCGATGAGCGCGACGCTGTTGGGGATCATCAGCGTGCCGCCGTCGCCCATGTCGGGGTAGATGCAGCGCAGGCTGGGCCGAGCGCTCTGGGCGACCACCACGTCGTCGATGTCGGTGAAGCACAGATCGGCTCGCCCCGCGATGATCATCCGCACGGCCGTGCTGTTGCCGTCGACCACCAGGGCATGTTCCGCCAGTGCGTTCAGAAAGGCCGTAGCCCGCTCGGCGCCCCAGCCGGCGAACATCGCCGCCACGTGGCCGCGGGTCGTGCCGAAGACGGGGTTGGCGATGGCCAGTTTCGTCGCCAGTTCCGGCTGGGCATAGGCTTCCCAAGTCTTGGGCAGACCCGCCTCGTCGATCTTCGCCGAGTCGAATGCGACGACGCGAGCGCGCAGCCCGAAAGCCGTCCAGCGATTCTCGGCATCCTTGTACTGGGCGGGGATGCCCGCGGCCGCGGGCGAGTCGTATGGCGCGAGCCGTCCCTGTCGGGCGAGCAGAATCGTGTTGAAGATCTCGCTGGACCAGAAGACGTCCGCCCCGGTCTTGCCCGCTTCGGCCTGGATGCGGCGCACCAGCCCGGTGGTCTTGCCCGCTTCCGAGTCAAAGATCACGCGGACTTTGCGGCCCGTGCTCGCTTCGTAACGCGAGAGGATATCCCGCGCGAATGTCTCGTCCACGCTGCAATAGAGCAGTGGGCCGTCACGGTTCGCGTCGGGGGCA
Organism: uncultured Phycisphaeraceae bacterium; assembly: GCA_964648365.1. Lineage (GTDB taxonomy): Bacteria > Planctomycetota > Phycisphaerae > UBA1845 > UBA1845 > SURF-32. The sequence goes on from CAZYLK010000002.1 coordinate 1,337, forward strand.
GTCGCACGCTTGCAGCCCACCACGGGCAGCAACAGAACCCACGTCAGGCTTAGAATCCGGCTGACGTGAAGCGCCCTCCGCCCGCGCCTTGCCGCGTGTGTGGCACCGGCAACTTGTTTCATCGACAGGATCAGTCCTTACCGGATTCCGCTTTCGAGGCGGCCGCGCCGTCGCCGGACTTGGCATCCGACGCCTGCCCTTCTTCACTGCCGTCAACTTCTTCTCCGTCCTGGCCGTCGCCGGATGCTTTGCCCTCTTCCCCCGGCTTGACCGACTTGCGGACGATGGAGAAATACTCCTTGATCGCCTTCTGATACTGACGCGGCACACGGTCGCGGTTGACCGCGTCGGTGGCGTCGCGCTCGGCCGCGGTGACGATCTCGACCAGTTCGCTCGAGACCTCGCCTTCGTGCTGCTCGCCGTCGACCAGGAACTGGCCGACGATCGCGCCCTTGCCGGTCTTGACCTGCTGCCGCTGAACCTGGAACGCCACGTCGGTCTGCTCCTCCGGCGCCATGCCGCCGCGACCCTGGCCCAACTTGCCCATGCCGCCCTGAGCGCCCTGCCCTTGTCCCTGGCCCTGGCCTTGCCCCTGGCCCTGGCCCGTTCCATTGCACGAGCCGCACTGCTGGCCGTTCTGCTGGCCGGTGCCGTTGCACTGGGAGCACTGGTTGGACATGTCCTGCTGTGCGTCCTGCACGCTGTCGAGCGTGGACTGGAGCTGGTTCATCTCCGCTTCGAGCGACTCCATGTTGCTCATCTGATCCGCCGCCTGCGACAGACCCTCCATGGCCTCGCCCATCTGGCCGGGATTGTTGCACTGCGACGCCTGCTGCATGGCCTGAGCCATCTGCTTGGCGGCGCTGCCGGCCATCTGCTTCTGTTGAAGCTGCTGAGCAAGCTGCTCGATCTGCTGCTGGCTCATGCCCTTTTCGGCAAGCTGCTGCTTGACCTGCTCCAGGTCTTTCTTGCTCAGGTTTTCGAGCATGCGCTCGACGTCTTCCTTCTTGACGCCGGCCTGCTCCAGCTTTTGCATGAGCTGTTTGTCCTGCGCGACCTTTTCGATCTGCTTGGCGAGGTCATCAAGCTGCTTGGAGAGGTTTTCCACCATCTCCTTGTCTTCTTCGCTCTTGAGCGTCGCCAGGTTTTCCTGCAGCGCCTTGAGTTCTTCCTGGGCCGTCTTGAAATCGCCCTGGGCCAGCGCTTGCGAGAGCTTCTGCGTCGGAGCGTTGTCCTCCTTCGGCATCTGCAGGCCGCGCATCATGCGGCGGAACTCGTCCACGCTGGCGTACTTGGGGTCTTCGGCTTTCTTCTTGACCGCGTCCGCGAGCTTGTCGAGCTTCTTGATCGCCTCGTGCCGTACGACTTCCGGGCGTTGAAGCTGCCCGCCGGGCAGATCTTTTGCCATTTCCAGATCGGCCTTCAACTCCTCCAGGGCCGGGTTCGTCTCGGCGACGCGGATGACGTCTTCGAGCCGTTTCTTCACCACGTCATTGGCCTGCTGTGCCGCAACCATCTCGCGGCCGGTCAGGCCCGCCTCGGCGCTGCGCATCCAGCCCAGCGGCACGAGGAACATCGCCGCGGCCGCCAGCGCCGCGACGGCGGCGAAGCCCAGGCCCTGCGGCATCGTGTAGCGCAGATGCTGGCGGACGGATAGATTCGCGCTGAGGTGCGTGGCATCCGCCAGAACGGCCTGCGCAAACGGATCGTCGGATCCGGAGCAGTAGCGTCCGCTGCTGATCCGCTCGCGCAGTCCGGCGGCCTCGTCGAGACGGGCGGCCGCGAACTCGGCGCTCTCCCGCCCTGCGGCGGTCCACACGATGGATGCAAGCAGAGCCAGTCCGCCGACGACGGCCGCGATCATCTGCGCCGGCCAGAGCAGATCGTACGACCGCTGCACCAGCACGACAGCGGCGAACACGGTCACCCCCGCCGCCAGGCACCAGGCGGCGCGATCGAACCAGCGATTTATCCACAGACGGTGCTGCGCGGCGCGAACCTGTTTTTCCAGAATGGTCATCGCGGTTCTCCCAGCGAAGGCGGCCGGGCCGAAGGATCATCCGCCCCAGGCGGATCCGACCCGACCGGACCCCGCACGTCCCATCATTCTATCGGCCCGGCCCGCCCCCGACAAACCTTATCCGGGCCGCCTTGGACGACTTACAATCTCCGTCGCCCGGCGATTTCGGATTCTCGCCTCCGGGCGTATAATAAGCTGCCGTTTCGGGCGTACTTGGTCGAACCAGGAACCTGCACCATGGCCACGGGACAGATTCGACGTCTCTGTGACGAGCGGAGACGGGTGACGTTAGCCTCCTCCCGGCTTGCGCGGCTCAGCATCGCGGCGGTCGTCCTGGCCGCCCATGCTCAGGCCGCGCAGACAACTTCCGACGGACAGACGCCGACGCCGAAGCCGGCCGAGCCGCCGCCAGCGGTCACGCTCGTGGAAGGGCAGGTGGTCAACTACGTCGGCGCCGGTGAACTCGACGTCAAGATCACCGTCGCACTGAAGAATCCGGACGGCAGCACAGGCCCGGTCGTCGCGGAAGCCACGACCCGGGAACTCGGCGACTTCGCCGTCACGGGACCGGCGACGATTCGCGGTGCGGCTGTCGTCACACTTTCGAAGGCCGGCTTCACGACGGCAACGCGCGACGTGGTGATCGGCGGCGAGGACGGCGTGCCCTTCATCGACCTGGAGATGCAGGGCAACCTGCCGCTGGTCGGCAAGGTCATCGACGGTCGCGATCAGAAACCGGTCCAGGGAGCGGCCGTGACCGCCAAGGCTGTCTACCGCGAGTGGAAGGCGACCTCGGGTGAGGACGGCGCGTTCACGATCGTCGGCGTCCCACCCGGCGCGGCCGAGCTGATCGTCGAGGCAGACGGATTCGGGCGGGAAACGCGCGACGTGGAACACGTCGAAAACTTCGGCGAGATCACCATCACGATCAAGCCGGAGCGCGTCGTTCACATCCGAACGGTAGACGTGGCGCAGAAGCCCGTCGCGGGCGCCACCGTGGAGTGCCTCGATGCTCCGCGGCAGGACTACCGCACCGTCATTACGGACTCGGAGGGCAAGGTGACGCTCCGCGGGGTACACTACGACGCCGCGGAGATTCAGGTGCGGCTGTCGCATCGGGATTACGTCAGTTCCACGCAGTTTGACCGCGTCATCGCGACAAGCCCGGACTCGATCGAAACGACCGAGACGTTCGTGCTGGAGCCGGCCGGGCGCATCGTCGGCAAGGTCATCGACGCCGAGTCGCGCGACGGCCTGGGCGGCGCTCGCATCTCGGTCGGCTCGGAGGCCTCCGACTCCGACGCCAATCCGATCGACTTCTCCGGGCTGGACGGCTCGTACACCATCAACGGCGTGCCGCCCGGGCGGGCCGCCGTGACCGTCCACCGCAGCGGCCGGGCACCCGACTTGCAGTTCCTTGAAGTGAAGAAGGGTGAGGAAGTCCGGCTCGAGATCAAACTCCGCTCGCCGCGGACCATCAAGGGCGTCGTTGTGGACTCGGAAGGCAAGCCGTCTCCGGGCGCATTTATCATGTCGACGGACTGGCGCGAGCATGAGACGCTCGGGCTGCGGGCCATGTGTGACGACCAGGGTCGGTTCGAGTTGCATGATGCGCCGTGGGACGCCTTCGGCCTGAAGGCGATGGCCTCAGACCGCACGCAGGGCGAGCACACGGTGCCGGACGACGACGTGGCGGAGGTCAAAGTCGTCCTGAAGGCGGGGCCGACGCGGGCGGATCGGAACGCGGTCGCTGTCAACGCGGGCGCCGCGGCGCCAGCGTTCACGTTCACCACGCTGCAAGGCGTTGATCTGTCTCTGGCGGATCTCAAGGGGTCTTACGTCCTGCTCGACTTCTGGGCGACCTGGTGTGGACCGTGCATCGGCGAGGTGCCCCACCTGCTCGAGGTCCACAAAGAGTTCGGTCAGCGGAAGAACTTCGTCATGATCAGTGTCAGCCTGGATCAGAGCGAGTCCGACCTGCGCAAGTTCATCAACGCCCGCGCCATGACCTGGCACCACGTTTTCGGCGAGCGCAACGGCGTCCAGAGCGCCGCCGACGCCTACGGCGTGGTCGGTATCCCCGCGCTCTTTCTGATCGGGCCGGACGGCAAGATCATCGCCACGCACCTGCGCGGCGGCGCGATCCGCAAGGAAGTGGCTGCGGCGATGGAGCAGGCAGACCCGACGTGAGCCGCACCGCCGACACGCCGGGTGCGGATGCTTTGCCCGCTGGGCGCAGCAGACCCGTGGGACTCCTGGAGCCTCCCTCGCCGGGTCTGCGCAGCATCGCGTCAGCCCTGTTGGAGGGCCGCACTGACTACGCCGAGAAAAACCTCCGCCTCCTGGCTGCCGATCCGACCGTCGATCCGGCGTGGCGGAGCATCATCGAGGGTCGCTGGCTCCTGACGCTCGGACGGGCCGGCGAGGCCGGGCTTCGCTTCACCCACGCGGCCGCGCTGGCCTTCTGCGACGCGTACGCTTTGCCGGCGGCAAGCGACACATCGCCCGAGGATCTTGCCGAGCATCTGACCGGGCGGGTGTCAGCCGCCGCATGCACGGGTGACAGCGACAGACGACATCTGCGCGTCGCTGCGTATGCGCTGAACTTCATGGGTGATAGTTGCCGGCGCGGCGATCGCCCCGGCGACGCCGTCCGGCATCACCTTCGCGCCTGTGCGCTCTGGGCCGCCGCCGGTTCGCGCATCGAACAGGCACTCGCGGCGTCGGGCGTCGCGCTGGACCATGACATCCTCGATGAGCCGGAGCCGGCCATCCGGTGGCACGCTGCCGCCGCGGCGTTTGCGAGCATCGACGGCGGCGCGTGGGACGTGACGCCGCTGGCATGGATCGCCCCCCCCCAGGCGGGTGCTACGGCGCCGCCGACGGTCGCAGCACTGGTGCGGGCGCGGCAGCGAGACACGCTGGCACGCTTCGAACGCTACGACGCCGCGCTGACGCTCGCCCAGACGCTGATCCACCACATCAGCGACCTGCGCCCGGGCAGCGTCGACGTGTTGCGATGCCGATTGCGCCGTTGCGACATCCTGCGCCGGCAGGCGGAGCACCTGGCCGGCGACCGGCCCGACGCGCCCGGCAACCGCGAACCGGCCGGCGTAACCGAGATTCTTGCCCGTTGCCGTGCGGAACTGCTCGAACTCATCGAAGAGTTCGGCGCGTTCGGCGCCTTGACCCAACGCGAACAGATCGAGGCCGACGAGCAACTGGAGTTCGTCGAGCGTCTGATGGGGGTCTGCGAACTCGCTGAGCCGTCGGACGCGCCGCCGTCGCACCGAGCCTCGGCCCCTTGAGCCTCCCCGTGCCGCTGCCTCTTGAGCCTTCCCGCGCTGAATGCCGATAACGCAGGGGTACGCCCGCGGTGCGCGCCCACGTGCCCCCGTCGCACGTCCGGCAACTGCCGTCGCGGGTCGGACCCGCCGCGCCCTTCGAGGTGCGGACTGCGAGGACGCCATGAGCGGTATCAGTGCTGGCATCGGCCTTATTTCCGGAATCAACACTGCCGATCTCATCGATCAGCTCATCGCGATCGAACGGCGACCGGTGGATCAGCTGACGAAGCGGATGACGCAGGTCGACGGCGTCAAGGCGGCGTTCGCCAAGATCACGGCGCGGCTGCTGGCCATGCGGAACACGGGCGTCCGGTTCACCCAGGACAACTTCTTTTCGGTCGTGACGGGTTCAAGCTCGAACGAGGACGCGCTCGGCGTCGTGGCGGCCAGCGGCGCGCCGCCGGGTACGTACACGTTTCGCGTGCATCAGCTCGCGTCCAACCACCAGATGGTCAGCCGCACGTTCGCCGACGCGGACCGCTCGCCGGTCGGGGCTGGAACGTTGTCATTCGAGACCGCCCGCGCTCGCGTCAACTCAGGCACGTCGCTGGATACGCTCAACGGCGGCGCGGGCGTGCGCCGCGGCGTCATTCGCATCACCGACCGAAGCGGCGCCACGGCCGACGTCGACCTCTCCTTCGCACTGACCGTCGACGACGTGGTGCGGGCCATCAATGAAACGGAAGGCATCGACGTGCGCGCCCGCGTGACCAGCCTCAACGAAAACGGCGTCACCGGCGATCGGATCGTCATCGAGGATCTGACCGGGGCGGGAGAGTCAAACCTGATCGTCGCGGACATCGGCGGAGGCTTCACGGCGCGCGATCTGGGGATCCGCGCCGACGCGGCCGCGGCACGCATCGACGGGACGGATCTCGTGCGCCTCACGGAATCCACCGCGCTTTCCCGGCTCAACGACGGCAACGGCGTCGATCGGTTCATCAACACCATCGGCGATGACTTCACCTTCGCCGTGGATGACGACGGCAACGGCTCGATCGACCGGCGCATCGGCGTCTCGCTGGCCGGCGACCTCGCCCGCAACACCAACCGCCGGCTGGAAGAACTCAACGGCGGCGCCGGCGTTCGGCTGGGCGTCGTTCGCATCACCGATCGCACCGGCAAATCCGTCGAAGTGAACCTGGCCGAGGAAGAAAACGGCGCCCCCGTCGTACGAACCGTCGCGGACGCCGTGGAACGAATCAACACGGCCGCGGCGGAGGCCGGCGTCAAGGTCCGAGCGACCGTCATCAGCAGCCATCTTCAGATCATCGACGAGACCAACGTCGAGGGAGAAGGCGCGCAGAATCTGAAGGTTGAAGACGTCTCCGGCCACGCCGCCGCCGACCTCGGCATCGACGGCAATGTCGAAAACGACGTCATCAGCGGCAAGGACATCTACCGGATCGAAACGCTCGGCGACGTGCTGCGGGCCATCCAGTACGCCGAAGGCAACGAAGACGGCGCCGTCAGCGCCCGCATCGCCGACGGCGGCAACGGCCTCGTGCTGGAAACGTCGCTGTTGCGCGGGCGCGTGACGGTCGAAGCCGGCGAAATCGGCGCCGCCCGGTCCAACGCCGCCTATGACCTCGGCTTCATCCGTGAGGAACCGTTCGACGCATTCGATCCCATCGAGACGCGCGACCTGGTCTCCGGCCTGAATACGACACTGCTCTCGACGCTCAACGGCGGCCGCGGGATCGAACAACTCGGCATCCTCGAGTTCACCGACCGGTCCGGCCAGACCGCCCAGGTCGACCTGACGGGCGCCAACACACTCGGCGACGTGGTGGACATGATCAACCAGCAGCTCGCCGCCGCGGGCGTCGGGCTGGCCGCCGCCGTCAACGATACGGGCAACGGCCTGCAGTTCACCGACTCGACCGGCGCCGAGGGCGACATCCGCGTCTCCGATCGACCCGGCTCCACGGCCGCGGCCGACCTCGGCATCGCGGGCGTTTTCTCCGAAACCGACGTCGCGGCCGGCGGCAACTTGCAGAAGCAGTACATCGCCCGCAGCACGAAGCTCTCCACGCTCAACGGAGGCAGCGGCGTCGGTGAGGGCGAGTTCCGCATCACCACGTCGGATGGCAAGGTGGCCTCGGTCAACCTCACGTCCAACGTCACCACGATCGGCCAGGTGATCGACCGCATCAACGCGGCCGGAGTGGGGTCACTGACCGCCCGCATCAACGACACCGGCGACGGCATCCTGATCGAGGACATCGCGGGTGGCGAGGCGGCGATGCGGGTCGACAACGTGGGGAACGGAACCGTCGCCACCAAGTTGCGGCTGGCCGGTGCGACGCGCACCGACGACGACCCCAAACAGATCGACGGCTCCTTTGAAATCCGCATCGAGGCCGACGCCAACGACACGCTCAACGACATCCGCGACAAGATCAACGCCGCCGGAGCGGGCGTCAGCGCCGCGGTGGTATCGACGGGCGGATCGTTCAGCCTCACGCTCGCGTCGGACGTCACCGGGCGAACCGGCGAAATGGTCATCGACGCGGGCGGGCTGGACCTCGGACTGCGAACCATGGCCCGGGCGCAGGATGCGCTGGTGACGTTCGGCGGCGAGTCCAACGCGGCCGTGCTGCTTTCTCATTCGAGCAACACCATCGAAAACGTGGTCGAAGGCGTCACGCTGAATCTGCTCGACACGTCCGACGAAGACATCGTGGTCACCGTTGCGCAGGACATCGACGGCATCGTCGAAGCGGTGCGATCGTTCGTGGACGATTACAACGACTTGCAGGGCGACATCGACGACCAGACCCGCTTCGACCCGGAGACGTTCGCCAAGGGGGCGCTGTTCGGCGATTCCACCGTCAGCATCATCCGCGGCCGGTTGCACACGGCGATATCGAGCCAGTTCGAGGCCGGCGTCGGAGCGTTTCAGCGGCTCCATGCGATCGGCATCCGCGTCGGCGCCAACAACCGGTTGGAGTTTAACGAAGAGACGTTCCGCAACGCCTACGAAGACAACCCGGAGCAGGTCGAGCAACTGTTCCTGACGGACGACACCGGATTCGGTGACGTGATCGTCGAAACGCTCGACGGCCTGACCGACGACTTCGACGGGGTAATCACCCGCAAGAACGAACTGCTCGACGGCCGCCGCGAGATCCTGTCCGACCGCATCGCCCAGTTGAACATCCTGATCGACAAGAAGCGCCTCCGCCTCGAACGCCAGTTCCAGGGCCTGGAAACCGCGCTGGCGAATCTGCAACGGCAGCAGACGGCGCTGAACCAGTTGCAGGCAGCGGTGGGGTAGCGGCGCTAGACGGTACCGGGCAGGCGCTTCTCCAGTTCGCGGCACAGCTTGTCAAATGACGGGCTGAACCGCCGGCAGGCCGACAGGTCCATCGAACGGGTCAGCTTCGGTTGGTCGACGGTCTCGCTGTAATGGCCCCGGAACCATCGCTTGACCCAGCCTTTCCCGTGCCCGACCGCCTCCGGATTCGTCGCCGCGATCTGATCCGTCGGCAAGTCGAAGTAAGACTGAAGCGATGCCACCGCGGCGACGAACCACGTTTCGTACTCCGTGTTCGCGACGATGCACGCAATGTCGAGGTCAGCGGCGTGCGACCTGGCGCTGCCCAGGAGGCGCGGTGCAAGTTCACACGGCGGATCCGCATCGGCGTCCACGAGGATCAGAACGAGTGTCGGATCCCGGTTTGGGTTGAGATGCGTGATGTTATTTCGGGCCATCCCGACGACGCGGCGCATCTCATCGTCCCGTACAATCTTGTGGCGCGAGCACCTGATCGGGCGCACGACGTCAACATACTCCCCACCAACGACTTCACGCCACACACGATCGAGCAGGATGCGAACGGACGCGAACTCTCCATGACCCTCCACGATCGGCGCAACAAGCAGGCGGCTCATGCCGCTCCCTCGTCATCGTCGAACAGGCTCATCTGCTCGGTTCGAGCCAGATGCTCATGATCGGGTGCGAGCTGGTTCATCCTGAGAAGGTCACCCGCGTTGTAAAGATGCTGATCGATTGTCGCCCGATTGGCGGCATCGACCGGGGCAATGTCTGTGCGCCCCTGGTCCGCTCGTACGACGAGCAGTGCGTCGGCGTCCATGTTGACGCTTTCAAGCAGGTCCGGGCTATGGCTGGCAACCAGCACCTGCGTGTGATTCGTTGCCTCCCGTAATGCATCCATCAGCGCCCCCGCAGCAGCCGGGTGGAGTGCCGTTTCCGGCTCCTCCAGGGCTACCAGTCGGACGGCGCTTTGCCTGTTGGCAAGCTGGGTGACCGCGACCAGGTTCCCCAGCGCCCGCAGCGTGCCGTCCGACATGCTGTTGGCGTAGAACCGCCATGCGTGCCTTGATCCGATGACCGTTTGCCGGAACTCCAGCGTCTCGCGCGGCCCCAGCGCCACGCGCTCGACCTCCTCGATACCCGGCACGATGGTCCTGAGATACTCGTTGATCCTCACGACGAGTGCCGAATTGTCGTTGCTCAGTCGACCGATGACGCTGGCAATGTTGCCCCCGTCGCGATGGAGAAGTTCGCCCGCGTCCGGCGCCTGCGGCTCCTTCATGGTGTCGGGATTGAGGTTGTAGAACCCCATGGAACTCAGTGCGTCGTACACCGGCCGAAACTTCGGCAACCCCGCGGCCGTCACCAGGTAGAGGCGATCGCGGGCTACGGGGGGGGATTGGACAAGCCCGCTGACCTCAGGCTCGCCATCGTCCGTAAGCCGCACCTTGTACTCGGCCTCGCGCTCGCCGTTGGCCTTGGTTACTTCCAACCACTCGCGCTTGACCGCAAAGCCACCCCGCGCCCGTGCGGCAATTTCGAAGCGGTAGCGCGCGACGCGTGCCTCGGGCACGTTGATCAGCAGGTCGATCGCGAAGTTCCGCGGGTGGCCGGTACTCTTTCGCCGGACAGCATCGATTCCGCCGCGGGACTTGATCGCGTGGTCGAGTGACGTCTGCAGACTATCGGCGACAAATCGAAGTGCGTCGAGGAAGTTGCTCTTCCCCGCGCCGTTGCGTCCAACCAAGACCGTCAGCGGACGAAACGTGACGTCACACCGATCGATGCTCTTGTAATTGCTGACGCGGACGCGCTCCAGGAACGGCTGCCGAGGCAGTGTGGTGAGCGCATTAACGGAAGGCCGCTGTGGCATGGAGGCCATTATACGCCGGAAACAGACGAAGCAACGCGCGCATTCGCGATCACTCCGACGTCAATCTCAAGCAACTTCACTCGTCATCGGCAGCGTGACCTACCGCCGAACCTCCTCCTCCGCATCCTCTTCGACGGCCGCTTCCTCCTGTCCCTCCGCCTCCGCCTCTTCGCCCTGCCCCTCGTCCAGCACGCCCGCCTGCGGCACGCGCCCGGACGGGCAGACGACCACCGTTCGGGCGACGATGTCGCCCACGCGCTGCCGATTGACCGTCATCACCACCAGGATCAGCATCGGCGGCAATTGCAGATCCACCAGACGCAGCAGGTTTCGCAGCAGCACGGCCTTGGCGCCCGGCCGCGCGCCCTCCGGGCCGGCCACGTGCAGACCCAGCAGTCGCTTCCCCGGCGTCGCCGACATCGCCAGCTCAAACACGAAGCCGTAGATCGCCACCGCCAGGCCGACAAACAGCAGCAGTTGGACCTTGCCCCCCACGTCGGACCGCGTGCGCTCCCATACCGCTTCCATCCAGGCGCCGGTCACGGGTTGGCCCGACGCCAGCAGCGCCAGATACCCCCCCCCGGCCAGCAGCGCCGCGTCGATGACGAACGCCGACAGCCGCGCTGACAGCGGCGCCAGCGTCAGCGTGACCGGCAGTGGCATGGCCGCGGCCACGCTGTCATGCCGCCGGAAGAGCACCACGATAATCGCCAGTGCCAGCAGCCCGAACTCGATGACGCGGCTGAGCCAGACCCGCACCATCGCGTAGGGCGCCGTCACGAAGACCTGCACCGGCTGAAAACCCGCCGCCAGCGTGCCCGTCGCCGACGACCAGGCTGCCGTCTGAACCTGCCCCTGCTCGTCGATTGCGCCGATCATCACCAGTTCCGGCAACAGCACACCCCGCAGATCGGCCGACTCGATCGCGGCGGGCGCCTCCAGAGGCATCGACACCCCTTCGACCCACGCGCCGCCATCGAGCGTCAACGTCCGCAGCGTGCGTCCGTCAGCGGCGCCGCCCGTCACCAGCAGTGCCGCGGCGCCGTGCGTCACGCCCGCCACGAGCACCCGCTCGTCGTCGCCCAGATGCACGCTCGGCAACGATGTCCACCCGTCAGCTGCGCCCTGACTGAGGACGGTTCGCCACTCACCGACCGCCTCCGCGTCGAATCCGGCAACGACGCTGTCGCCGTCCACGATCAGGAAGCACGCATCTGCCACGTCCGCCGTGAAGTCGGCCGGCATCGCCCGGTCCGTGGACCAGTAAAGCCCGTCGTAACGGGCGAGCACGAACTCCGTTTCGTACACCCGTTGCGGTGGCGGCTCGATGCCGGCCTCGCCGTCAGCCACCGGCTCCGCGGGCTGGCGACGGGCGGCCGCCTCGTCGATCTTCTGGGCGACGGTCCGCTTGACCACCGCCCACAGCGCCTCGCCCCGGCCGTCTGACGTCAGGGCGGTGGGCAGCACCTCCGGGTCCGGCAGGTCGACCTCGATCAGGGGCACGACGACGCCCTCGCCCGCCGGAACCTCGACCATCGACTGAACGAAACTGCGATGCGTCCCACTCTGAAAAAAGACGTGAAGGCGATCCTCGCGCGCGGCCGCCAGACGAATCGTGTCGGCCAGGGCGCCCACGGGCAGCCGCCGGAATCGACGGGCGTGCGTCGCGTGCAGGTCCATCACCGCCAGCCGCGTCTCGCCCGAAGCCTCGGCGGTCGGCGGCACGATCTGACAGACCCAGACCGCGTCCGGACCGGCCGCCATCCAGAAGTTCCCCCCCTGTTCCGCACGGGCGGCCACGGAACAGATCACAAGAACGGCGCATGCACGCGGAAGACTGAACGACAAGATCAATCCCTTACTCCGTAGCCGCCGGCCCGCCCGCGCTCGACGGTCGTCCAGCGCCGCGGCCCGCTCGATCACGGCTCATCGATGAAAGCCTGTTCGAACGTGACCCCTCGGCGGTGCGGCGGGGTGAACTGCGGCCCGTCCGGTCGCACCATCGGCACCGCGCGCCAGTTCGAGATGTCGAACTCCATCCGGGCGCCCCGACCCGGCCACATCACCTCGATCCGCGTCGCCAGCAGAGGCCCGCCGTCCTCCATAGCCTTGTACTCGCTCAACAGCGAAGCGAACTCGATGCGACCCCAGGCGTCACGGAAGACGATATGGGTCACCAGAAACGGCGGCCGCCGCGACAGCCAATACTCCTTGCGGATCACCGACTCACGCTCCGGAGCGATCTCGACGAAGATCAACTGCTGATACTCGTCGACGATCCGCTGGACCGGCGCATCGTAAGGGTTTTCCACGTCGAGCGACACCGGGTTGAGCCCGAGCGCCTCGATCAGCTCGATTGGATTGATGGGCAGATCGCGGTCCCGTCCGGCGATCATCGCGTCGTGCCGCCGGCACCAGTACGCGTCTCCCTGCGGCTTGCTGTGCATCCAGTAGAAGGCGTCGTTCGAGCCGATCAGGAACTGCGATCCGGCCAGGTCGTCCTTCAGGTCAAGGCTCAGGTATTGCGGTTGCAGGTAGAACAGGTGCGCCGCCAGGTTGAAATGGCGGCGGCGTCCCTCCGCATCCGTCACGTATCCCCGAACCCGGCCGCGGGCATTTAACGGCGCCTGCACGCGTTCCACGTTCGCGTTGACCCGCTCGACCGCCACCTGCCGCGGGACAACTTCCGCTACAGGCTCAACTGCTCCCCGCGGCGGACAACCGGTCGTAGCCAGAAGAAGAAGTGTCGCAATCACAATGCACACCGGAGCCCGCCGAACCCGTACCGGAGCCCGTTGCGTAACTGCGGAACCCGCATCGACAGGGCCACGGTCCACGCGGCCGACAATATTGCTCATGCTGAAAGCGCTCAACAGGCGTCGCCATCACCGACATCGGCGAACACGTGACTCGTGCCCGCTCCGAATCGTGTTCTCTGCCGAGCCGCGTGTCAAGCGGAGCGCGAAACTACGGGTCGTCGCTACCATCGTCGGGCGCCGTTGCGTCGCCACGATAGCGCATCAACTCCTGCTCAACGACGCCGAAGAGCGACTCCTGCGGAGGAAGGGTCTGCAGAAGTCGTTCCAGCGCGCGGATGGCGAGGTCCGCGTCGCCCGTTTCGTACCAGGCCTGGGCCAGCGTTCGCTGAACGACCGGATCAACGCCGACCAGCATCTCGGGCACGCCTGCGTCCGGATTGGGTGACACGCGGGCCACCAGAGCCTCCAGACGGCGCCGCGATTCTGCCGGCGACCGCATCTCCGGCACCGGCGCCCAGAGCAACAGCCGCGCGAAGTGAAGCGTGTCAGCCTGCGACCCGCCTGGCAGATCGCTGAGCGACCGCAACAAATCTATCGCCCGTTGCAGGTGTTCCCTTGCAGACTCCGCATCGCCGCGGAGGTGTGCGACATTGGCAAGCGCATTATGGCAGTATCCAAGAATTCGGCGCCCCGCCAGATCCCCGCCACCGGGGTCGGCAAGCCTGTTCGCGACCTGGACGGCCCGCTCTGCGTCCGCCTGGGCACGCTCGAGTTCACCCGACTTCGACCAGCGGTAGGCCCGGTTGTAGAGGGCGCCGGCGAGGACGTAGTTCGTATCAGCGTCCTGTGGATCAGCCGCGGACAGTTCCTCGAGGATCGCCACTGATTCATCGAGCAGCCGTGTCGTCCCGGCGGCGGCGTCTTCGACGGCGCTGAACGCCAGCGTGCGCAGGACGCGCGCCAGCCGGCGGCGATCGAATCGGTTTGTCGGATCCAGCTCGACCAGGCGCCGGGCGAGCGTCAGTCCCTCCAGCGCGTACGACTGGTGCTGCGTCGTGTCGCCATGACGGAACGCCAGATCAGTGAACATCATGTGGAAGTCGTACAGGTGCCGAAGCGCGACCACGTCGTCCGGATTCGCGTCCAGGACCGGTTGGATCAACAACCGTCCGCGCTGCCAGTACGTAGGGGCCTCGTCGGAGCGGCCGACATTGCACAGCGCCGCCCCCATCCGGGCATAGCTCCAGCAGAGCTGATCGAGGATTCGGCGGCTGTCCGGAAACTCGGCCGCCAGAACCTCATCTAACTCAAACGCCTGCACATAGAGCGGGAAGGCGGAATCCCAATCGCCACGGGCCTTGGCGAGGTCGCCGATCTTGACGATCGCCACGGAAACGTCGGCACGAAGATCGGCGTCATCCGGCGCAGCGGCGGAAAGCGACTTGACGATGTCGAGTTCCTCCCGGCGGTAGCCCTCGGCTTCGTCGATCCTGCCTTCCTCCACTTCGAGGTTGCCGAGCGCGTGAAGTACTTTCGCATACACTCGCAATGCATCGGAATCGCCCGCGAACCCGTCCGCGAACGCGCGCGCCTGGTGGACAAGCTGTGTGAGCACCTCCCGGCGTTCGTCGGCCGTGCCGGATTGCGGCGTGAGCCGGTCAATGGCGTCGCCCAGCAGCACCTGTACCGTCTGCCGCGCAACCTCCCGTTGACGCTCCGTCTCACGCAGCACGGCGCTGACGACGACCAGCGCCGCGATCAGCGTCGCCAGAGTCACGCCCGACGCCGCGGCCCACACGCGGTGCCGCCGCGCAAGGGTGCGCAGCGTGTAGGCGACCGTCGGTGGCCGCGCTGCGATGGCATCATGCCGCAGGAACCGCTCCAGATCGGCGCCGAGTTCTCCGGCGCTCTGATAGCGCCGCCCGGGTTCGCGGGCCATCGCCTTGGCCGCGATAACACGCAGGTCGGCTGGCAACCGGCCGTCCGGCCGCCTCAATTCGGGCGTCGGGGCATCCGTGGTGCGCCTCACCAACTCGGCGAAGCTGCGGCCGGACACCTCAAACGCCGGCCGCTCGGCGAGCAGTTCGTACAGAAGCACGCCGAGCGCATAGACGTCGCTGCGCGTGTCCACATGCGCCCCGGTGATCTGCTCCGGACTCATGTATCCGAAGGTGCCGATGATCTGGCCTTCCACCGTCTGCACGGCCTTGTCGGTCAGCGGCGTCGTGATCGCGCGGGCCACGCCAAAGTCGATGACCTTGACCACGGGGCGGCCGTCGCGCTCGGTAACGCGGACATTGGAAGGCTTCAGGTCGCGATGGATCACGCCGTTCTGGTGGGCATGTTGCACCGCGCCGCTGACGTCGATCATCAGCCGAATCCGCCCCTCATCGTCCAGCTTGTGCCCGCGCGCGTATTCGGTGATCGACGGGCCGGGAACGTACTCCATTACGAACCACGGGCGACCGTCGGGCAGGCTACCGGCGTCGTAGATAGACGCCACGTTCGGATGGCGCATCCGCGCCAGGGCCTGCCGCTCCAAATCGAACCGGGCCAGCACGGCTTCCGCCTGAACGTCTTCACGAATGACCTTGACCGCAACCTGCCGGTGAATGGGCGACGACTGTTTGGCAAGGTAGACGCGGGCAAAGATGCTTTCGCCGATGCACGTGATGATGGTGTAGGGCCCGACCTGATCCAGCGCCGCCTCGATCCGAGGTGCATCCAGGGCAGAGAGCGCCACGCCGCGAACCAGAAGGCCGAAGCCGTTGTCATCGATCGGACCGTTGTCGCGCTCGGCGGCGCGCAGCAGCCGCATCGCCTCGTCGAACAGCGCGCGCTCGCCATCGACTGCGGCCCGCAGGAACGCCTCCCGCGCGGACGGAGGCTGCTGCAGCGCGGCTTCGACCAGGTCCACCAGCCGAGTGTATTCATCCGCCGTCATGCCGTTCGCCGTCCGACAAGCGCGCGTTCAGCCACGTCCTGGCTTTGCCCCAGTCCGCTCGCACGGTGCGGTCGCTGACGCCCAGAACCTCCGCGATCTCGACCTCGGACATGCCGGCGAAGTAGCGCATCTCAACGACCTGCGCATGACGGGGATTGAGTCTTCCCAGTTCCTCCAAGGCCTCGTGCAGCGCCAGGATCTCCAGGTCCGGGCCGCGGACACCCGGGTCCGCGTCGTCACACGACACGCGCTGCAGGCCGCCGCCCCGCTTCTGCCTGCGCCGGCCACGAGCGTGGTCCACCAGCACGCGCCGCACACACCCCGCGGCGCACGCCAGGAAATGCGCCCGGTCATTCCAGGTAAGCGTCTTTCCGCCGCACAAGCGGAGAAAAACCTCATGCACCACGGCCGTGGGCTGAAGCGTGTGACCGGGAGCCTCCATGCCCATCTGCACGGCGCAAATGTGCCGTAACTCGTTGTACAGCAGCGAGGTAAACTCATCCTGGCCCGAGCGGGCCGCTGGCTGTGATTCGGCCGGAACCATCGGCCACGATTCTACCGTAATTCCACTTCCGCTCCGAGCTGGGTTTGTCGCTTTCTTGTGGGAAGGTGGGGTTCGCGGCGCTGGGCGTAATGAGCCGGCGCAACAGTGGGGTTTAACCCCCTGAAGCCGCGACCCACTAATCAGTTTGATGCCACGAATCCTGACCAAGCCGATCAGTTCCCTCTGCTTTTGAGGTCGCCTTAGTGGAGTCCAAACACATGAACCGCGCCATGAATCTCGCCGCGTTGACGGCAATCGTAGCAATATCCATCCACAACGGTGTTGGCGGTGCGACCTCGCCGGAGACGCTGGAGGACTCAACACGCATCGACTGCGTACCGGGAGTCCGAGATCGCGATCAGCCCGGCACCTGCGTCAAGGCATCGACGCAGCCGGAATTGGGCCGACTCTATCCGCTCAGCGAACTCTTCTTCATCGCGCCGGACGGACGCGTCGGCTTCGGCACGGCCGATCCGACCGGGGAGTATCACCTGCGTCGCGAGGCGGGCGACGCCCGATTGCGGTTGGAGTCGCTTGCTGGACTCGCCTCGCTCAGCTTGCTCTCGAACGGCGACGGTCCGGCATCGATCTGGTCCCCCTCCGGGAGTAATGACATGCGATTTTCAGTCGGCGGAGTAGACCGGATGGCCCTCACGGAGAGTGGATTCGTCGGTATCCGAACGACCGCGCCGAACGAAGAGCTGACGGTTAACGGCGAGGTCGCCGCACGCGGGATTCAACCCCTGAACATGGCGCCCGGCTCGAACACCTTCGATCTGAGTGCGGCAACGGCCAGCCAGGTCTGGCTTCGCGCTAGAACTGGCGGATCAAACCCGGTCGGACAGGCCGGGTTCGACCTCTCGTGGCGCGAGAACCATCACTACCTGATGACGAACGTGGAAGGCGTGTTCAGCCTCCGGTACACCAACGAAACGACAAACCGACCGAACTTCGACGCCGCGACGGAATTGCTCAGCATAGATGGCGGCGGCATGGTGGTCGTTCCCGGATCACTTCGGACAGCCCACCTCAACGTCACACGCAAGGGCGGCGTGCTCGCTCTTCAGAGTCCTGCGGGGGAAGGGGGACCCGTCCCGACCATCCACTTCCGCAACCCCGACACGGGCAGAGACTGGGTGCTTCGCCACGAGGAGGGATCCTTCCACATCCAGGATGAGGGCGGCCCCGGCAGCGAAATTCTGACGATCCGCAGTCTCGGCGGACGAGTCGGCGTCGGCACAACCGACCCGCAGGCCCGGCTTCACGTTGAGGGAACCACCCGCACAGGGACGCTTGAAATCACAGGCGGGGGCGATATTGCCGAGCCGTTCCACGTCGACCATGATGGCGACATCGTCCCCGGCATGGTGGTTTGTATCGACGCGAGGTCGCCCGGTGGCCTGCGACTTTCAGCTTCCGCCTACGACCGCACCGTCGCCGGAGTCATCAGCGGGGCGGGCGGCGTCCGACCCGGCCTCACGCTTCGTCAAACGGGTACGGCAGCCGACGGCGAGCATCCGGTCGCGCTTTCCGGTCGAGTGTGGTGCAAGGTAGACGCGGACACCGGCGGGCCGATAGAACCAGGCGATCTTCTGACGACTTCGGCCACGCCTGGACACGCAATGCGGGTCGCTGACCATGCGCGCGCCCAGGGCGCCATCCTTGGCAAGGCCATGACCGCACTGTCCTCCGGACGCGGCCAGGTACTGATTTTGGTCACGCTGCAGTAGCCGACCCAGCGGACAACACAGCCCGGGAGTTTAACGTGAAAAGCCGCATTCTCGTAGTGATGCTCGTAGGAATTGCCTGGGCGTCATACCTGCAAGCACAGGGCCCTTTTGAAGACCTTACTGCCGACTGGATGGGCACCGTGCGATCCGGACGCGTGGCCGGGCAGCCCAGCGTGATGTTTGACCGCGAAGCGCGCAAGTATCGCATGTGGTACTTCGGCGGAATCGAAAACGCCTGCAACGTTTGGACTCCGCCGGGACTCCATACCACCGATCGCATTTACTACACAGAGTGCGACGCGGCGCCGAATGATGCCCCTCTGAACAACTGGACCTTCCCTTGCCAAGTCATCGTGCCCCGTGGCGGGGCCGACGGGTTCGATGCCGCTGACGATCATCTGATTGGATCCCCGAGCGTCATCCGGTATCAGGACCGGTTTTACATGTACTACGAGGCGTACGGAAAATGGGTTACGCTCATTACCAGCTTCTACAGCGCCGATCGGAGCGACACCTGGGTAACAGCCCTGTATCCACACCTGACCAGGCATTGGCTTACAGACGAGCACGGAGCCGAATCATACGTCCTAGACCCAGTATACAACAGCGGGATCGGATTAGGCATCGCACTCGCGTTCAAGAAGCATGGCACGCATCCGATCTACGCGGGGGAGGCGACCTTTGTGGACGGCAAGGCAGACCGATACTTATCCTGCAGCCCGGTGACCGAGCGCGTGGATGAACACGGAACGACGTTTCGGCCGATGTACGACGGACTGCCGATTTTCTGGTTGTTCGATACGGCCGGTGCCGGTCGGAAGCCCCTCTATGCCTGCCACGATGCTCCGCGGCGAGACAGCTTGGCGTCAAATGAGCCGGGCTGTATGGGGCATCGTCAGGACGAGGAGAATGGCTGCAGTACACACCTGCTGGGTTACGCTATCGCGAGTCTGGACGCGCCGGACATGCAACATGCCAATCAGAACGCAATCTGCATGGCCGTCTGGGACGCGAGGCAGGGTGGCGAACAAGACTGGGTCCGCCTGCACGGCGACGATTGGGGCGGGTCGGTGGCAACGCTGTCCGAGGTATTTACCAACCAGTGGCCGCACTCATGCCGCAGCGATGACGGCAACCTGCCGTGCGGCGCCGAGTCGGCAGTCCGCTTCGATCTTCATCGAGCCTATGGCGCCGGTTACCCGAATGCGATCGTTCGTGAAGGACATCTCGAACTGAGCTTCGCAGACATCACGCAGGACGGCAAGGAGGGTTGCGAGTGCTACAATGTCCCGCACACCAGCGCAGTACGCATCCCGCTGGATCGCATCGCTGACGCTGCGGCTTACAGCGCAGCGGAGCGCAAACGCTACGATGGTAATATCTATCCTGGAGGTCAGACTGAGATTCGCTGGAGCCCGCGGTTCGCACGCTACTTTGTTTATAAGACATGGATCGATCGCACGCAGTGTGGTGATCCTGCGCCGATCTGTGGCGATGAGTGTTGTCCTGCAAACGACGGGTATCGCGAGTCGACGACGCTGAAGTGGTCTGTTCAGAATCCGCCGTGGGACAACCCTTCCCGGTGGTACTCCCCTGTTCAGGAGCTGAGTACCTTATTTCCTACGAATATCGACAACGGCACGTCCGGACGGTATGCCGCGCTTGCCGGCGGTTCGATTGCGGCGAGTGAGCTCGGCCACACACTGGACTACGAAGACTACACCGTCTTTCACATCTTCTACGCCGCCGGCGTTACTGGACCAGGCTGGAACGGTAGCGCGCTCGGTGCTGATACCGATCACATCATGGTTGTTGGATATCCGCAAGATGCTCCCGATGTGCCGGATATCTGGGTGGATTTTATCTACCGTGGCGAAGAGCGGGGCACACAGGATCTGCCGTTCAACACACTGGCCGAAGGCACCGCGGCCGTCCGCGTGGGCGGGGTCCTGGCGATCAAGGCGGGGAGTACTACCGAAGTCGGCGCCGTTCGCAAAGCAATGAAGATCGTCGCGAGTGGCGGGCTTGTGAGGATCGGCGCACCATGATCGCTTCCGAGTCGGGGGGGGGGCGCTCGAGGAGCGGTGGAATCTACGGCCACCGAGGAGCAGCCAGTGGCAGGAATCCGGTCCGACGACTATGACGTTTTCCAGCGATGCCTGGCCGGCCCGGAAACCCCGCCCTCCGGCAACTGCCCACAAGGCGTCAACGCCGACCTCGACGACGACAACGACGTGGACCTGGCGGACTTCCGCGTCTTCCAACTGAGCTTCACGGGGCCATAGCCCGCGCCCGGCGCTGCGTTCGGGCGGCCGCTTCTTTGCAGCGAACCGCACGCCTCACATAAGCCTTGCTCACTCTGCCCCGAATCGGGTAGAATCCTCAGCCGGCCGGCGTCCGCTCACGGCGGCGCGTCGGCCGGGGCCGCGGCATGGGTCGGGGCAGGTCGTCGTTTGCAGGCGGCTCGTCGGGCGTCGGGTACGACCTCGATGTTCGTCTCAGGGCCACGGGTGACAATCCTCAGGGGAGAGCCGGTATATCGGAATGCGGGGCAGGTTCGGGGCAGTCACGGACAGCGCAGCGGCCAGACGCCGCCAGTCGAAGAAGGCGGGCGCATCGCCGGGCGTGCGCGGCGGATCTCCCGCCATGCGGCGGCCGCTTTCGGGCTTGCCGCGGCCGCTTCCGGGCTTGCGGCGGCCGCGTCCGGGCTGGCGAGGCGGGCGCTCCAAGCTCGGGCACGGGACGCCGGCATCGGCAACTTCTTGACGCCTGCGCAGTTCTGGCGGCGATCCACGTCGCGGGAGCCGTCCAGGCGGAGGTCATTCGCGTGCCGCAGGACCGCCCCACCATCCGGGCGGCGATTGACGCGGCATCGAAGGGCGACGAAGTCGTCATCTCGGCCGGCGTCTTCACGGGTCCGGGCAATCGGGACATTTATGTTCGCAAGCCCATCACGGTGCGAAGTGAGAACGGGCCGCAGGGGTGCATCATTGACTGCGAAGGGAACGGCCGCGGGTTTGACTTCCCCGAGGGCGTCAGGCGCAACACCGTCCTGCGCGGCGTGACCATTCGAAACGGCAACGGCGGCGGGCCGCCCAGCGGCGGCGGCGCCATCCGTTGCGTCGGCGCCGTTCACGGCGTACCGGCGATGCTGCGCATCGAGCGGAGTTCCTTCGTTCTGAATTACGCCACGGCCAGTGGCGGGGCGCTCGTGCTCGATGGCGGCACGGTGGAACTGGATGCCTGCCATTTCGCCCTCAACGAAGCCGTGTCCGTGGCCGGCGCGATCGACGTCAGCGATGTCAACCTCAACATCGAGGATTCCACTTTCCTCCGCAATGGAACGTATAGCTCGGCCGGTGCGTTGAACACGGCCCGCGGTGACACCGTCATCGCCAACTCACTGTTCGCGGAAAACTGGTCAGTCGGCGACGGCGGCGCGATCCGGTATGCGGAGGGGCCCGTGGCGATCTCAAGTACGACGATCGTCGCGAACGCCGCAATCGACGGAGGCGGGATCTCCCAACGCAGCGGTTCGCTGACCCTCTCGGACAGCATTCTGTGGCGGAACCGGCCCGACCAGGTCGACGGTGCGCTGACCGCGCGGTTCAGCAATGTCCAGGGCGGATGGCCGGGCGAGGGCAACATCGACGCAGACCCGCTCTTCGTGCAAGGGCCGCTCGGAGCCTACTACCTCAGCCAGCGTGCGTCCGGTCAAGCTGACGACAGCCCGTGCGTCGACGCCGGTAGCGACACGGCAAAGCGCCTCGGCCTGGACGTCTACACAACGCGCACCGACCAGCTTGGCGACGAGGGAATCGTGGACATGGGGTATCACGCGCCTCTCCTCGTCGGCAGTGTGGAATGCGGGCAGGTCAAACGCATGAAGGTCGGATGCAAGGATCGGCGCGACCGGTTCGTCGTCAAGGCAACCGTGGCCACGCGCCTTGACGAAGGCGACGCTGTGACGCTGTCGCTCGATGGCCTGCGAGCCGAACGCGCATCGGTCAACGGCCGCGGGAGGGCCAAGGCTGCCTTCAGCCCGGTCGCGCCGGGAACGCACGAGATCTGCATCGCCGAATGCCCGGGCCTGTGCGACACGACCGACTGCGGCGGCTGAGCGCGACATCGGCTGGAACGGAAAGCTGAGCGCGGTGTCCGCTTGGCAACGGCCGTCCTGGAAAGCGGGCCACGTGTCAGTCCGTCCAATCGTGCAGCGCCCGTAGTTGCTCCAGCGCCTCATCCACCGTCGGCACCTGGACGCCCGTCTTGCGCGCCTGGTCGTCCACGTCGCGCAGGTCCATCAGGTCGTCGAACCACTCCGATGCCTGCAGCGCCGTCTTGATCTTGGCCGGCAGCGTGCCGTCGCGAAGCTCGAGCGCACGCATGTGGTTTTCGATCAGAAACGCGGTGCGCGGCGTGATCAGCCCGTCGAGCACGTCCATCGCGGCCGGGACGTGGTCGCGCGGGTCGATGGCCTTGCCCACGTCGTGCAGCAGGGCGGCCGTGATGAACTCCTCGTCGTAAGGGTGCATCTCGCGGGCCAGGTCGAAGGCTTGCAGGCTGTGGTAGAGCGCGTCGCCCTCGGGGTGATACTCGGGGTTCTGGCGCACGCCCTCGAGCCGTTCCAGCAGCGACTTGAAGATCGGAATCGGATCGGTCCACGCGGCGAAGTCGCCGTCACGGAGGGCGTCGAGATCGGCGTCGGGGTAGTCCTCGCGGATGCACTGCTCAAGCTGCGGCACCGTCAGCGACTCGATCGCCTTGCCGGTGATCGAACTCTTGAAGACGTAATTGACCTTGTCGCGCGGGTAGATGGTCAGTTCAAACTTCAGTTCGGCCCCGCGCGGCGAGCGGTCCGAGACGTGAACGTGCGTGAAGACCCGCTCCTGATCGTGCTTGATGACCCGCTTCCGCTCGAGCGTGTAGACGAGCCGGTCTTCATCGAGGATGCCGGTGATGGCCGCGGCGTTGTCGCTGAAGACGTGGATGTCGATGTCGGAGCCGTCGCGGACGTGGCCGGTGGCGACGCTGCCGATCAGCTTCGGGTGAAACCCCGTCAGCCGCCACATCAGCTTCAGCGCCGCCAGCCGCATCTCGCGCAGGTTGGCAAAGCGGGCGTCGCCCTCGTGAATGGCGGTGAGCCGCTCGATCTGCTCGCGGATCTCCCGGTTGGACGGCAGGTTCCGCGGCCGCAGGCGCGGGTCCAACCCAAGCTGCCGCGCGGCCTTGCGCTTGGCGGTGTAATACTCCGCCTCAGCCCGCTCATACATCATCCGGGCGGCGTCGATGGCGATGCGTTTACGCAGTTTTCGATCGGGCATGGGGTCAGACAGGCGGGCGGCCCACCGGCAGCAATGGTACGCGCGGTGAGGTCACGATTCCACCCGGCGAAACGGCCGGCCGAGGCCGGCCGAGCGGCACCTGGGGTTTCTCTGGGCGGCTTCAGGTCGGGGATTCGTTCTCATGCCGCGCCTCCGGGCAGGTGCCTGCTGGTGCCCGGCGCGGATCCCCGCCACAAATTCCATTGCCATCCGGGCGACCGCGGACTACAATGACTACCATAGTAGTTCGACTTTCTCGACGTGTGCCAAAGGACGGAACGTGGGTCGGGTCGCCACCGTAACGGAACTTCAGCTTTGCGTACTCCGCGTCCTGTGGGATCAGGGCGAGGCGAGCGTGGCCGAGGTCCATGAGATTCTCAAGGACGAGCGCGGCCTGGCGATCACGACGGTCGCGACGATGCTCACCCGCCTGGAAAAGCGCGGGCTGGTGTCGCATCGCAGCCGCGGGCGGACGTTCATCTATCGCGCCCGCGTCGACGAGTCGAAGCTGCGGACCGGCATGGTGCGCGAGTTCACCGAGCGTCTTTTTGGGGGAGACGTCTCGGCATTGATGAGCCACCTGCTGACGTCCGGCCAGATGGCGGAGGGGGATCTCGCCCGGGTCAAGGACATGATTCGCCGGGCGGAAAAGGGGAGCGAACGGGGTGGGACCGATTGAGCTGACCGCGTTGGACCTCGGCCCATTGGCGCCGGCCGCCGGCTGGGTCTGGGCGTTTTTTCTTCATTCGAGCATTCTGCTGGGCGCCGCGCTGATCGCGTATCGCCTCCTCCGCCGCCGGCACCCGCAGGCGTGCGACGTGGTGCTCAAGTGCGCCGTTCTGGCGCCGCTGCTCACGTCCACGGCCGGGCCCGTCCAGGGCTGGCTGACCGCTCGCGCGTCGACGCCTCTGGCAGAGCCGCCGTTGACGTTTGCGTCGCCGCCCCTGGCGGACGAGGTCATGCTGGTCGATCTGGCGGACGCCTTCGACGCGATGGACTCCTACGGTGCCCGGGTCGAACCCCGCGCTATCCCCTCCGGCGAACTGGTCGCGATGGGCGAACGCAGCGACGCCGACGGCGCGGAGGCGGCGGCGCCGGCGGCATCACCTGCCGCGCCGAGGGTCGAGATGGACGTCTCGGGCATCGTTGCGTGGGCTGTTCCGACGTACGCACTGGTCGCGGGTCTGATCCTGGCGTGGACCTTCGTCCTGCGGCGGGTCCGCACGCATCGCATCGACGGGCGGCGGGAGGTGGATGCCGGCGGAATCGTCGCCGAGGCCAACGCCATCGCCCGCCGTGCCGGGCTGCGCCGCCCGCTGCGGGTCACGGTCAGCGAGGCGGTGGCCGTGCCGGTGGCGATGGGTCGCAGCGAGGTCTGCCTGCCGCCCCGCGCCCTGGTGGAACTCGACGACGACGAACGGGCGAGCATGTTCGCCCACGAGATCGCCCATCTGTCGCGCAGCGACCCGTCGTGGCTGTCGATCTTCCGGTGCATGGAGTGCGTCTTTTTCTTCCAGCCGCTGCTGCGACTGGTGCGTCGTGCGTGGGAGGACAATACGGAGCGGCTCTGCGACGCGTGGGTCGTTCGCGACAAGGGGACCGGCCTGCCGCTGGCGCGCTGCCTGTCGCGTGCGGCCGAGTGGCTGACCTCGCCCCTGCCGGCGCCGGACGGCATCGCGATGGCCTCGCGCCGGTCACGCCTGGTGGAGCGCGTCGACGCGTTGCTCTCGGACCCGCCGGGTTCGTCGCGTCGTCCGCGCTGGCTGGCAACCGCGGCCGTGGT
>CAZYLK010000002.1:27040-76613 GCA_964648365.1 uncultured Phycisphaeraceae bacterium
CAGCGCGGCGACACGGCCTGCCTCTTCGACGACCAGGGCTACGGCCGGCTGGAGTTCATCAGCTATCCCGACGGCGTGTACGTCGCCAGCGCCCGGCCCGTGCCGCAGCTTTACCTGGGCATCGAGGTGCAGCACGCGCCGCTGACGCCGCGCCCGGCCGATCCTTCGATCGACGGCCCCCCCCCGCCGGATGCGCGACGATTCGACCTGGTCGTACGGCGCGTTCTGCCCGGCCACGCGGCCGACCGGGCCGGCATCCGCGCCGGCGACGTCATCGACGACATCGAAGGCGCGGCCGTGCATGACCTCGCCGACTTCCGCCGCCGGCTGCAACGGATGTTCCCGCAGGACATGCGCCTGGGCCTGCTGCGCGGCGGCGAGCACGTCAGCGTGACGCTTCCGCTGTCGCAGACGCGGCGGCAGGTTCCGCCGGCCACGTCGCTGGCGTCGCAGAACCCCTGCCTCCTGGGCGCCGCGGCCGGCATCGACGACGCCCACCTGGACGCGCTCTCGCTGGAAGATTTGCGCCAGTACGCCTTCGCGCTGGAACGTAAGCGGCAGGCCGTCTACCGCTGCCGCGCGGACGTCGACAAAGCGCTGGCGGAGGCCGATGTGCCCGAGACCGCGGCGGCCGGCGACGATCTGCCTGGTGCCGCGGCTCCCCGCGCTGATCTGCTTGATCCCGCGGCTCCCGGCGACGGCTCACGCGCAGCCCTGCATGACCAGCGGGTGCGCTGGATCGACGAGCACCTGAACGACCTGGCCGATCGCATCTCCGCCCTCGCCGCGGCCGTGTCGCGCTACGGCGCCTGCCCGGCCGGCGACGGACCGGCGCTGCCCATCGAGTCCGCCGCCCGCCCCGTCGGGGCGGACTGGAACCCCACCGAAACCACAGCCCGCCTCGCCGACGCCTACGCCGACGTGCAGCGGATTCTGGAGTGGATTGATGAGGGGTTGGGGGTGGATACATTCTAGATCGCGCCCCGCCGCGATCGACGGAGATTCCGTAACACACGTTGCGCTGCTATCACGGGCCGTCACAACGCACGCGCCGTTCGTCGTCGGCGCCGCAGGCCCAGGCGGCGGTGACGGTGTGCTCGCCGTCTTCGACGTCTTTCCAGCGCGAGGTCGCGCGGCCGGTGTAGTCCACCTGGGTTTCGTGGCAGTCGCCGCCGTCGAGGCACAACGTCACGCGGTCGCCCTTGGCGCCGCGCCGGCCGCGAGCGCGGACCACATGGGCGTCGCCCTTCGGCGCGCAGCTCACGCGCATCCGCTCCCGCCCGGCGCATGCCTCGGGCGGCTGCGAGTAGCGAACGGTGAGGTATTGCCGCGAACCGCTGGACGTATCGCCGCAGATAAACACGTTCCCGAATCGATCCACGTCGACATCCCATGCCCTGCTCAACTTTCCGCCGCCGCCGTCAAAGGTATCCACCCACTTTCGGTTGCCGTCCCGATCCAGCGCCAGCAGCACCGTCTCGCTGCGGATTGGATGACAGCCGGTCTCGCAGCTTCTCTCCAGTTCCGTCCATCCCGCGACGTACACGTTACCCGCCTCGTCCAGCACGATGGCTTCCGGAACGTCATCAAGATGCCTTGGGCCATCGAAAGACGCCTGCCATATCTCGTGACCGTCAGAACCGTACTTGACGATGCGAAAATCAGCCTGCTGTCCCCAGACCGCCAAGGCCACGTAGATGTTGCCGTCATCGTCAACGGTCAGCGCCCGCGCAGCGCTGTGGTAGCCAACGAATTCCTGTATTGCCCAGAGCTCCTCACCTTCCGAGCTGTACTGTATGAGCAAATAGCCGCCGACATCGTAGCTGCCGAGCGCCAGCGCGTTCCCGGCATCGTCAACCGCACCGCCGGCCGCCATGGCAGCTTGTGCTTCGACCGGAAACGTCCGCACCCATAATTCCGCCCCCGACGCGGCGTCGTACGCAACGGTAATGATGGAATCCCAATTCTCATCGTTTCCATAGGTATAAACGACATCGTTGGTCACGGCGATGGCGGCCGCTTGTTGGTGGTCAAGCTGCGGTCCGTACCTGGACGACCATAGGATCTCTCCTCCGATGCCGAACTTCACCGTCACGCGCTGGCTTGTTCCGATCGGCCCGCCGCCGGCGCCCACAACGTAAGCACTTCCCGATTGATCCAGCGCCAGGCCGTACGAGTTTTCGTAGGCTCCGAAACCCCCATCGTAAGTTCCAGTCCAGTGCTGCCTGCCCCTCGGGCTGTACGCGACGACCCTGATGTCGCGATCGTCGTTATGGGCGTTCGTCGCTAGGACGAGGTCGCCGGTGACCGACCGTCTGAAGACACCGGGTCGCTGCAGTCCTCGCATCGGGCCGCAATCCATTCGTGAATCCCAGGATAACCTACCATCTTGATCAAGACGCAACGTTCCACACTCGTCATATAGGCTTCCCGTCACATAGGCACCACCTCCTCCGTCTGCAATGACGGCCTGGGCACCACCATTCGGCCGCTCAACTTGCCAACGGGCAAACCAGTCACGATGTTGTGCGAAAGCCGGAGCACTGAATGCGCAGAACGCGCCGGCGATCAGCGATTTCCACATGCCTCTTCTATCCATCCTTCTCATGGCAAGCTCCGTCCATCGTATTCAATCCCACAGCCATCCTACGGACAGGGATCGACCTCACACTCATCCGGGATGCCGTTTTCGTTGCAGTCTTCGCTTGTCTCCTCCGAGATGTCAGTCAGATCGCCCACGTTGTTGAGATTGCAGTCGTATTCACCGATTCGCAGAAAATAAATATCTTGCGTATAGTGTCCGGCGCCAGCCCAGTAGTTGAAAGTGGCGGCGTAGGCGAGGTTAACGCCGACGCTGTCGGAGACCATTGTGTAGTAATCGCCTAGTTTTCGCTGAGACGGATCGTCTCCATCAGTCGGCCATCCGTCGCGATGCTTGAATCCGGGGCTGACCGTCTCCGGAGAAGAGAAAGTATCACCGCCGTCGGTCGAATACGCGTAGCGCAACTGCGACCAGACCGCTTCTTCTTCATTCTCTGTTTCGTTCCACACAATATCGATTCGACCGTTCGGAGCGACGGACATCATTCCAAACCACTGTTTCGCTTCAGACGCGGCCTCATAGATTTTCTTTGCCGTCCCCCATGTTTCGCCGTTGTCGCTGCTATCGTTGAACCAAACCGAGAGCCGCAAGCTTTCCTCTTCGTTTGCCACGGAGCCCAGTATATACACGTCACTGAATTCGGGATCGGGATTAGTGCTCACGTAAAGCTGGTCCTGAAGTCCTGCCGGATTCGGCAGCGTTTCACTCCCAGGAATTGGATTGGGTGGTCATTGGTAACTATTAAACGGTCCGCCCCGGAAGTGCGGCCGTACCTCGCCCTCCTCCCACGTTGGCGTCTCGTTGGGATCTTTCGCGTCTAGGGACTTTGGCAGAAGCACATATGCATTGCTGGTAGTTGTGCCGAAAAGGTAAACGGTGCCATTGGGGTCCACGTCGAGCGTGCCCCACTTCGCCAAGGCGTCAGTGTCGCGTTGCGACGTCCAATTGTCACCACCATCGATCGAGCGAGCGATGTGATCTTGCTCACAGCACGTGAATGCGACATTCCAAGCGGTATAGATGTTTCCGCTCCCAATCCCATTGGTTCTGTCGATTGCCATCCATGCCTTATCGCCGCCCTTGGCGTCTTCGCTGAGGTTGGTCCACGACATGCCTCCGTCAGTGGACTTGAACAAATCGCATTCCCAGATCATCGGACCGCGCAAGCTGTAGCAGTAGATGTTCCCGGCGGCGTCGGGCTGGACGACTGGATCGCTGCGAAACTCCGGCGGATCGTCAGCGAGGACGCCCTGGTGCGTCCAGGTACGGCCGCCGTCGGTCGTGTAGGCGTAACCCGCCTCACGATAGTTGCCGCTGGAGCAGTTGAACTGACGCCAGACGATCGTCATGTTGTTGCGGTTCGTCGGATCGACCGCGATGGACGGCTCGTTGGCCGCGTCGAAGATGCCGTCGAACCCACCGGCGTAGACGTTCACTTGGAGGCTTTCATAAAGCGAGGTGGCACCGGGATAGTACCGAGGCGTGTAGATGGATGTGGTACCGGGAAGAGCAAATACCGTCGGCAGGTCGCAGTGGTCGTCCGCCTCCTCGACGTGCTCCAGCGCTACTTCATCCGCGACGGTCGGCGGCGCTGTGGTGCCGCCGATCACGACCGCCGCGCCGATGACGATAAGCGCACGCCAACGCGCCGGCCGGCCAGCCCCGCAGTGGGGCGGGCACCGCCTCCCCTGAACCAGACCGATGCACCAATCCGTCGCTCGTGTTTGAAGTGAGGAACCTGACATGTCTGTGCTCCAACCGCGGCCGGAGGCCGCGAAGGTGTGTCACGCGCCACTCGCCCTGAGTGGTCGCCACCGTACAGTATGGTCACGCATGTTCAGACTTCGCGAAGGCGGCGCGAATTCGGCGCTAATTACCATCAAGCCATTGGAAGGGGTCGTCATCCTTCTCCGACGTGGAAGCCATCCTCCACCCCGCCGCTCCCTCACGGTCGCGGTTCGGATTGGGGGCGCCCGTAGCCTTCTACCCACCCCCAAACCGCTTCAACACCATCAGCAGCGCCACGAACCCCAAAATCCACGGAATCGCGCGGATCAGCGCAAGGACGATCTGCCGGTTGGAGATGCCGTGACGGGTGACGGTCGCTTCGGTGTTGGACGGTTCCATTTCGTCGAAGAGCGCGCCGAAGGGGAAGACGGCGCAGGCTTCCAGGTCGTCGAGCATCTCGACGGCGCTTTCGTAGCGGTCTTTCGCGGAGGCGGCGCAGGCGCGGACGATCAGCTCGTTGATCTTGGTCATGTCCCACTTGCGCGTGTCTTTGCGGAAGACAGACGGCAACGCGGGGAAGGTTTCCGGGTGCTGGCCGGCGATCATGTTGTGCAAGACCTTGCCCATCGCGAAGGTGTCGGCCGTGCGGTCCATGATGCGGTCGGGCGGCATGTAGCGCGGCGTGCCGATGACCACCGCGCCGTCCACCCCGGCCGCGACCATCCCAATGTCCGCCAGCTTGGGCCGGTACTTCACGAACACGATGTTGCCCGGCTTGATGTCGCGGTGGACCAGGTCCAGCCGGTGCAGCCGGGCCAGGCCGCGCAGCAGGCGGCGCACGATCTCGATGGCCGTGTCCGGCTGGATCAACCGGCGACGCATCACGCTGTAGAGCGTCAGCGGGCGATAGTTCGCCGGAAACGCCTCGCCCGCGACCGGCGCCTTGGTCACGGCGTTGTCGGCCAGTTCCATCGTGTAGTAAAGCTGGTTGCCGATCAGGCCCACGTGGTAGATGTCGATCAGGTACGGGTGGCGGCCGACTTTGCGGCAGTAGGTCTCCAGCGCGGTGCTCTCGCGGCAGCCGACGTTGGCCTGCCTCATGCGGCTCATGTCGAGGATCTTCAGTGCGCGAAATACGCCAACGCGATCGCGTACGGCCCAGACGGATCCATACGCCCCCTCGCCGCACATCTGGATGCGCTCGTAGTCGGGCACGCGCCAGAAGGAATCTTCGCTGTCGGCCGCGGGAGCAGGCTCATCCAGCGTCGCGGTCGCGGCCGGCCGCAGCGCCATGACGTCGGTCGACATGGCCGTGTCGGCCGCATCATCCACCAGCGGCCCGGCCGCCGAGCCGGACATCGAATCCTGCCAGGCCTCGCGCAGCAGCGACGCGTCCAGGCTGGCGGCGCGGATGCCTTCCATCATCTGGCGGCAGTCGCGACAGCCGGCCACATGCCGCTCCAGCGGGCCGGCGTCGTGCTCGCTCAGGTCACCGCTCTCGAAGGCCGCCAGCCGGTCTCGTGTCGGACAATCGCTCATTCGCGGCCCCCGTACCACTTCTCCAGCATCTGCGCATATCGCTCCCGCACGCGCTTCATCACCCGCGCCTTGGCCACGTACACCTGGGCGCGGGTCATCCCCAGCGCCAGGGTAATCTGATCGACCGGCATCGACTGCAAGACGTACAACTCGAACGCGCGATACGTGTGCGGCGCGAACTCGTCCTGAACGCTTGCCACGCAAAACATCAGGTGAGTGCGCGTCCAGTGCCGCTCCCATTCTTCCGCCGGGCTGGCGCAGGAAATCGCCTCGGGATCGCCGCGCAGCGACAGCGGCTCCTGCGCCAGGCGGCGCAGATGGCGATAGACCTTGAACTCGACGATCCGCCTCAGCCAGGCGCGAAAGCTGGTGCGGCGTTGGAAGTCGCGGATGCGGCCGACGACGACTTCCAGACACTGCTGCGCGATCTCTTCCGCGTCGGAGCGATTCAGCCCGAGTCGTCGTGCATGCCGCACCATCAGCGGGCGGTAGATGCGGTCGAACGCCATCCACCGGCTCGCGTCATCGAAGTCGCGAACGCCCTCCAACAGGCTGGATCGTGTGCGTGTCACCGGTCGCCGTTCCCCGTCGCGCCCCCGCCCCCCGCGGTCTCATCCGCCAGCGTCCAGTATAGCCGGATCACCGGTCGGCCGTGTCGAAATCGCGTGCGCCCCCGTCCGCACGTCTCATATCCCGGCTTGCAGAATTTTACAGCGCGAAGCTGGCCGCGCGAATGAAATCTTTTCGTGAGGACTTACGAAGACCGTCGGAGAGGGCCGGCGACCGATGAGCCAGCGCGTTCGCGGTTGCAAAGCGACGATCGGCAACGGCCGATTCGCATCCGACGCGGGCATCGCCGCGGGAAGCGGCCACCTGAATCGACGACCATGCCGGCGTGACGCACCGGCAAAAAGCGATGCAGGTCGGGTGCTCCTTCTGGACACCCGACCTGCATTCCCTCCTCGAACTGGACGACCAAACCCAGTTCCATCAGCATGCGCTGCACCTTTATTGTACTGAAACGTTCGCACGATTCAAGCACAATTTGACAGATGTCGGCCCCACTTTAGTGCAGATGCACTATCGGCCGGTGGAGGAAGGCTCAACGGAAGCGGCGGACTGTCGTGTCGGTCACGAGCAGATCGACGGACCGGTCGAGCGGGCCGACCGGGACAGCGGGCGTCAACTGGACCTCGAAGGCGAGGCCGCAGGCGATGCCGCGGAACTCGGGGTGGGCCAGAAAGCGGTCATAGAACCCCCGCCCGCGGCCGAGGCGGTTTCCATACTCGTCGAACGCCAGCCCGGGCACGATGACCAGGTCGATGAGCGAGATGGGGAAGGGCGCCCCGGACTCCGGCTCGCGAACGCCCAGCTCGGACACCGTCGTGGCGTCCGACAGCGACCGCATCTCGACGGGCAACATGCGGCGCTGCTCCCAACTGACCTTCGGCACCAGCACCCGCTTATGGTCCTGCCAGCAGCGCAGAACGAGGGAGGTGGTATCCACCTCGGCGGGACGGGACAGATAGACCATGACCACTTCCGACCGGATGAACTCCGGGCGCTCGAAGAGGCGATGGCTGGCCATGCGCGATCGCGCGTCGATCTCCTCCCGCGAAAGATCCGCAAGGACGGCCCGCAGCCGCTGTCGTAGTTCTTTTTTCCCCGCCAAGCCGCTTGCTCAATTCACCACGGGTCCGCCACGGTTGCTGTCGTATCGGTCCGCCGGCGGCAGAACCCGCAACTCAATCCCAGCCAGTCACTCTCGCAGGGCCACTATACCGGCGCGCGCAGCCGGCGGGTAGAACCCCGCGCGCCCCGAGGCGGGCGATCGCGCCGCCCCACGCCGGCGGACCAGGACGGGTGCTGTGGACAGACAGTGTTCGGAGCGAATCCGGGCTCAGGCGGTCAGGGCCGCGGCCGCGCGAAGATCCTGATCGCTGTCCGTGAATCGCTGGGCCACCTGCCGGAACTGGTGTTCGCACTGCATGAACGCCGCCACCACGTCGGGATCGAAGTGAGACCCGGTGTCCTTCTGGATGCGGCGGACCGCCTCCTCGTGCGGCAGCGCCTCCTTGTAGCACCGACGGCTGGTGATGGCGTCGTAAGCGTCGACCAGGGCGATGATGCGGGCGGACAGCGGAATGGCGTCGGCCTTCAACCCGCGCGGGTAGCCCCGGCCGTCAAAGCGCTCGTGGTGGCAGTAGGCGATGTCGATGCAGTGCTGCAACAGCGGCACCGGCCCGGTGCCTTCCATCGCCGCCGACAGAACGCGATAACCGATCGTGGTATGCGTCTTCATGATCGCATACTCCTCGTCCGTCAGCGGGCCGTTCTTGGTGAGAATGTCGTCGGCGATGCCGACCTTGCCGATGTCGTGCATCGGCGCCGCCAGGCCCATCGAGAGCACGAACTCGTCGGTGATGCGATCCGCATGCGTGCCCGCGCGCGCCATCTGTCTCGCGAGGATTCTCGCGTACTGAGAAACGCGCTCCAGGTGCAGCCCCGTCTCGTTGTCGCGATACTCGGACAGTCGGCCGACGGTCGTCAGCAGGACGCGCACCGACTGCTCCAGCCGCGTTCGGCGGGTCAGATTGTTGAGCGCGATCGCCCCGGCGTCGGCGATCGAACGGATGCACTCGATTTCCTCACGCGTGAACGGCTCGTCGTCGCTCTTTTCGGTGACGTTGAGTACGCCGAGGATCTCGTCCGTCGCTTGCAGCGACGTGGACACCAGCGGCGTCGACAGGAAGGCCTCGCGGCCGTAACCGCGGGCGGACGCCGTCTTGTCGCCGTACGCGGTCGCGACGAACGTCTTTCCACTGTGGAAGACCTGCCCTGCGACGCCCTCGACGTTCTTGATTCGGATCTTGTCGACGATCTCCGGATCGATCCCCAGCGCGCGGGCGCAGGTCAGGTACTCGCCGGTGTCGTCGGTCAGCATCAGAGAGATGCGCCCGCTGCCGGTCGCGTCGCTGACGCACTGGATCATGGAGTCGAGGATTTCTTCGCGCTTCTGACACTGGCTGAGCTTGCGCGTGTAGTCGTAGAGCGTCTGAAGACGGCGCGTCTTCTTGTCGATCTCGCCTTCCAGCCGTTCGTTGAGTTCTTCCACGCGTCGCCGGGCGGTGGCCAGCCGGTGGACGGTGCGTACGCGGGCCAGCAGTTCCACCACGTCAAACGGCTTGCTGACGTACTCCTGGGCGCCCGCCTCCAGCCCCAGCACCAGATCTTCGGTGCGCGAGCGGGCGGTCAGCATGATGATGGGGATGTGCTCGGTCGCCGGATTGCCCTTGAGGCGGCGGGTCGCGGTGACGCCGTCCATTTCCGGCATTCCGACGTCCATCACGATCACGTCGGGTTGGTGAGCCTCGGCCATTTCGATCGCGTCGCGACCGCTGCGGCCCACCAGGACGTTATAGCCCGACGCTTTCAGATGCGCGCTGAGGATGAAGGTCAGGTCGGGTTCGTCATCGACGAGCAGGATGGATGCGACGTAGTTTTCCGGCATGACCAGTCCCCGACGGCACGGACCTCCCGGCGCGCGGGCGCGCCGGGCGCGTGATCGCTGTTGCATCGGCGGATTGGCCGCACGACACAACTCATACCGACCGTAGCGCGGGTCCGAAAACGTATCGGGGTGAATCCGGCAGCACCTCGCCGGAGTGGCGATCTGAGGGTGCGCCTCAAGCAGGCGCGGCACGGTCGCACAGCGGCGAGCCGTGATCGAGTATCCGGCCCGTGGAGCACGCTGCTTGGGTCCGGTAAACTTTCCCGTTCGTGGTTACGCGGCCGGCCGGAGTGTGGCCGTCCCCGGCGTCCGGCGGTGCTCATGTTTACAACACCGACTGAAATGGAGCGCGACCTTCGTGAGGCTCTGGCGGTGGCCGGGATGCCCGACTGGGCGTCGATCGAGTTTCCCGACTGTCGCGAGACGCTTGCCTGGGTCGAGGCGCAGGAGGGGCGGCGGGCTTGCGCGATCGTCGTCAGAGGGGCGGAGGAGGAATCGGAGGTTTCAGACGGGCCGCCGGATTACCTCGAAATCTCACTCGACCTGGCCGAGCGGATTCTGTCGGACCATCTGCGCCGCTGGCTGGCGCGGCGGGGGTGGCAGGTGCAGCTTGACGCGGTGCGGAACGAGGCCCGCTGGCGCCTGGCGGACGCGGTCTCGTTCGCGGATGGCGGTGGCGATCGGCTGGATGCGGAGTATCCCTCGGGATCGGATGAACTCAGCGTGCTCTGCGATTCGGTGGTCGCGGTTGCGACGGCCTGCTCGACGCCTATGGAGATTCGCACGGCCGCGCCGGCGGCGCAATGACGTGGGCGGTCCTGGATTGTGCCCCCCCGGATCTTCAGCGGCACGCGTGCGTCTCGCCTATGACGAGCGTGAATGTCCGGACGCCTCTGACCGCGCCACGATGACAATCCCCGCACGTTCCGCGGCCGCGATCACGGCTTCACGGTCGACGATGACGGTCTGCCTCGCTTCGATGACCAGCGCCGTCGCTCCGGCAGCCTTCAGGTTGGCAATCGTCTCCGGCCCGATGGTCGGCACGTCGAAGCGCGGATCCTGATTCGGCTTGGCGACCTTGACCAACATCCAGCCTCCCTGGCGGCAAAGCTGTCCCGCCCGTTCGATCATCCGGTCGGTGCCTTCGATGGCCTCGACCGCGATCACTTCGCGCTCTTTGACCGCGATGGACTGCCCGATATCCAGGTCGCCCATGCGCTTGGCGATGGCCCAGCCGAAATCGGCGTCGGCGGACTGCGCGGCCGTCGGGCGGCGGGCGGTCAGCACGCCCTCCGGGGCGAGATGTTCAGCGGTGTATCGCGTGCAGGGGTCCATGACGATTCCATGCCGGGCGAACTCATCCGCCACGGCCGCCAGCACCGTGTCGTTCCGCTTGTCCGGGATGCGGAAAAACCACAGGCGCAGGCTGGTCCAGTCCGGCAGCATCTTAAGCAGTCGAAACCGCCCGTACATATCCGCCTTCCGCACCGACCCCGCCAGAATCACCCGATCCGCCCGCCGCCGCCGCAACGTCCGAATCCACCCCCCCAGCTTCGCCAGCCCGGACCATGTGAACGTATCCGCCAGTTCCGCCAGCTTGGGATCAGCGAGTCCCCGCAGAGCGATGACGTGAACGCGGCAGTCCGCCCGACGTGCGCCTTCGGCGACCATGAAGGGAAAGCGGCCGTGACCGGCGATGAGGCCGAGGGTGGGAGGGGAAGAAGGCGGCGGCGCAACGGCGTTCACGCCGGTCAGCCTACGCGACGGGCGTGGATCGAGGCAACTGGCGTCGGCGCACCGGCGGCGGTTTTTTAGGTAGGCGACCACCGGCGTGGTATGATCGCCACCAGATGTTCAAGCCGTCGGGCGGCGATGGTGCATGCCGGGCGGGCGAGGGGCGTTCCGCGCTGCTGATCGTATGACACAGAGGGCACCCATGCTCAAGTCCGCGCATCGTGCTGGCTCAGGGGGGCTTGGCCTTTGCGTTGTCGCTTCGATTGGGTCGATTCTGGTATCCGCCGCCGCCGCATCCGCCGCTGACAGCGGCGCCTGGCAACTGGTCGACCCGTCGCTGCGCGCGCGTACTGCGTTGGCGATGGCGTACGACAGTCGTCGTGGCGTTGTGGTGATGTTTGGGGGGTTTGACATTGCTGACCAAACCTATCTGAGCGACACGTGGGAGTACGACGGGCAGCGGTGGACACGCAAGAGCACGGAAGGCCCGACCCCCAGGTCTCGGCACAAGATGACATACGACAGTGAGCGCGGCGTTATTGTTTTGTTTGGCGGCGTGAATGCCGAGCGACGGTACGGCGACACCTGGGAGTGGGACGGAGCGGCGTGGACATTGCGCTCAACGACGGGTCCGACTCCGCGCTGGTGGCCGGCACTGGCGTACGACGAGCATCGCGGCGTGGTCGTTGTGCAGGGCGGCTATGACGGCGAGTACCAAGACGACACGTGGGAGTGGGATGGCGAGGTGTGGACTCCGATCGAGTTTGGTCCGCGTCCTCGACTGGGCACGCCGAGCATGGTCTATGACAGCGCCCGGCGCGTAATGGTGCTTTTTGGCCTGGCGGGCAAGGAACAGACGTGGGAATACAACGGCGGCGCGTGGGTTCTACGCCACGAAGAGAACGGGATTACGACCGCAGCCGTGCTGGCTTACGACTCAATGCGCCGCGTGACCGTGAAGCACGGTGATGCGTGGTCGCTCCACAGGGAAACCGAGGAGTGGGATGGCCAATCGTGGAAGACCGTGCCGAACTCGGAGATTGGCACGGTTGACAGCCAGGGCATGGCCTATGACTCCCGTCGCGCTGTTACGGTCTTGTTCGGAGGAGAGTTCGACCCGTACGCGCGGGACACCACGTGGGAATGGGACGGGCAGGCCTGGACGTTGCGTTCAACCGGTCCCTTGGGGCGGTTCAGCGCGGAAATGGTGTACGACTCTGTCCGAGGGCATTGCGTTCTCTTCGGCGGAACCCGCCGCCCGTCAACGGCGGAGGCGGACCACACCTTCGCCTGGGATGGTCGGCAGTGGTCGTTGTTGGGTACGGCCGGACCGGATGGTCGAGCGGGCCATACGATGGCTTACAATAGCCGGCGGGAGACGACGCTGCTCTTCGGCGGATCCGATAGCGAGACCTGGGAATGGAACGGCGCCGAATGGACGTGGCTGACGGACGCCGTTCCGTCCCGGCGAAGCAATCACGCGATGGCTTATGACCGCGCCCGCGACGTTGTCGTCCTTTTCGGCGGGTGGAACGGTAGCTACATCGACGAGACCTGGGAGTGGAAAGGCACCCAGTGGAGCTTGGCGAGCACGCGCGGCCCGTCCGCCCGCAACGTACATGCCATGGCCTACGATACGGTCCGCGCAGCGACGGTGCTGTTCGGCGGAAGAACGCAACGTGGTCACAGCGGCGAAACCTGGGAGTGGGACGGCCGGCGTTGGACGCTGATGGCCGACGTCGGGCCGGAAGCGCGTGGGAACCACGGCATGGTCTATGATGAAGCTCGGCAGGTCACCGTGCTTTACGGAGGGGATGCGATTGGTGGTAGCGGGGAGCGATTTTCCGACTTGTGGGAGTGGGACGGCGTCGAATGGCGACAGAGGCAGGTAGCGAGCATCGGCACACGACGGGCTCACGCGATGGCCTACGACAGCGACCGGCAGCGCATCGTGCTCTTCGGCGGCCTGGCCGACGGCGACGAGCGCTTCGGCGACACGTGGGAGTTTGATCCCTGCGTGGGGCTGTCGAAGTTGAAGGCCCGCTGCAAGGGCAACGAGGGTAAGCGGCACAAGGTCAAGGTCGTCGTGCGCACATCGCTGCCGCAAGGCTCGACCGTCCCGGTGGATAACACCGACCTCGAAAACAACACCACCGACCGCCAACGCATCACCGTAAACAACCGCGGCAAAGCCAAAACCACCTGGCGCCGCCAGCACGGCCAGCACACCATCACCGCCGCCGACTGCCCCCGCCTCCGCCAGCCGGTCTTATGTGATCCATAAGCCGAGGCCGCGACGACCCGTGAAAAGGTGTCAGGATGCCTCGTCGCGCCGTCGAACAGTCTCTCGCGGCGAAACCCGCCGCGCATCTACGACCACGTCCCCTCCGGAATCATCCTGACACCTTTCCCCCGCCCGTGGGCCACGCCCGTCCGCTCCACCTACCCCCCGAACACCTCCGCTCCGTCGATCCGCGGAAACAGCACCTCCGCCGCCGCCAGCGTCTGCCCCGCCGCCAGTTCGTCCGTCGCGGAACTCCAGGCTTCGTAGGCCCGCGGCGTCCGCGACCCGTCGCCAGCCGCATCCTGGGTGCCGGGCAGCCCCAGCATCTTCGCCGCCTTCGCGGCGGAATGCGGCAGGAACGGCGCCATCAGCGTGGTCAGCGTCCGCGCGGTCTGGAGGCAGATGTTGATCGCGCGGCCGCACGCCGCCATGTCCGTCTTGCGCGACAGGAACGGCTTGGTCAGGTCGAAGTAGGCGTTGCCGGCCCGCGCCAGCGCCATCATCTCACCCTGGGCGGCCTTGAAGTGGCACGCCTCCAGTTCGGCCGCCACCTTCTCCACGGCCGCGGCGCAGCGGGCGAGTTGCTCGCGGTCCGCGTCGTCACGATCGCCCGCGTCGGGCACCCTGCCGTCGAAGTACTTGTGTGCGAACGAGATGCACCGGTTGAAGAAGTTCCCCAGCGCGTTGCCGAGTTCGCCGTTGTTACGGGCGATGAAGTCGTCGATCTCGAACGCGGATCGCTGCGACTCGGGCGCGATGGCCGTCAGGTAGTAGCGCAGCGGATCGGGCGGCAGGAGCTTCAGGTAGTCCTCGATCCAGACGGCGTTGCCGCGCGTCTTGCTGATCTTTTCTTCATCCTTGCCGGGGAACTTGATGTTCAAGAACGAGTTGGCCACCACGTTGTGCGGAAGCTGGTACTCCCCCGCTTCACCTTGCGGCGAGCCGCTGTCGTGGGTGGCGAACATCATGGCCGGCCAGGTGATGGCGTGGAAGACGATGTTGTCCTCCCCGATGAAGTGAACGACTTTGCACGCCGGATCTTTCCACCACGCGGCGTAATCGTCCGCGCGGCCGCCCTCCTGCTCGCACAGCGCGGCCGTGAACGACACGTAGCCGATCGGCGCGTCGAACCAGACGTAGAGCGACTTGCCCTTCGCGTCCGGATCATCCAGCGGCACCGGCACGCCCCACGTCAGATCGCGGGTCATGGCCCGCTCGGGCAGGCCCTCCGCCTCGATGCGCCCCAGTGACTGGTTGATCACCACGGGCCGCCAGTGCGCCCCGGCCGTCGCGGGATCCTTCTTGCTCGCCAGCCACTCGGAGAGCTTGCCCTGAAGCTGGTCCAGCCGCAGGTACCAGTGGCAGGTTTCGCGCAGCTCCGGCCGGGTCCGGGTCATCTCGCTGACCGGGTCGATCAGGTCGGTCTGATCCAGCGCCCGGCCGCAGTTTTCGCACTGGTCGCCGTAGGCCTGGTCGCTCTTGCAGTGCGGGCAGGTGCCCTTCACGAAGCGGTCGGGCAGAAACTGCGCCGCCTCCACGTCGTAAAGCTGCTTCGAGGTCCGCTTGGTGAACAGGCCTTTCTCGAAAATCCTGAGGAAAAACTCCTGGCTGAAGCGTTCGTGCGTCCGCACGTAATCCGGCTGGTGCGTGCCGCCGTAGATGTCGAATTCGATGCCCAGCCCGGCGAAGGCCTCCCGCTGGGAGCGGTTGAAGCCGGCCGTGACGTCTTCAACCGGTTTGCCCATCTCGCGGGCGGTTTTCAGTGCTGCCACGCCGTTATCGTCGCTGCCGCAGATGAACCGCACGTCCGCCCCGGTCGCCCGCAGGTAGCGCACGTAGATGTCCGCCGGCAGGTATGCCCCGGCGATGTGGCCGACGTGGAGCCGGCCGTTGGAGTAGGGCAAAGCCCCGGTGATCAGGAATCTTCGCTGGGCCATAAGGTTGAAATCCGTTCCGGCGACGCCGTAATTGCAGCGTTTGGGGGCCTTTTGACGACGATTCTAGGGATTCGACGGGGCCGGACAAGGATACCCGCCCGTCCGATGCGTCGGGACGTGAATGGCGCGACGGCGCTGACGTTTTGACGAACGGCGTTCTGCCCTCGTACAATATCAGCGATCAGGATGGGTGCGCGGGCGGGACCGCGCCCCTCCCGGAAAGGCGGTGCCCATGCTTCCCACACTTCCCATGCTCGCGATCGGCATGCCCGGTCCGTTCGAGATGCTCTTCATCGTCGTCGTGGCACTGCTGATCTTCGGCCGCCGACTTCCGGACATCGCCCGCTCGGCCGGCAAGAGCATCGTCGAGTTCAAGAAGGGCCTCAACGACGTCAAGGATGAGATCGATCGCAACGCCGACGACCGCGGCCGGAATCGGAACCTGCCCGCTCAGAAGGGCCGCACGCTCCCGGAGTCGGCCGACGAGGGAGAGGAGCCGGCGCGATCGCGCGCCGACGCCCGGGTCGGATCGGAATCGAGCGATTGATTCGAGCGGCCCCGATGGGTCAGTTCTGCGCCCCGTCGCCGGCCCGCGCGGATTCGGCTGAGTCGATGCGGAACACGTTGTCGAAGGCCTCGGTGAAGTCGAAGACGGAATCGAAGTCGTCGAGGGTGTCGCCGGGCTGCTTTTTCATCTGACCCCGCTCGATCGCCTCGAAAACGATGCGGCCCAGGTCCATCGTTTCGCGGATGTTCCACCGGTTGAGCACGAGCCGGGCCATCATGCCCCATCGCTTCAGGGCGTACTCCCGCAGCCCCCAGCACAACTGCCGGCCGGTGATGTGCCGGTTCAGCTTGTGCTTGCCGCCGATGGCGTCGATCGCGCTTGCCACGTCCTCCGGGAGTTCACCGTTCTCGTACGAGCGGGCGAGTTCCTCCCAGTCCAGGTGGTGCTGCTCGACGAACGCCGCCAGCTTCTGGTGATTGACCGTCTCGGGGCCGTGAATCTTGCGAATCGAGTAGGTCACGCCCTCGCCGACCATCTCGAATGCCTCGGCGGGGTAACGCGAAGGCGGGCGCACCTCCTCGGCATCGGTCGCCGGACCCGCCTGTTGTGCTGGACTCTTTGAGACGGAACTCATCTTGCCTCCACCGACCTGCCAACTATATCGGCATCATTCCCCGGACGTCGATCCACCCTGTCCACCGCCGCTGCGTCGACGCCAGCGACGGCGACGGCCCGGCGGTCTCGGCCCGCGGCCGCGGTCCGCCGTCCCAGCATTGCCCGGTCCGTCGCCGGCGCCGTCATCCGAAGCAGCACCTGGTTCGCCGGGTACACTATCCACCGGGTCCGCGATTTCGGCATCGGCGTCGCCACCGGCCGAAGGCCGCGGCTGCTGGCGCGACCGCCGCTCCTCCGAGCGAGCGCTGCGCGTCGGGCCGGACTTGCGCTCCGGCTGGGCCGCGTCCTCACGGACGATGGTCACGATCGTGTCGTCGTCGCGCCTGATCTGCAGAAGCTGGGTCAGGATCTGCCGGTTGATAACGATGCCATCCCCGTGCGGCGAGGACACGCGCGCGCCCATTCTGGGAAGCTGCCGATCAAGTTCCTCGTACGTCGTGTGCTCGTAGCGCAGGCAGCACTTGAGCCGCCCGCAACGGCCGGAGACCTTGGTCGGGTCGATGGTGGCCTTCTGGAGCTTGGCCATCTTCATGCTGATAGGCTTGAGGTCTTTCAGGAAGACCTTGCAACAGACCTCGCGCCCGCAGGTCTCAAAGTCGGCCAGCAGGCGCGCCTCGTCGCGCGCGCCGATCTGGCGCATCTCGATGCGGGTCTGAAACTCCGAGGAGAGCTCGCGGACGAGCTGGCGGAAGTCCACCCGCCCTTCCGCCATGAAGTAGAAGATGATGCGCTCGCCGCCGAACAGGATTTCGCACTCGACGACCTTCAGTTCCAGCCTCATCTGGTTGGCCAGATCCTGGCAGAACCGGCGCCGCTCCGACACGGCCGCCTGCAAGCGGGCGAGTTCGGACAGATCGGCCATCGTCGCCTCGCGCACGATGCGGCCGGCGTCGAAGACCATCGTGTCCGGCCCGCTGGCGTCGGCGTAGGACTTCATCTGCTCGCGGGTGACGGACTTGTCGCAGCCGCTGCACGTCAGCGAGACCTGGTCGCCGATTTCCAGCCCGCGTCGGGTCTGGATAACCACCTTCGCCCCGCAAGTGAAGCGCATGCCCGGCGGGTAGGAGAACTCGCCGATGTGCTTCATGTAGCCGAAGCGCACGGCCGTGGTGGGATAGATTTTCTCCAGCCCGTTGCCGCAGCGCGAGTCCTCATCGCCCGAGCCGCCGCCGCCGCAACTGCCGCAACCGCCGCGTCGGAATTCCGGCGGAGCGGGCGGGATGATGTTGTCGATTTCGATTGAAACCATGGGGCTTGGGCGCAGCCTGGCGTCAACCGGTGGGCACGAGGTTGTTCAGGGCCGCCTCGTAGTCCCGCTTGGCCTTCATCCCCACGAACCGCTCGACCACCTCGCCGCTCTTGAACAGGAGCACCGTCGGAATCGCGCTGACGGAGTATCGGACGGCGGTATCGTTGTTCTGGTCAATGTTCAGCTTGCCGACCCGGACCTTGCCCTGGAAGTCGTTGGCGAGTTGCTCGATCGTCGGGGACAGCGCCCGGCAGGGCTGGCACCATTCGGCCCAGAAATCCACCAGCACCGGCATCTCCGCGGCGATCACGTCGGTTTCGAAGTTGGCGTCGGTAAACTCGATCGCGTTTCCAGCCATCGGCTGTCTCCGTCCAGATTCGTCGAATCAAAACGTGTCGCGGGCACTCGGGTCGCCGCGACACGGCAATGAAGCAGTGTAGAACTGTCGGATCAGAGGGTCAACCGCGCGGCGCAGCGGCACAGCGGCACAGCAACGCCGCAGCGCGGGTGCCTTCCGCCATCGACGGTAGAGAGGACGGGCCGGGCGCCGCGCATGTGGCGGGCAATCTCCGCAGCCGGCCCGTGAACCTGCCGAAGGTCTCCCGAAGACGACACCCGATATGCGCAGACGCCCCACAGCAGCTCGAATCACAGCCTGGAAGGCCGTGCCACGCGTGCCGCGGCGCGCGACCGCTGACGGCTACCCCCCGGCATGGACGACGAGCGGGGCGACGGGTAGAATGTGGTACGCAGACGCCGCGGGGCCGGCAGAACGGGCGACGCCCGGCTGACTCGCCTGCCCGGCGGGCGTGGTGCATGTCCTGACCGCGAAGCGCGACGGCCGCGGCCACTTTCCGGCCAACACCTCCCGCGCCATCGGCTGCTTCGCCCGATGCAAAGGGAGCACGCCATGACCGGTTCCACACCGTATGCCGAAAACGGCATGCAGCACGCGGCCCTGTGGCTCGTCGGCCCCGACATGCCAGGGCTGCTCAACCTCGGCGCCACCTTCGTGGCGGAGCGAGGCGGCAACATCGACAAGGACATCGCCGACAAGTTCGGCGAGAACGCCG
Organism: uncultured Phycisphaeraceae bacterium; assembly: GCA_964648365.1. GTDB lineage: Bacteria > Planctomycetota > Phycisphaerae > UBA1845 > UBA1845 > SURF-32. The sequence continues at coordinate 45,881 of CAZYLK010000002.1, forward strand.
TGATCTTCATGAGCATCACGGCCAGTCCGGCCGACATCGCCCGCATGAACGAGGACAAGATGCTCTTGCGGGACAAGAGCGGGTGCAACGTCAAGTTCCAGCCGATGAATCAACCGACGGTGCCCGCGGGGTTCCAGGACGTGCTCCACGGCATGGACATTCTCACCGACGACGCCGTCGGGCTGATCGCCGGGCTGACGAGGCTGTTCGCGGAGCATGGCGTGTTCGTGGTGGGCCATACCGGCGAGCGGCGCGTCCTGCCCGGGCCCGTGCCCCGAATCGAGTTCGGTCAGAAGTTCGTCATGATGCTGCCGCACGAGTTCGACCGCTACGAGTTCGCCCGCCGCGTCAACGAAGAGGTCAAGCGCCACAACGGCACCATCAAGACGCCGCTGCAGGCGGTGCCGGGGCTGCTGTGGTGGTGGACGTAGTCGCGGAAGGCCGGTGCATCCATCCGGGCGGACATCCAGCATCGTCCGCGGACGCCTTTGTTGCGCGGGCTGAAAACATGCGCATGAGGCGGGGCGGAGCCAGGGAGCCAACGTTCGAGCACGTGATTACAGCGCCTTCAATGCCCGGTTGACCTGTTCCAAATCAAACTTCAGGGCGTCGAAGTCGTCGCCCAGCCACTCCATGATGTCCTCGCGTTCGTCATGGTCGGGATCAGCCAGCGCGTCGAGCATCAGGGCATAACGGTAAACGCCGCCAGAGTCCTCAGGGGGACATGCTCTCGCGCCGTCCAGACAGACCGGATAGGTCGTCTGCGGGTCCGGCGCGGCGAACTTGACAAGTTTGACGTCGTGCAACCACCCATCGCCGAAGTCGTATTCGTACTGAAATCGAGAGCCCTTTCTTTGCACCAGATCCCGGACGATGGCACAGGACTCATCGATGACATCCAGCTCGAGTTCCGGCGGACCATAGCAGGTCTTGTTCTTACCGATGAACTGGTGCAAATGGTAATCCTCCCAGCCCATCACGACCTGGATAACCACGTGAAGCTCCGCCAGACTGGCATTCGAGCGGATCGCAAAGCGCCGCCAGATCGGCGGATCGGTGCCGACCAGGGTGATCTCAAGTTCGGCGATCTCGGCGGACTTGCTGGTGCGTTTCATCGCTTACATACATCCTCTTGGTTAGCGCCGCCCGGAGGGCCATCGCAGCAGGACCGGAGAGGCTGACCCGGGCCGCTGGTTGCCTTTCCGGCCGCCCAGGACACAGCCGCCTCAATGAAGAGACGGGCTGCCCTCCCGGACAGCCCGCCCTATAAGACGAAACGAATCACACGGAGAACGCGACTACCCGCAGGACGAACGCTTGCCCTTGAGTTTGCACGTGCCGGGACCGCCGCCGGGGCAGCCGATGGTGGTTTTCACTTTCTTCGCGCACTCGCCGATGTCTTCGCACTCGGCATCGCTGGAGTAGTTGCCGCCCTTCGGCGGGCAAGCGCCGCAGCCGCCCTTGGCCTTGCTCTTCTTGACATTGTACTGGCAGGTATCGCCGCCGCCCAGAAGCTGGAACTTCTGATCACCGACGCCCGTCATGAAGCTGTACGTCGGGCCGGAGAACTGCGCCATCAGGTTGTTCTCCGGGCCGGGGTTCAGTGCGTTCTGACCGAGTTCGAACCCGTTGCCCGACATGCCGACCCAGTACGGTGTGTTGGCGTCAAGCTGAACCGGATCGAAGCTGGCCGTGATGACCTGCTCGCCCGTGTGGTCCGGCTCCCAACTGTCCGGCGTCACGTCGAAGGACGCGATGACGGTGCCCGGCACGTCACCGTTGTCGTCCAGGAACTTGACGTGGACGGTTCCCTCGGTCTTGGCGATGCAACTGAAGATCCGCATCCCGGTCACGGTCTGGTTGGTATCCCAGATCACCCGTTCGGCGAAGTTCTGACCGGCCGTGGTGTTCGCCCAGCAGCCGTTGGTCTGACCGGCGTCGTGACCGTAGTCCCAGATTACTTCCTGACCGGCCGCCGACGAACACGCCAGCAGCGCAGCCCCGACCCATGCAGTTGTGTAACCGCGAACCATGCTTTCCTCCTGAAGTAGAACGACCCGCTGCGCGCGGAACTCAGGGTCGCACGAACGACGACGGCACCACGGCAGCCACGTCAGATTAGCGATCGACGGGTGCAGTTTCAATCTGCGCACGGCAGGTCGGCCGGTCGGCGGGAAACCTCCGGCGCAGGCGGACTGCTGAAACGCAATGCTCGGATCGAACTCGGCTTCACCGTGCGTGCTCCGGCGTGCTCACTACCGCCGATTCGAGCCGTCCGCGTCCGATAACTCGGCACAGTGATACGCTGTTGCGACTACTCCCGTCTACTTGGGTAGCGCCCGATTGTCTCCGCTGTGTTCAGAGCCGTCGGGTTGCGGGAGACATGGACGTGCGGTTCTTTTGGAGCGATCAGGCGAACGCGGATGAGCGAGGCAGAAAGATCAGGCGTGACGCGGCGTCCGGCCGTGGGCCGTGTCTTCATCCGACGCTGCAACGAGCGGATGATCCGTCGGTTCTTATCAAGGCGTTGATCCTACGAGCAGGCGATGGGTATCATACGACGGATCATCCGTCGAGCGTCGGATGGTCGTTGGCACAAAGATCCGCGTCGCCAATCCAACCTGCTCATCAGTCAGACGTGCCCGGCAGACCGGCCGTCTCTTGTCCCGGAGAATGACCATGACCGATCAGGCAGGCCGCGTGTCGACGGATGCGCGCGTCGCTGGTTTCGCGGAACGCATTCAGCGAATCCGCTCGAGTTTGCATCAGGTCATCGTCGGCCAGGACGCCACGATCGATCAGCTTCTGACCTGCGCCCTGACCGGCTCGCACGCGCTGCTGGTCGGCGTACCGGGTCTGGCCAAAACGCTCATGGTGCGGGCGCTGGCGTCCGCGTTCGAGTGGAAGTTCGCGCGGATCCAGTTCACGCCCGACCTCATGCCGTCGGACATCACCGGCTATGAGCTTCTCGGGCGCGACGCGACTTCGTCCGCGCCCAGCATGGTATTTCGCCCCGGCCCCGTGTTCGCGAACCTGGTACTGGCGGACGAAATCAACCGGGCCGCACCCAAGACACAATCGGCGTTGCTGGAAGCCATGGCTGAGCGCAGCGTGACGGTCGGTGGGCAGACCCACAGACTCGAAGAACCGTTTCTTGTCATCGCGACGCAAAACCCCATCGAGCAAGAGGGAACCTATCCCCTCCCCGAAGCACAGCTCGATCGGTTCATGATGGAAATCCGCATCGGGTACCCGCTCGCCGAGCAGGAAGAGCAGATCGTCCTGACGACGACGACCGGTCCACAAGCGCTGCCCGCGCCCGTGCTGAAGAAGGCCGAGTTCGTCGAGCTTCGCGACCTGGTGATGGCGGTGCCGGTTCCCAGAAGCGTGGCCACGTACGCCGTCAACCTGTGCGGCTCCAGCCGGCCGGACGATAAGCGCTCCGGCGAGTACGTTCGCGACTACGTGGCGTGGGGTGCCGGTCCGCGCGGCTCGCAGAACCTCGTATGGGCATCCAAAGCGCGGGCACTGCTGGCGGGACGGACGGCGCCAACCATCGAGGACGTGCGCAGCGTGGCCTTGCCGGTACTGCGACACCGGCTCCTGACGAATCACCGTGCCGTCGGCGACGGCGTCTCCAGCATGCAGATCGTGAATCATCTGCTCAAGGACGTGGCCGCATGACGACCGCAACGGTCAGCCGATATCTCGACCTGCCCGCGCTGGCGACTCTGGCCAATATGCGGTTCACCACGCGTCACCGAATCGAAGGCGCCCGCGCCGGCCGGCACACGTCGCGTCAACATGGAGGCGCCGGCGTCTTTTCCGATTATCGCGAATACGTGAACGGTGAGGACTTGCGGCGGCTGGACTGGAAGGTCTATTCACGCACGGGTCGCGCGTATGTGCGTCTGTTCGAGGAGGAGACGGAGCTTCGCTGCGTCCTCTTTCTGGACGCCAGCGGGTCGATGCGCTTTGCCGGGCCAACGCGCGCGCACGTGTCCAAGCTCGAGTACGTCAAATACCTCGCCACCGCGCTGAGCCATGTCATTACACGGGAGACCGATCAGATCGGCCTGGCCGTCGCGGCCGATGGGTTGAAGGAATTCCTTCCGCCCGGCGGCACCGCAACGCACGTGACGCACCTTCAGGCCGCGATCGAATCGCTGGAAACCGACCCGGTCACACGGCTCAATGACGCCTTGCGCGAGTTGTTTCAGCGGAGCCGTCGGCGGGGCGTGCTGCTGCTGATGAGCGATTTCCTGGCGGACGATCTGGCCGACGTGTTCGCGGCGGTTCGGCTGTTCCGCCATCGGTTGTGGGACGTCGTGGTGCTGCACGTCGTCCACCCGGACGAAGAGCGGCTGCCGCGCGGCCTGGCGTACCGGTTCGAGGGGCTGGAGAACGACGGCCACGCGGATTGCACACCGGCCGACATCGCCGCCGCCTACCAGGAGCGGTTTGAGCGTCATTGTGCGGCCGTGCGGTCAATGTCCCTGGGCGCCGGGTGTGAATACCGGCGTGTCTCGACAGCCATTCCGTATCTCCAGACGTTGAGCGGGTTCCTGGTCGAACGAACGGGCTGACTATGTCGTTGCTGAATCCGTGGGCTGCATTCCTCGGCGCGGCCGCCATAGCGCTGCCATTCGTCATCCACTGGCTGACCCGACCGCGACCGGTGCGAATGCCGCTTTCCACGCTGCGGTTCGTTCGGGAGGCGATCCACCAGCGGCGTGCCCGGCATCGTTTGCGTGATTTCCTCATCCTGGCGCTGCGGGCCCTGGCGATTTTGATACTCGCCGCCGCATTTTCTCGTCCATCAGGGGGGCGGCGCGCGATGGTCTCGCCCGGCGACGACGCGCCCGCCGTCCGAGTCGTGGTCGTAGACGTCAGCCAGAGCATGAACGCCCGCGCCGACAACGTCACCGCCTTCGAGCGTGCCCGCGCCACCGCCGCGAAGTACCTGGCCTTCTCACCCGGGGTGCGGGCAGACCTCGTGCTGGCCGGCGCCGTCCCGCGGGCTGTCTTCGACGTGCCGTCGACAAACTTTGGCGCTCTGCGTGAGGCGCTGGCATCAGCCCGCGTCCGCCCGGAGGGTCTCGATGCCAATGCGGCGCTGGGAAGTGCGGCCGAACTGTACATGGCCACGGGAAACGATGGATCGCGCCGGCGGGAGCTGGTCATCATCAGCGATTTCCAGCGCACGAACTGGGCCGGCGCGGACTTCTCCCGCCTGCCCGAGAACACGTTCATCGAGTTCGAGTCGGTCGCCCCGGCCGCACCCCCCCCCAACATGGCGATCCTCGGCATCCACACGGCCGGTCGCATGCAGCCGGGCGTCCCCACGCGCGTACAGGTCGAGGTCGCGAACTACTCGGACGCCCCGCGACAGGCCCAGGTCGCCGTCGAAGTGGGACAGAGCGTGCAGCGCATCGAAGGACCGTGTCCGCCGATGGGTAAGGTGCTGCTGTCGGCCAACATGGTGCTGCAAGACGCCGGCTGGCCGACGGGGCGGGCACGACTTCTTAACGCGGGCGACGGTCTGCCCGAGGATGACTCGCGCTGGTTCGCCGTCGAGGTCAGGCCCGCGCCCACCTTCGCGCTGATCACCCGGCAGGACTCGGCGCCGTCGGTGCTGTCCAGCTATTTCCTCGAACGGAGCCTGGCGCCGTTCAACGGCACAGGCCGCAGTTACGAGCGCGTCGTCCGGCTCGATCCGATGCGTCTGACCCGGGAGTCGTTGCTGCCGGCCGACATGCTCGTGCTCGATCATCCGGGCAAGCTCAGCGTCGCGGACGCGGAGTTGCTGTCGTCGCTGGTGCGGCGCGGCAAGCCGATGCTCTATGTGGCCGCGGAACCGGTGGACGCCACGAATCTGGAGCGATTCAGTGAGGCGGCCGCGACCGATCTCCAGCTTCCGGTGCGCTTCCTGCCGCCGGCGTCGCCGCGCAACCGGCAGGGCCTGATATTGGCCGACTTCCAGACCGACCAATCGCCGTTTCGCGTTTTCGGCGACTCGGCGCGTGCGGCCATGGCGCCGATTCGATTCTCCGGAGGACTGGACAGCGCGCCGGTGGAAGACGGGATCGAGAATGAAGTGCTGGCGACGCTCAACGATGACTCCGCCTGGCTGGTGCGTACGCCGTGTGCCGCGGGCAGCGTCGCGGTGATCAATGCGGACCTGGGCGCTTCGACGCTTGCCACGTCGCCGACGTTCGTTCCGATGATCCACGAACTGGTCGAGTCCATGCTGGGCGGTGGAGGCGTTCGGGAGCCGGCGCCGTGCGGACGGCGAGTCGCGAGGTTCCTGCCCTCGGATGCGGGTTCCGCGGAGGCGCTGACGATCGTCTCCGACGACTCGGGCGACACGAACCTCGGCAAGCTGGCGGAGGAGCCGACCGGCGTGCTGTGGGACTGGCCCGAAGCCGGCCCGCCCGGGATCTATCGGGTGATGCGCGGCGAGGACACGCTGCTCGCGCTGGCAACGTCCGCCGATGCCGCGGAGAGCGATCTGCAAGCGCTGCTTCCCCCCGAACTCGTAAACCGGCAGGCGGGTGGGAGACAGGCACATTACCGTTCCCTGGATGCAGAGCAGCAGCACCACGACGTCGCCTGGTCCTGGCTGGCCGTCGCCTGTCTGGGGTGCATGATGCTCGAACTGCTGGTCCATGGCTTGAAGGCGAGGGCCTGATGGGTTCGCTGCGCACGCTCCATCTCGAACCGCTCATTCCCACCTCCCTGTGGGTTGCGCTGGCCGTCGCGGCGGGCGTCATGCTCTGCTGGTACGGGTTGCGGCGGCCCGGGCTTATGACCCGGTCGCGCTGGGCCGCCATCGTAGCGCTCATGGCAGCGGGCGTGGCCGCGGTGCTGGCGGTTCTGCTGAACCCGGTATGGGTCGAGGCGCTTCCCCCCCCCGAGGGCAAGCCGCTCCTGACGGTTCTCGTGGACAAGTCGGCCAGCATGGCCGCGCCGACGGCCGAGGGTGACGGGACACGATTCGCCGCGGCCTGCGAGATCGCGACCGACATCGCGGGTTCCGCCGGGCAGCGCTTTGAAATGCGCGTCCAGACCTTCGACGACGGCATGGCGCCGACGCCGGTGGATTCCTGGGACGGGATGGAACCCGACGGCGAGCGAACCGACCTGGCGTCCGCGATCTGGTCGAGCGTGTCGCTGGACCGGCCGGCGGGACAGGCCGTAGTGCTCGTCAGTGACGGGATCGACAACGCCGAGGGCGGCGCGGCGCGTCTGCACGAGGCCGTCACGCTGGCGAAGGCAATGTCGACGCCGATCTACACGCACACGCTCGGCGGCGACGCGGACGTGCGCGATGCGTCGGTGGCGCTCCCGTCGCCGCAGGAACTGACGTTCGTGAACGAGACGCTGCACGTTTCCGCGTGGGTCAGTCAACGCGGCATGGCCGGTCGCCGGGCAGCGGTGCGGCTTCTGGAACAAGGGCAGGCGGTCGCATCCGAGTCCATCGTCCTCGCAGACCGACCGAACGAGGTGCGGTTCCCGATCAAGCGGACCGAGCCGGGGCTATATCGCTACGAAGTCAGCGTCGATCCGTTTCCCGAGGAAGTGACACGCCTGAACAACGCGCACCCCTTCGTGCTCCGCGTGGTGGATGAGCCTATCCGCATCCTGCTGCTGGAAGGCAAGCCCTACTGGGATCTGAAGTTTCTGCTGCGCACGCTGGCGTCGGACCCGGCCGTGGAACTCGAGAGCATCGTGCAACTGACGGAGGAGCGCATGATGCGGCGCACGCTTTCCCGCGCGACCGATGGCGACGGCGACCAGCGTAAGGAAGCGTGGTCCGTCGTCCGTCGTGACGCCGGACTGCTGGAGCGCATGGACAGGATTCGCGACTATCAGATCATCATGCTGGGCCGGGAATCTGACGGGTTTCTGACGGACGACGCGATGATGAACCTGCGCGACTGGGTGGCGCAGGAAGGTGGATCGCTGGTCTGCTATCGCGGCGCTCCTGTATCGCGCGTGCGGGAGGAACTGGGGCGGATGCTGCCGGTGCGCTGGACGGAAGGCGCCGAGACGCGCTTCCGCATGTCGCTGACGGACCGGGGTCAGGATCTGGGCTGGCTCGCGTCACCGGACGGCTCCGGGGGGGGGCAGGTATTCTCGCAACTGCCGTCGCTCGCGACGACGTCGGAGACGGGTACACCGCGCCCGCTGGCGGTCGTGCTGGCAATCTCGGCGGCGACGGCTGCAGCCGGCGGGACGCCGGTGGTCAGCTTTCAGAGCTACGGCTCGGGACGGGTGGTTGCCATCGAGGGCGCGGGCATGTGGCGATGGGCGTTCCTGCCGCCCGACTATCAATCGCTTGACGAAGTCTATCCGCGGCTGTGGCACAGCCTGCTGCGCTGGCTGGTGTCCGGCGTGGGCTTGATGCCGGGGCAGCCGGCGGCGCTGCGACCCGACAAGGCTGCGTTCGACACGCAGGAGAACGTCAGTGCCACGCTCCTGCTGCGTGAGGATGAACCCGGCGGCGTCATACCGGGCGTCGAGCTGGAGTCCAACGGTCAGGCGCCTGTCACGTTCGCGCCCGTTCCGATGGGCGATGAACCGGGCGGATTCCGCGTCATCTTCGGCCGCCTGCCCGAAGGCCATTATCGAGCCCGCGTGGCCGGCATGAGTGACGAGCAGATCGGCGCGTCGGCCGTCTTCGACGTGCGCGGGTACATCGACGAACAGTTGGACCTCAAGGCCCGACCTGCGCTGATGGCGCGAATCGCGCACGACAGCGGCGGCGACGTGCTGACGGGCAAGCAGACCACTGAGATCACCGCGCGCTTCGACGAGCACCAGAACCGGAGCCGCCCCCAACACGTCAGTCGCAGCCTGGCGTGGGATCGATGGTGGCTCATGCTCAGCGTGTTTGCGGTGTGGACAATTTCGTGGGTCGTACGGCGGACGGGAGGCTTGACGTGAGCATGGCGCCGACCACCAACAAACAACGCCCCGCGGACCTGGACGGCATCACCAGCGCGATGGCCGCCCGCCTCACGATGGTCACGCTGCTGGGCGGACTTGCCAGCGGCGCGGGGCTGATGCTGATCGTGTTCCTGACGGCCGTGTGGCTGGACCTGATGGTTGATCTTGCCGAGTGGCTGCGCGTCGCGGCCGTCATTGTCAGCATCCTGGCATTACCCACGGTGCTCATCGTCGTCGCGGCCAGGTTGAGCCGCGGGCGGCGCCCGTTGGCCATTGCGCGACGGTTGGATGCGGCGGGCGGCGCGGCCGGGATCATCCTCAGTGGGGCGGACCTGCACTATGACACCGTCGTGGTCGGCGACGTTTCGCGGAGCCTGGCGCGCATGGCAGTCGCGGCATCGGCACAACGAGCGGCCGAAGTCCCCGCCGGCGTCGCCGTTCCGATGCGCCCGGCCGTCCTGCCGGTCACCGCACTCCTCGGCCTCGGAATCGGGATAGCGCTCGCCGCGTCCATCCTGCCGCGTCTGGCGAGCACGGAGTGGCTGCGCTTTGTCGATCCGTACGGCGACCATCCGCCCTACTCGAGTCTCGTATTTGATGTGTCGCCGCAGGATACCTCGGTCGTGTACGGCGACTCGCTCGACATCGTGGTCGAGCCGAGCGGCGCACCCGTGGAGCACCTGGACCTGGTGCTCGAGTCGAACGCGGGCGCCGACGTCGAGTCGCTGCCGATGTTCCCCCGTGCCGACGGCGCCTGGACCACGACGATCGTGAACGTGGTGAGGCCGACACGCTACTTCGTTCGCACGGGCGGGGCACGCAGCCACAAGTACGATATTGAACTGATCACCGTCCCGCTGATCGAGCAGGTGCGCTGTCGCGTGACCCCACCGTCTTATACGCGGCTGAGACCCTTCGAAAGCGAAGTCCCGGCCGGCGGCATCATCGGGCTCGCCGGCACTCGGGTCGACCTCTTCGCCCGCAGCAATCGGCCGCTGTCCGGCGGGGAGCTTCACCTCCGCGCCGGCGCCGGCGTGGAATCGCAGAAGCTGACACCGACCGATGAGCCCGACCTGGTCACCGGCAGCTTCGACATCTCAACGGATGCAAGTTTGGAACTCCTCGTGACTGACCGGGAAGGTCAACGTTCCCGAGATGTTTTCAAGACGCGCGTGCAGATGACGATCGATCAGCGACCGTTCATTCGCATCGTCGAGCCACCCGAAACGTCGTTCGCCACGCCGGACACGCTCGTTCCGGTCGCGGTGTCCGCCGAGGACGACTACGGCGTGAGTCGGATCGAACTGTATCGCAGCCTCAACGGCTCGCGCGGCCTGCCGCTGCAGATGGAGACGCCGTCGCCCCCCACCGCTCGATGCACCCCCATGACGGCGTTGCCGCTGGCTCGATATGGCCTGTCGCCGGGCGACGTGATCAAGCTCTACGCCCGCGTGGAAGACAACGACCCTGCCGGCGCGAAAGGCTCCGAGAGCGCGATCGTCAGCATCAACATCATCTCCGTCGAGGACTATCAGCGCTTGATGCTGACCCGGCAGGGCATGGACGTGCTTCAATCGAAGTACGCCGAGGCTCGTCGTCGGGTCGAAGCACTGGCCGAAGAACTCGACAAACTCCTGCAGCAGGCGGAAATCGCCACGGAGGAGGAGTTGACGCAGCTTCAGCAGCGCATCGCCGAACTCGCGGAGAAAATGCGGGAGGAAGCGCAAGCGATTCGCGACAGCGCCGACGTTCCCCTGCCCTTCGACCTTGACCGGGCACTCAACGATCAGCTCAGCAAGCTGGCCGAGGCCGTCAGCGCCGGAGCGGCAGACCTCGCGCCGGCAGCATCCAACCCAGCCGCCGGCAAGGACGACATGCGCAAGGCCATGCAGGCTGCACGAGATCGGCTGGCAGAGAGCCGGCAGCAATTCCAGGAAGGCGCCACCGAGCCGCTTGAACTGCTGGCGAAGATGTACCCGCTCATGGAAGACCAGGCCCGCTTCGTCGAGATCTACCAGCGGCAGGCCAGTCTGGCTGAGCGCCTCGCGGATCTGAATGGACGTGATGGCGAGGACGATCCCGCGTTGAAACGTCGCATGCGCGATCTCGAGGACGAACAGACACAGGTCCGCCGTGAGCTCGACCTGCTGTTGACGGACATCGTGAACCACGCCAAGGCGCTGCCCGACGACGAACGCACGCTGGCGCTGAAACAGACCGCACTCGAATTCGCCCAGGCCGTCCGGGCCAGCGAGGCCGATCCTCAGATGGGGCGTGCCATCGACGGGCTGGCCGAGTTCCTGGGAACAAGCGCGGCGGACGGAGCGGCAGATGCCGCCGAAACACTGGCCCGATTCCTGTCTCGCTGCCAGATGGGTAACGAGGCGAACCAGTGCATCCCGAAGTTTCAGCCGAAGCTTGCCGGCAGCATCCAAGCCACCGCGGAGCAGTTGCTGGCCGCGGCCGGGATGCAGCAGGGGAACGGCGGGATCGGCGCAGGAGGCGGGTACAGCGCCCGTCGTTCGACGCTTCAGAACGTCGGTCTCTACGGCAACCTGCCGACGCTCGCCGGAGCCACCGGCAGCGGCCATCGCCGCGACGGGCTGACGGGCGTGATGGGCGGGCAGGACGGCGGACCCGGGCACACTCCGAACGTCACGGTCATTGAGGCGCTTCGCGAACTGAGCGCGACGGGATCCAGCGACGTGGCCGTGCCCGAGGCCTATCGGCGCCGAGTCGGTGAGTACTTCCGCAGAATAGCGGACGAACTGGGAGACGAGTGATGGTCAGCAGTAGACCCCAACGGTGCGAACGCTTGGGAATGTCGAATGGCGAATGTCGAATGTCGAATGCAGAGTCCGCGACGCTCGCCTCGATCGCATGCGGTGTGCAACCTAGGCGCAGACGCATGGTCGCGATGGCCACCCTCGTGCTCGCCGTCCACGTGGCCGGGGGCGGCGGTAACGCCGGAGCGACCGACGGCTCGACGTCCGGCGCTTCCGACAACAAGCCGCTCGACGTCGGTTTGATGGTTCCGGAGCCACAGGACGTGGGCGGCGAACCGGACGGCATCGTTCAGGTCGCGAACCTGATCTACGCCGGCACCAAGAGCAGCCAGTGCTTTTCAGATCACTTTCTCTCTCGGGCGGAAAGCGAGTCATCGATCTCGACCAGCCGGCGATTTCACGCCGTCAAGCTGTCGTCGCCGGAACTGTTCGAGTTCCCGATGGTCATCATGACCGGAGAGGGCACGTTCCGCCTGCTGGAATCGGAGCGGGCGAACCTGCGCCGATACGTCGAGCGCGGCGGGTTCCTGCTGGCGTCGGCCGGCTGCTCGTCGGCGGAGTGGGACCGGTCGTTCCGTTCCGAGATGGCGACCATCTTCGACGGCGCCGTGCTCGCTGAGATCGACCTCTCGCACCCGATCTTCGACACCGTCTACCAGATCAGCCAGTTGGAGGCGAAGCACGGCGAGCCGAAACCGCTGGAGGGAATCTCGCTTACGGGCAGGCTCGGCGTGCTCTACTCGCAGGACGGTCTCAACGATACGTCGCACGCTCAGGGCTGCTGCTGCTGCGGCGGCAACGAACTCACGAACGCGGAAGAGATTAACGTGAACGTCCTCGCGTATGCCCTGATCTACTGAACTGCAAGGACTCAGCACGACAAGCGTGGTGCAGCGCCGCGGATCGAATACGGAGCGGGCCATGACACCGGAAATGAACATCATGAGCGAAGCGATGGCGAGCGACGCACGCCGGCGCCCAAGGGCGGGGTTCCGGCGGTCGCGGGCGTGGCTGCTGCTCAGCGTCTGCCTGGCGGCCGGTTCCGTCCATGGACAGGAAACTGACGCGACCGCCGATGGCGACAAGGACGCGAAACCAGCCGTCAAGTGGTTCGACAGCCTCGCATCCGGGTATGCGGACGCCGCCCAGCGCGGGACGCTCCTGTTCGCCCGGGCAGGTGCCGAGTGGTGCGGGCCGTGCCGCATGTTGGATCGCGAGATCGCCAAGGCCGCTGCTCAGGTAGAACTGGCCGGGTGGACGTGTGTCTACATCGACGTCGACAAGTCGCGCGACGATGCCCGCACGATGGCCGCCGGCACGATTCCGGCGCTGCGCGTGTACACGCCCAGCGGGCAGCTCGTCGCGTCCACCGAAGGAGGCATGTCCGCGGCCGTCCTCGTGGAGTGGCTCAAAAGCGCCCGCGGCAGCGTCAACACCGACGAACTCCAGGCGCTGACCGTCGAAGGCAAACCAAGCGTCACGGACGCGGTGCGGCTTGCGCGGCAGATCGCCAATCGCGAGCCCGCCATTCGAGAAGCCGCCATCCGGCGCCTCGCCCCCTACCCCAGCGTGGCCGCGATCGTGGCCGTCAACGCCATGAAGGATGGCAACCTCGCGACGCGGCTGTCCGTGCTGGAGCTGCTGTCGCAGTGGGGTGCTCCGGTCGACGGGCTGGATCCCTGGCAACCGGACACGATCAACGATGATCGCCTCGCCAGCCTGATCACCTGGGCGCGCGAGCCGCACGCCGATGCCGACGGTACACGCGACGCGCCGGACATCGAGGCGGCGCGCGAGGACATCACGCGGTTGCTGCGGGCGGAAACGCAGGCGGACGTGCTGGTCGTCCGCGAGCGGCTCGTGCGCTACGGAGTGTCGCTGTTGCCCGAGATTGACGCCCGGCTGCTGACCGCAGCCGGTGACGACGCCAACCAGCGCCTGATGGCGCTGCGCTATCGGCTGCAGGCATCGGACAAGCTCGTGCTTTCCTGGCCGGGCGGGATCGACCGCCTGGCGTCGCCGGATGCGCGAACGCGCCACGCGGCCGCGGCCCAGTTGACGAAGCGCGCCACCACGGACGACAACGCCCTGCTGCTTGACCTGCTCAAAGACCCCGACCCCAGAGTCCGCGAGATCAGCCTCAAGGCGCTGAACTCCTTCGATACGGCGCAGGCCAGGCAGACGCTGGTGGACCTTCTCGCCGACCCTGAACCCAACGTGCGCGCGGCCGTGCTGAAACAGATGGCGGAATCGCCGCAGCGCTGGATGGTTGACGCCATGTCCAGCTACGTGGAGGCCGAGGAAGATACCGACCTCGTGGTGCATGCGGTGCGGGTGCTCAGCACCCTGGAAAAACCTGAAGCATTGACGGCATTGACGTCTCTGTTCGACCATCCCAGTTGGCGCGTGCGCGCCGAGGCCGCCGAGAGCGTCGGTGGGTTGCTCGACTCGATGTACGATCTGGACGTGGACGACAAGTCGGACGTCTACGTTGCGCTCTTGAAACTGCTCGACGACTCGGACGGGTTCGTTGTGGCCAGGGCACTGGGCAGCCTCGAAGAGGTCGATCTCGCAGCGGCGGTGGATCCGCTGGTGAATCTCGTCGAGCGTCGCCCCGAGCTTGCGGCCGAGGCGATCGACGTGCTGGCCGGCGGCGACCGCATGAAGGCAAAGGCGATCCCCCATCTGGAGAACTTCTGCCGCCATGAGCAGCCGGCTGTCCGTGCCGCTGCCATCGCCGGCCTGTGCAGGGTCAGCTTCGACGATCCATCGGAGCGACTGGTGGCGGCGCTTGCGGACGAAGCGAAGGAAGTTCGCGTCGCCGCGGCGACCGCGCTGTTCGAGCGCCTCCAGGATGAGTTGCCGGACGCTGACGAATCAAGCGTCGTCGATTCATCGAGCCGGTCGCTCTTGAGCACGTTGCTCGGTCTGGAACGGAACACACAGGACAAAACCAGGCGTCAGAAGCCGACGCACGACGAATGGCTGGAACGGTTCCACGCCGGGCAAGATCGTCCCGACTGGCTCAATGCGACCATCGCGCCGCTTCAGCAGATGAGGGGCTCGAACGACCCAGAAGAACGTGCGGCCGCCGTGCCGCCTCTGGTCGCGCTGGGCGCGCCGGGCGCCGTGAACGCAGCCCGAGACCTGTTGACGTCGGCAGAAGCGTCGCCGGAGGATCTGTCGCCCATACTGCCGTGGCTGGCCTGGTCCGATCGATCGGCCATGTATGTGGCGATGACCGAGGCGGGTCGCGGCGGCCCCCCCTCGAGCGACATCATGCGGGCGATGGTGGAGGTTCGAGATCCCCGCGCCGCCGAGATTCTGTGGAAGTCACTCGCCAGCGACGAACTCGACACGGAGTCACTATCACTCGCCCTGGAGAGTCTCAACCGTCTCTATTTCGGCAGCGAGTATTTCTACGACGCGGATGAACTTTCCAGGGCAGATCGGCTGGCACTTTCAAAAGTGGCACAGCAGCATCTGGAGAAAGGGTCGGAGTCTGAGCGTTTCGCTGCCCTGGCGCTATTGGCCAAGTCGGCGCCCGATGAACTGCCCGCCGCGGCAGCGAGGATTCGCAGTGACCCGGCGTCCAGCGACGTGCTGCGCCGCGACGCGCTCCAGTTTCTGCTCGGTTCGTCCGGCCAGAATGAAGCGCGGCAGGCCGCGATCGACGCCATAGGCGACGGCACGACCGAAGAGCGTCGCCTGGCACTCCAGTACCTGGCCGAAGGAGCCCAGGAGCTGAGTCTGTTTCGACAGCGGATCTACATCCCGCTCGGTTCGAGGATCACGTACTACTCGGGTGATTCAGTGGACCTGAGCGCACCGAAGGGGCTGGAGGCGGCGGCACTGCGTCCCCTGGTGGCCTCAGAAGACGCGGAAATCGCGGCCTACGCCTGCTACTTCCTGACGCTGCTGGAGCAGGAGGGCACCGGCGAACTGGATCGCCTGATCGAGCATTGGCAGCAGGCGAAGGCATCGAAGGCACAATGGACGAAGCTCGTTTACCGCGCCATGGCCGCGCGGAACGACGACTCCCGATCAGAGATCCTCACCAAGATTTTTGAGTCATTGAAGACAGAAGAGTGGGAAGTGCGCGAGTTTTACTGGACGATTCGAAGCATGACCGGCCCCAACGTGTTGACGCTTCGCAAGCGCATCCGTGACGAAGTGGGCATGGATGCATTGAGATAACAGTCACCCACCGATCAACGCAAGGACACGAACTTCAACCATTCCGAGGCGCCAGGCGCCAACGAACGTCTGACGTCAGACATCGCATCGCCCGAGACGGATGATTCTGCACGATCCTGGAGATCCAACGATGAAGAAGAGAATCGCACTGCCGATTGCTGTGGTAGCGTCTGCGCTGCTGTACCCACTCTCTGCCGTTGCGGCTGACGACGCGGCGGTCATATCGAGCACAGGAACGGCGAAACTGGTCAAGCAACCGGACTTGCTCCGGCTCAAGATTCAGCTCGTCGCCCACGCCGATACGGTCGAGGCTACGGCCGCGCAGTTCGCCGACCTCAAGACGGCGGCCCAGGCGCAGCTTGCCGCCCTGGGCGCCGACGCCCCCTCCATCGCGTTCACGCCGCCCGCGTTGACCGACGCCAAGACCGATCAACAGCGGCAAATGGAGCGGATGGTGGCCCAGCGGATGCGCGGCGGAGGCAGGAAGACGGAATCGGAATCGCCGTCGAAGGTGGCCATGTCCACGACGCTGACCGCCGAATGGGTGCTGAGTGCGGACTCGCCCGAGAAGCGGCTGATCGAAATCCACGAACTGCAAAAGCGCGTAACGGACGCGGACCTGGGGGGCCTCAAAGACCGCGAGATATCCGCCGAAGATGAAGAGCTGATGGAGGAAATGGGCTCGGTGGGCTATTACTCCATGGATGACAGCGGCATGACAGAGACGGGCAAGCCGTCGTTCGTTGTCGTCGGCCGGATCAGCGACCAGGAACACCTCGATCTTCTCGCCGAATCCATGGCCAAAGCGCGCGAAAGCGCGGCCAGGCTGGCGAAAGCGGCGGGGGCGAGTCTGGGATCTCTGAAATCGCTCAGCGCAACCAGCGCATCCATGGACCCTTCGGACTCCAGCAACTACAGCCGTTACTACATGTACCAGATGATGGCCGGAGCGACGCCCGACGCAATGGGGGCAACCAACGAAGCAGTCAGCGTCAACCCCGGCGCTGTTACTTTCAACGTGATGGTCACGGCCTCCTTCGCCCTGGGTGGTGCGTAAGCGGCCGGCGAACTGCGGGCACGCGGGGTTTGCGGCTGGCGGCGTGCTGGGGGGCACGCTGTCACCGGGCGGGTGAACACCAGCCAGCGGTGGGCGCTTCAGCCATGTCCGGCGGCGGTGCTTCGGTCGGCTGCTCGGCGCCCGCCGCGCCGTCGTCGCACCATCATCGACCACAGTCGCGCAGGACCGAGATGGTCGACGGGTAGCGCGCGTTGGCGACCACGATGTCCAGCGTGTCGTTGGCATCGAGGTAGGCCGGCAGGGCGGCGATCGGCCGCGTACCCACAATCACGGGGCACTGATCCTCAAAGGTGCCGTCCCCTCGGTTCAGCAGGATGGACACCTCGTGGGGAGGCGGGTCATCCCAGTGTTGGTTCGCCACCACGGCATCCTGGTCTCCATCGCCGTCGAGGTCGGCGAAGCTGACGTCATACGGGAGGAGCCCGACCGGGTAGGCCCTTGGCTTACCGAAGCTCCCTCCACCATCGTTGAACATCACCCACATCCGTCCTGGCAGGCGGCCGTTCGGGCGATGCACTCCGGCGAGGTCGAGGTCGCCGTCACCATCCAGGTCGGCTGACGCCAATGCGACCGTCGGCCACTCGGGGATGCGGAAGCTCCTCATCTCATCAAAGCCCCCCCAGCCGTCGTTGGTCAAGGTCACGACCTTCGCGTTGTAGTGTTCGACATTGTAGGGTTTGTAGGGCACGACCAGCACGGCAAGATCGGGATGCGCGTCCTCGTCGAGGTTCTCGGCAAGGATCTCGTACAGGAAGCCGTAGGCGTTAATCTTGTAGCTTCGACCGAACTTGAAGATGCCGTCCCCGGCATTCCAGAGCGTCGCGACGTCGCCGTAGGGATCGCTCACGGCGATGTCGGGATCCCCGTCCGCATCAAGATCGCGGATGACAAAGTCCAGCGGGCGCTGTTCCGGCGGAAACACGTACTCGGCGCTCGGCGGTCCGAAGACGCCGTTTCCCGGGTTCGTGTAGATGAACAGGACTCCCCCCAGGGAGTTCGCAACGACCAGGTCAAGGTCGAGATCCCCGTCAACGTCCGCAAGACGAATACACCGCGGATCGTGCCCGACGGTATGCACGATCGGCTGCTCAAAGCTCGCATCGCCGCGGTTCTTGAACACGGAAAAGTCACCAGACATGCCGACGGCAACGACATCCATGTCGCGGTCGCCGTCCAGGTCGCCCACGTCCAGGTTCCAGAGCCCGTTGTGATTTGCGGGCGTCTCGAAGTGCAAGTAGCAGAGTTGTTCACAACGGGTCGCGGCGCCGGCCACCGCCACCGGCGGCGGCACCGTGAGGACATCCAACCCCGGAACCAGCGGACGGGCGGCCACCGTAACCGAGTCGTAACCCGCAACCGGCGACAGCAGGCTCATCTCGAGTTCGTGGCCGACCTCCAGCCACTCGTCAGCGGAGAGGGCCTGACCCGTGGCGGCGGGATCGGCGAGACCGAACAGACAAGAAACGATGAGAACGTAAACGCGCATGACATGGCTCCGTACCGACGGGCTCCGCGCACTACTCAAGCTCCGTATCCCGAACGAACGCAGTCCCGCCGACGAACAAGCGTTCGCGAGCACCAAGTGACCTTTCAACCCTCACATGCGCGGCGGCGCGGCCCGGAGTGCATCCGCAGGCCCGGACTGCAACCGCACGTCACACCTAAGCCGCTGGTATTGCTGGCTTTGCACGGGAGCGCGCGCGTTGCCCACAGGACTGACGAGCTGGCTGAAAGATTCTGGCCGCCGAGCAAGCCACGTGCCGCCGAGGGAGGCGCGCTGACCGCCGCGAGTGTCATCGTGCCGGCCGGTGGCCATGTGGAAGGACGGTGGATCCGATGCGGGACGACGTCATGGCATCGCCGACGCTCCAGAAGTGCGGCCCTAAGGGCAGTGCCACACCTTCTGCTAAAGATGACGCCAGGATGACCGCCTGCAAGCCGTTGCTCTACAGGCAGATATGATTCGGGGCGACAGGATTTGAACCTGCGACCTCTTGACCCCCAGGCGCCGCAACCGGGTTTTTGGGGCGTTTTCACATTATATTAGATACCGTCGAATTGCAAGACATTTCACCCGATTTTGTCGGGTTTCAGGTATACTACCTGAAACGAATGGGGTAGTGGTCCCCGTTGCGTCTCACCAGTGCAGCACGATCTGCATTGTGTCTCACCTCGACCGTGGCCGTGCAGCACAAGCCGCGACACCTGTCCGGACGTGATGCCACCGGCGTCCGCGCATGAAAAGACCCCCGCGATGGCCCGCCAAGGCTTCGCAGGGGGTCTCCGTTGGCCGGCGAGCGAAGCCGCCGGCCGCAGATTGCCCCGCGCGCCGCCGTAGACGCGCGGGGCGGGGGTGGACCGACGGGGAAAAACGAATGGCACCAACCCCGCCGGCCCTTCGTTCATCGGCGCGTCAATCGAGCCGCGATCGCGCCAGCTTTTCGAGCCGCTCGATTTCGCCGGCCGCGCCCCAGGCCAGGTCATTCACGCTCGCGTCGGGCTTGCCGAGCATCGCGCGGAGTCTCATCGACGGCGAGTTGAACGTCCGCCGCGTCGCCGGGCCGTGCGCCGTCGTCGGGCGCGCGACCGCGCCGGTCAGCGGGTTGACGTGAGAGTGCGGCGCCCGCGGGCCAGGATCATCGGTCGGCAGGTCGGCTTTCTCCCGCAACCGAGCGAGTACGTCGGGGCAATCGCGCCACGCCTCATCGGCGGATGCGTTTTGCACGCGAAGCACCTCTTTGAGCCGCGCGAGCGCCGCGCCGGACGGGGGGGCGTCACCAACGGGGCAGGGTGTCATCGGTGCGGACGGCTTCGTGGGCGTCGCGGGCTTCGATGCTGCTGCTGGTTTCTTCGTTGCTACGGCCATGTTCTTGCCTTTCTGAAAAGGGTTGAGTGAGAGACTATGAAACGTCGTCGGTTTGATTGGGCGTGAACGTCCTGTCGATGCCCAGGCCGGTCAACGCGACGTGGACCGCGGCGGCCATTGAAGGCGGAGGCGCGTCACCGAAGTCATCGACAGCCGGTCTGCCGGCCGTCCGGTTCAGCACTTCGCGCGCGGCCATGATGTCGCCAGCCCTCGCGGCCTTCACCAACATGGTCGCGATCGCTTCGATATCCGCTTCGGACACCGCGGATCGAAACAGCGCTGAGAACTTCGCGGCCGTCCGGGCCAATGGCGAGCCGGGTCCGCCGCTGTTGCCTTTGAGGAACTTGCCGGTCCGGGGGTCGCGCCCGTTTGATCCGTTTGTTGACGGGACAATGGCACCGCTGCTGCTGGCCTTCGGTCGGGCCTTGGCCTTGCTCTTCGTGCTGGCCTTGTGCTTGCTGCTGGTCTTTTTCTTCGTCTTCGCTTTCATCGCAGATTCATCCCTTCCCGGTCAGCCCGGCCATGATTCGCACGCCCGCAAGTGCCGGCCGATCTGCGGCACGTCGCCGGCGACTTCGCGGTAATGCGTCCGTTCAAGGCTCGCGTGCAAGTCCGTGCAGCGGCAGACGTGTAGCACCTCGCGCCCGGCCAGGACGTCGACCGATTCCAGCCGTGCCCGTTGCCGTGCAGCTGGCGCGGCCCGTGGACGTGCTGGGATGCGTCTCGCCGGCGGCCGCGGGGTGGGGCGGTTCAGCAAAGCCAGGACGGCCTGCTCACGCCGATGTCGATCGTGCATCGCCTCAGTGTTCAGGACACCCCCACGCCACGCCGCGTCAGCCTCGGCTTCGGTCATCGCTCGCGTCGCCGCTTCAATCAACCCGACGGCCGCCTCCGGGTCGCTTTCTTCCCACTTGGCGAGTGCGGCGCTCAGCAGGTCGCCGGCCTTGTCGGCGTCTTGAAACGGCGGGGCGGTCTCGCCGGCGTCACCCTGTGCGATGGCCTGCGCCCAGGTGCCGACGGTAGCGACCAGGCTCTTGAGAACCGGGGACAGCCACCGGCCGCCGGTCTCGGCAACCCAGGTCGCGATCTGTGCCAGTTCCGCGAGCCCGGCGGTTGACGGCATGTCCAGCATCGCCCGCCTGTACTTCGTCATCATCGGCGCGGCCGCGGCTACGCCGTCGAGTTCAACGACGGCCAGGGCGATCGCGCGGGTCGTCAAGTCCAATGGTGAATCTGTCATTCGATGTTCCTTTCAGGTTCATAGTTTCGGGGAGCGCCACGCGGCGCCTCCATCAGCCCACGCCCATGCGCTCGCGGCGATTTGCGCCGTTGGCGACGCCGGCCCGTCTGCCACCCGAGTGATTGTAGATGCGGGCGTTTGGATACGTCGCGCCGGCGCCGTTCCTCCTCAGCAGCGACAGAATCTCCCGCTGGATGTCCAGGAACTCCGAGAATGGCAGGTCGGCCGACAGGCCAAACTGTTCTTTCGCGAGCCGCAGTTGCCGCTCAGCGTCGAGTTCGTTGGAAACCAGCCGTCGGAACGATTCGTAGATGCCGGGTGATTCCCAGAAGTCCGTCCATCGCCCCGCGCCCATTGACTCGATGATCGCTTGGACGTCAGTGACGTTCGGTGCTTGCTCGCCGCGTGATTCAAACTCGCGACGCAAAATCTCGGCGATCGCCAGGGCGTTCTCGTTCCCCTTGGTGCCGACGTCATCCAGAATGCGGGCGTACGCCTGCTTTTGGAACTCCACGTCCGCGGCGACGGCCTCGCGGCTCTTTGCGGAGACGCGGCCAAACTCGTCGGCCAATCCAGCCTCGCGGGCCCGGGCCTGTTTCAGCACGGACGCGGGGTCGGTGTCGGCTCGCCTGCGCTCGAGATCGACAAGCGCCTGGATCGCGGCAGGCTGGTCCACGATGCCCTCGCGTGTCGCCCCGCGCACCTTGCTGGCGCGGACGGCGATTTCTTCGTTGGACAGTGCCTTACCCTGAGCCAGGAACGCATCGCGGATGTTCTCTTCCAGCGATCGTGACTCCTGCTTGGCTTCGTTCATCCGGGCGATGTATTTGCGGAGTTCGTCGTTCGCCTCAGCCCACTCTTCTTTGAGCCGGTTTACCTGAGAGATCAGGAACAGGATCGCCGCGGCCGCCGCACCGCCAGCGCCCAGCAGCTTGATCGCGGCCGCGTTCTCGCCGACCAGCTTTGTGACGGACGCCGTGACGTCGCCGAGTTTGATCTGCTTCTCGGCGAGATCGCCGGCAACGCGCGAGCCCTTCACGAAGGCATCGGCGAGCGCGCCCAGTGCCGGGTGAATGCGTCCCAGGATGGACGTGTAGTCTTCGGTGCTGGCCGCGGCCTTGTCGGTAGCCGCCGCCTGTTGCTCGGTAGCCGCCGCCTGTTGCTCGGCAGCCGCCGCCTGTTGCTCGGCAGCCTCAGCGGCCTTCCCCGACTCGCCGGTCAAGCGGTCCTGTCCCGCGGCGACATCGCCAAGTGCAGCCTTCGTCTCCTCCGCGCCCTCGACGCGGAGCTCGGTCGTGAACTTTGATCGGTCTTCCGGCACGCGATTACCTCCTCAGCGTGGCGACGGGTGTCGCCGGACTCGGATGCTTGCCTGACCACCGTGGTCGGCAGCGTTTCGATTCTCGTGGCGCGGCGTCGCCACCCGCCCGATATGCCCGCCGCCGCCCGCCGCTGCCCCGCCTGACGCGATTCCGCGGCCGCTGGCGCTCGCGACGCCGCCGGGGGGTCAGTGCTCAGCCCCAGGCCTGATCGTGCCGTGGCGCTTGCGCATCGCGGCCGGATGGGGACTGGCATCGCCGGGCGCGACGCCGATCTCGGCACGGGGAGCCTCCTGACGGCCGGGACCGGGATTGGCAGCAGGGGGTCGGCCGGGGACGCCGATGCCCTGAGCGCCAGGAACACGGCCGCCAGCACGCCCAGGCAGACCGGAAATCGCGCAGCCCGGCGGTGTGTCCGGTCCGGGTGGTCAGGGTGGTCATAGCAGATTTCAACTACTCCCCCCCTCCCGCGTGCGCGTACGCGCACGCGTGTATGCACGCAACATTCACTTTTTGCTATGACCGCTATGACCGGAGAGTGAAAAAGGGGTCTGGCGCTATCAGGAACCGCGATTCTCGGATTGCCCGTGCCCTGACCGCGCCCTGACCGCGCTATGACCGCGCTATGACCAAAACGGCCAGTTCGGCCTCGTGCCGACTCTCCGCGCTTGCCGGCGACAAGCCGGTCAGGGCTCCGGTCAGGGCTCCGGTCAGGGCTCCGGTCAGGGCTCCGGTCCAGAATCGGGTCAACTTTCATCGTCGTTCCACCAATCCGCCCGCTCCATGATCTTAGGCCTGAGAGAGATCCCGCCGTACGCCCTGACGCGCGTGCCATCGGCCCGCGGCCGGGTCTGTGTTATGGACGGGCGCGCCGCATGAACACGGACCCCAAACTGCGCGTCCGACATCGTCTTGTGGCCATGCGCGTACGCCCAGCGGCAGTACGCCTCGAACAGGTCTTTGGTCTTCACGAACCCGTCGGGGTTCGGCACGGTCGCGTCAGTCAAGAAACTCTCGATCGGATTCGACAGGCGCGCGTAGCTCGCGACCAGGTCCGCAGCGGCGCCGACCTTGGCAAAGCCCTCGTCATCCAGCATCGACCGGATGCCCTCCAGTGCCCACTGAAGGACGCCCGCACTCTCCCGCGCGAGCGTGCGGTCAAGCTGTCGATTCTCCGTCCCCAGGTGTGATTTGTTGAACGGGATCACGTGAAACCGGCTCGCAATCGCGCCGCTGTAGTCGAAGAATGCCGGCAACTCGTTACTTGCAACGATAATCTTTGACGGAAGCTCCACGTTGGACACTGTGTCCCGGAACTTCCGTTCGACATCGAGCCGATCCCCACCGCTGAGCTTTTTGAGGATTTCCATCGCGGCCGTGCCGTCCGTCATTCGAGACAAATGAGCGTCGGTTAGAATGACCAACTGCCGACCTAACAGCGGCTGCAAGCCGAACCGCGCGGCGAGACTCGCGAAACTGACACTTGCGACGGCGTCACTTCCGACGACTCGACCCAACGCTCTCAGTACCGTACCCTTCCCACCTCGCGGGACTCCGCATAGGACTGGGATGAGTTGAAAACCGCTGTCCACAAGAGCCCAGCCGAAGACCTTCTGTAATTCCCGGACCCGTTCATCGTCACCCTCAAGGGTTTCTTGTAGAAACGCCTTCCAATGAGGACACTTCGCGTCCGCGTCGTAGTCATAGGACCGACTGGATAGTATGAAGTTTTCCGGAGCGTGAGGCGTAAACTCGACGTCGAAGGTGTCCCCGTCCAGGTGCAGCCATAGTATCCCGTTTCGGCAACCGAGCGGTGTCGCCTCAAACGACGCGCCGTCGATACGGCAAGGGGGGGTGGCGTCAGCGGGGACACGGGTCAACGCCGCAATACACGCCGCAACCTCGCCGGCCATGCGTGGGGTCGGTCCTTTGTCGCCGTCGCTGGCACCGACTTCGTCAAGGTACAATAGAACATCCTGCTTGAACGCTGGGCACGGCACGTAGTGCGTTCCAGTGTGGACATAAATGTCATCGTTGTGTGACGCGATGATCTGATGCCCGTCGCGCGTGTACCGGTGTTCTATTAGCCCGCGGGCCAGGTCCATCCGGTTGCCGCCGGCGCCGTCCGTGGGGGCCGCGCCGCCCGCCGCCTTGCCGTTGCGTCTCCGGTCGGGTTCCAGCAGGTCGCGGAATTGCTTCCAGTGGCGGCCGTTGCACGAATCGTGAGAACATTTGAAAACGAGCCCGCCACGGCTTCCACGGCCAGCAAAAACCGAAGTCCCCGCGTGCGAACTATCAAACGGGCAGGCACTCAGAATGTACCGTTCTTGGAATCCGTCGCCCGGCTTTTCGGTGAACGCGATCCCGTGCTCTGTCAACCACGTCCGCAGGTCGAAGTCCTTACACTTGTGGGTCCGTCCATTCGATGATGCCCGGCTGGTCGGCTTCGGCGCGGCCGCGGCGATCGCGTGGATCTGTTCCAGCGTGACTACCTCCGGCTGGTCGGCAGACGTGGCGAGCATCTGCGACCGGCGCCACGGCCGCTCGGGGGAGTCGCCACCTTTGCGCGCGGTTGTGCCCCACAACCGGAAAATGCGGGGGTTGTCGAAGGTCGTTTGGTCCACGCTCGCGCCCGGGTGATCCTTGAACCGCTCGTGCGCGGCTTGAAGCACCCGGCGAATCAGGTCGCGTGAGTCGTCGTCGGCTGGCAGGTCAATGCGCCACAACAGGTGGACGCCGTTGCCGCTCATGGCGCGGAGCCCGCGCGGCCAGCCCATGCCGGCGGGGGGTGCGGTTTCGAGCCATTCGACGACGTGGCGGGCCAGGGCGACGGCGCAGCCAAGCTCTGCGTCGGTCGCGCTAATACCACTCAACCGCTCCGAGTCGATATCGACCAGCAGCCAGCGGCGGCGGATAACGTCGGCGGCCTTGGTCGCATCCTTGCCGTAATCAACCCTATTCGGCCGACGGTGAATGACGTCCGGGTGCAGGTCGTTCAGCGTGACGTAGACGCCGCTGGCACGGCCGCGATCGTACCCCTCCGCGGCCGCTACGAGCCTGCTGACATCGTCGAAGTAGCCGTAGTGCGTCGCGTTGGGTTTCCCACCCGCGCCGAGGATGCGCAACTCCACCGGGGCCATGCGGCCGTCGTCGCCGACGTCGAAGAGCGCCTCGCAGGTCCGCCGGATGCTGGCGACGATCTCGCCGTTGACGACGGACGTGGTCATGGTCGCACCGCCTTCCCCGCGCGGCCGATTTCCGCGGCTCTGACGAGACCGCCGAGCCAGTCGTCGCTGCCGACGCCGACGTCCTCCACCAGGACAACGTCGGACACGGCCTCGACGGCGCGGAGGCACGCTTCGAGCCGGGCCGTCCGCTGCCACGTATCGGGGAGTCCGCGGACGCGGTCAGTGAAAACCGCCGCAAAACGCCGCGCCAGGTCGGCGCCGCATCGAAGGCGGCGCCTCAGTTCACGGAGCGTGACCACGTCGTTGCCAGGCTGGAGTTGGGGCGATACACTCATGGCGGAATCCGTTCCTCGTGACCCGGCCACCCCATCCCCTACGGGCGTCCGGGTCGTTTTTATCAGGACGTTGCCGGTTCCGGGTATCGCTACCCGAGTTCGCCGGCATCGCGGCCGCGGCGATCGCGCCGCAACCTCAAGAGAACAAGCGGCTTACGATGAGCCGTTGGACGCCTGACCTTCACCTGAATCAGACTGAGGTCGCGCGTCTGCGTCGGTGGTCGACGTCGCCTCCGCAAGCTCCCGGCCGAACCGCTCCAAGTCTGCGGCCGTCGTGACGATCGCGCGACCGAAGCGCAGGGTACGGAGACGCACGCCGCGGACGCCCTTCGACGCCCACCGCCAAATCGTCGGTGTGCTCACTCGCCGGCCGTTGCGGGGGGGCAGCAGTGCCGCGGCCTGTGGCAACGTCAGGTACTGGCTGGGGGCGTCAGCCATCACAAACCACCTCGCAGTCAGGTTCGGGCTGCTGGGCTGCTCGCTCTGCCAGTGCGCCTCGCACGGCCGCCAAGTTGAAAAGTCGCCGGCGTCCAATCCGCAGATGCGGAAGCCGTCCAGAGTCCGCTTCTCGCGCAAGCCACTCGCGCGGCAGCCGGAGCGCGGACGCAAGGCCGACGATATTCGTGAGCTGTTCACTTGCGTTCATGCCCCCGATTCTGACGGGGGCATTACGCGCCAAGGTGGAACGTAGGGTGGAAATCTCAGGAAAAATCTGTCGCGAGCCGGCAAGTCCCCTTCGTCTCGCCGGCGACGATCATCGTGCCCCAGGCCGGGTGTTTTTTGAAGACGTCGACCAGCCGCTTGGTTTCCGAGTCGGCTTTCTCCAAGAGCGTGTCATAGCCCAAGTCGGGGGTGCCGTTGTCCCGAGCGGCCCACAGGAATGAAACGATTCTCGCCTGGATCGCAGTGAACACGAAGTCCTCACCGTGCCATCGGACCGATCGGAAGTCTGTGGAGTGTGCCGCCCCGCAGTCGCCGCCGGAAGCAGCCGCGGCGGGGCGTGCCTCAGTTGTGCCAGGGGCCGCCGCCGGCTCGCCGCTCATCATGGCGACGGCGCGCTCCAGGTGGCGTATCGCCCGCTCATCGAATCTCGCCTCTCCGCTGGCCACGCCGCTCAGTCCGAACCATGCGTCGGCCAGCGTTTCCCACGGGGTGCCTTCGATCGTGAGCGTTGGGGCGTCATCATCGTCGCCGATGCGAATCTGCCGCGGGTTGCCGATCGTGTTTCCTTCGTGGCGCTCGGTCGGCGTAAGCTGGATGAACGTCGTCATCGGGAGACGAATAGGTTTTGCCTTGTGTTCCCACGCTTCCGTGTCCGGCGCTTCGACCTCGCATCGAAGGCTGTAGATGAGCGTCCGCAGTTCATCGGTCACGCGGTCAAGCGCGATGATGCCGGCGCCGTCGGGTCGGCCGCCGTGGAGCCTCAGCAATTCCAGGAGCCGCCGGCAGTCTGCGATGGACGGCTCGGGGATCTTCAGCGGGGCGATCGGTGGGGTGGGCTCTGGCGACGTCTCAGCGTCCTTATGGCGCCGCTTCCGGGCCTTCGACGTGGACGTGGCGGCGGTGGACGTGGTGACGTCGGTCGGCGGGGCGGCCAGGATGGCAGCAGGGGGCGTCCGTTCCTTCGACATGGTTCACAGTTCCTTTCTGGGTCAGCCGTCCCGGCCGTGCGCGTGAACTGTGAGAACCGCGACGGCCAGGGCGGCGTAGCACGGTGATCAAGCCGTGCATCCCTTCCAATGTTCTACCTCTCGCGGCCGCGGGCCGCAACAATCGCCTGCGCCCAGCGCAGCGGAATCTCGGTCCGGGTGTCCGACCGACTTTCGCATCCAGGTGGCGCAGTTGAATCTCGGTCCAGGGGTCCGACCAACATTCCCTTACGCTGGGCGCAGTCGAATCTCCGTCGGGTGGCACCGGCAACATTCCCTTGCGCCCGGCGTAGTCGAATCTCCGTCCAGGCACCCGGCCGACTTTCGCTTACTGGCGACGTAGTCGAAACTCGGATCATACCTTCGCCGAACATTCGCTTGCGCCGGAATAGTGGAAACTTCGTCCAGGGCGCCGACCGACTTTTGCTTACCAGCGACATAGTAGAAACTTCGTCCAGGGGTCCGACCGACTTTTGCTTATCGTCCAAACAACGAAAAGTCGGACCAGCGGTTTCGCCAACATTCGCATACCGCTGCCACAACGAAAACTCACACAAGCGGCGTCGCCAACATTCACTTACTGGCACCACAACGAAAACTCGGTCGGGGTGGCCTGCGATCTTTCGCTTACCGCTGACGTAGTGAAAGTCGGCGTCTGCATACTATGACGTTTCCGATCCTATGACAGTCTCCGCCAGGACGCCGCCGCCAGGACGCCCGCCGACGCGGCCGCGACGGCAACGTCAGCCGATCTTCGCGGCAACCTCGCGAGCCTTTGACAAGTCCGACTCGGCGTAGATTTCCGTGATGCTGGCATTGCTGTGCCCCAAGCAAACTTGCGCCGCTTCCAACCCGTGCTCTTTTCGTATCTGCGTCGCGGCGGAGTGCCTCAACTGGTTCGGCGCCCACCGCTCTATCCCGGCCGCATCGCAGGCGCGAGTGATGGCCCGCCGGTAGCTCGCCGTCGTGTAGTGCGATCCCGGCGGCCGCCCCCGCTTGCGTCGCGCCGCCGCTACGGCTCGCATCCTTTGACTCGGCGTCACTGGCGACTCGCGAGCATCACGGCGAGCCGCGGCGCGGTCCCCCTCCGCTTCGATCGGCTGGAACATGTACGCGTTGGGGTCGGCCCGCAAGAACGGTCGGATGATCTCCTGCGCCTTCGGTCCGATGCACACGACACGCGACATGCCGCGGTAGGCCGTCTTGTGCTCCGTCAGCCGAAACTCCCAGACCGGGCCGCTCATGTCGATGTCGGCACCTCTCAGCCGGACCGCCTCGCCGGGGCGGGCGCCGGTCAACCGCTGAAACTGAATCAGCGCCCAGACCTGTCGGCTGACGTGGGGTTCGATCGCGGCGATGTCGGCGTCGTCGACTGTCGTGATCGGGGCGGTTTCCCGCGCCGCCGTCTTGCCGCGCCTCAGACCCTTCACCTCCTGCAGCGCGTGCAGCACGTCCGCGGGGATGATCTCTTCCTCCACGCCCCACTTGAACACGCCGACGATCACGCGCGTCTGGCGGTTGATGAAACCTCTGGTCCACAGGATACCGCGGCGGGTCCGGCCGACCATGCTTTGACGGACGGCCTTCAATCGCTTCGGGCCGAAGTCCGCGGCGGGCGTGCTGGCGTACAGCCGCTTGAGGTCAGCGACGGCCGACTTGTGGCAGTGCCACTCTGACGTCGGGGATCCGTCGCGGCGGTATTCCTGATCGGCCCACGTCCAGTACCAATCGGCGAGTTGTGCCACGGTCAGCGCGGCGGGCGGTTCGGTCAGGACGCCCCCGTTGGCCTTGAGTTCGGCGACCGTGCGGTCGTACTTTTCTTGGATGGCGGGTTCGTCCAGCGACTGGCACTTCCCCAGGTACTTCCGTCGCCCGCCGGGCAGCGGGACGTAGGCTTGATGGCTTCCCTTGTGGAGACGTAGGGGCGGCTTGGATGGTCGTTTTCGCGGCATTGCGGCGGCCTCCATGACGGTTTCAGGGAGCGCTACCTGAGCGATACCTGAAACGGCTATGGTTGCGGCCGCTCCACCAGGACGGTGGGTAACGCGGTAACTTCCCGCGTTTCAGCCATTTACGGATATTCGGGGCGACTGGATTCGAACCAGCGACCTCTTGACCCCCAGTCAAGCACTCTAAACCAGGCTGAGCTACGCCCCGCTCAGTATCGCCGCGGCGGGCACGAACGCCGGCGCCGGCTATTCGGAATGATACGCACTGGAACCGGCCACGCAACCCGCTGGAGCCTCGGGGCTTCGGAGACACCCGCCGGGTCCGGGGGCGGATCGGCTGCCGCTCGTGCGGCAGAGGAGCGGAGGCGTGCTCGGCCTTGGCGCGGGACGAATCGGCCGCGAAGCTGACCGCGATGACGGATCATGCGACGGTCGGCAACGCGGTGGTGCTGCTGTCGGGCGGGCTGGATTCGGCGGTGACGGCCGCGATCGCCCGCGCGGCGGGTTGCCGCCTGTTCGCGCTGTCCTTCCTTTACGGCCAGCGGCACGCGATCGAGCAGGAGGCGGCACGTCGGGTGGCGACGGCGGTCGGCGTGGAACGCCACGTCGTGCAGACGATCGACTTGCGCATCTTCGGCGCGTCGGCGCTGACCGACGACATCAACGTCCCCAGGCCGGCGGCGCTGGGCGACCGGCCGGCCGGCATCCCGATCACGTACGTCCCCGCCCGCAACACCATCTTTCTGGCGTTTGCCCTCGCCTACGCGGAGACCGTCGGCGCCTCGGCCATCTACATCGGCGTCAACGCGGTGGATTACTCCGGCTACCCGGATTGTCGCCCGGAGTACATCCGCCGCTTTCAGGCAATGGCCGATGTCGCGACGCGGGCCACGCTGGAAGGTGCCGCCATCCGGATCGTCGCGCCGCTGATCGAAATGACGAAGGGCCAGATCATCCGGCGCGGGCTCGACCTTGGCGTCGATTTCTCGCTGACGCATAGCTGCTATGACCCGGAGCCTTCGGGCCGGGCGTGCGGGCGTTGCGAGAGTTGCCTGATCCGTCTGGACGGGTTCGCGGCCGTGGGCGTGCGCGATCCGGTAGAGTATGTATGAGGAGGGAGGCACGCAACGCCGTTCAATTAATCATGGGGGTAGCGAGCGTAAGTTGTTGGCAA
>CAZYLK010000003.1:0-802 GCA_964648365.1 uncultured Phycisphaeraceae bacterium
CACCGGTTTTCAACCGGTGAAGTGTGGCACCGGTTTGTAACCGGTGTCTTCCCATGTCCCGGCGGTGTGGAAGTCTGCCAGGCATCACGTGAGGTGATGCCCGGCAACATACTGTGCTGCATGTTCTTTCCGCATTCGCCATTCGCCATTCGCCATTCGCCATTATTAATGTGGCACCGGTTTTCAACCGGTGTCTTCCCTGATGGTGTGTGATGCTCAGGCGCTGACCCGCTGCCGGACGATGTCACTTCTTCCATCCTCGGCGATGTCGCCTCTTCGACTCCGGGCGGCGTCAGCCGCTCGATCGGCAGATACGGAAGGTACAGGCACAGGAATCGTTTCATCGCCCGCCTCGCTGTAGAGTTGAATCGGAATCGGATCCGGCGCGGGCGTCCCTTCCCGAACTTTGATGAGCGTGACCTGATGTCCGCTTTCCCGTCCTTCGATCAACATGCGCACGGCCGCGAAGGTTTTCTGACAGCCGCGGGCCGGGCGCAGGATCAGCCCCAGCGTGCGGTTGCTGCGGGCCGCAAGCTGCAAACGCCGCGACATGGCCGGGTCCAGCCGCGGCAGCGCCGCCACCACCACACCCACCGCCGACGACCGCAGGCACTGATCCGTCGCCCATATCGCGTCGCGCAAGTTCCGCGGCCGCACGATCAAAAGCCGCCGCGGATCAACCCCCAGCGCGAACGCCGCCGGTGGGTAGAAGTCGCCGGAGGAATCGATCAATACGATCAGGGAAGAAAGGGAGTAAGGGAGTGAGGGAGTAAGGGAGTGAGGGAAGAAAGAAGAGGGCGGA
>CAZYLK010000003.1:902-7044 GCA_964648365.1 uncultured Phycisphaeraceae bacterium
AGGAGTATGCGGAAGGGAGTAAGGGAGTGAGGGAGTAAGGGAGTGAGGGAAGAAAGAAGAGGGCGGAGCGGTCTTCTGAACTCCGACCTTTTCAGGACGGGTGGCCGTGCTGTTGTGCGAAGAGCAGGAAGACAAGCTCTCCGAGTCTTCTCTTCCCTGACTCCCTGACTCCCTGACTCCCTTATTCCCTTTCTGCAGAGGAGTATGCGGAAGGGAGTAAGGGAGTGAGGGAGTAAGGGAGTGAGGGAAGAAAAAGAAAGATCGCCCGATTTTCTCATTTTCTGTTTCTAAGGATGCGAAACGATATTGCAAATCAGAAAAATTATCCCCTTTAGAAAAGCTGCTCCCCTCTTCTCTTCCCTCACTCCCTGACTCCCTGACTCCCTCACTCCCTTCTTTCAGCGCTATCCCCATCGCCAGGCGCATCGCGCCCGCGCCGCTTTCCCTGTAGAGAATCTCGACCATCGTGCCGATCGGCAGGCCGTGGTGCGGCAGGGCGGCGTCGAGCGCCGGGTGCCCGGTGGACCAGACGGGCCGGCCGTCGAGGGGCGACCGGCCGGGGACGGACGGATACCCCTGAGCGAACATATCTGCACCGGCGCAGACACGTTCCTCGCCAGACGAATCGATCGCGAGCGTCTCTGCGGCCGACGAATGCCCGCCGGTGCATGAATACGAATCACCCGACAAATGCCTGCCGCCGGGGCGCGAGCGCGGATCGCCGGCGGATGAATGCTCGCCGGCAGACGTTCCTTCGATGGATGGATGCCCGGTCGACGAGTCCATGCGTGGCCCCGGCGTCCCTCCCTGGCCGCCGGCCGGCGGCTGAAACGACAGGACCGCCCCCCGGTTTTGCAGCATCCGCCGCAGCCGCGCCACCGTCGCGGTTCGGTCGGACGATGCGTTCAATTCGCCGGATCGAGCGGGGACGTTCAGGTTCGGGTCCGCTGAAAGAGAGGCATTCGCGTCGCCGTTCATGATCCTGACCTCCCCTGCGGGTATGGTCCGGGTGACACTCCGGCAGCCGCCACCGGTTGAAAACCGGTGCCACATTCAGAGCCCCGGCATTCATGCCGGGGTCCACCGCCCGGGCCTTGGCCAACCCATCCAGATACCTAACATATGCCGAACTTTCGGCAAAGTCAAGCCGGCTCTTGAGCGGGTGACAGGCGTGAGACAGGCGTGCGGGTGTGGGCTTGTTGTGGACGGTCAGATGGAGGATCCGGTTGGTCGCCGGTTCGCAGACGTCGGGATGTGGTGTTCCGTGTCCCGCCATCCGGCAGGGCCGCGGGCGCGATTCAAATCATCTCACCCATCTTCCACCGCAGCCAGCCGCTGATCAGCATGGCCATCAGGGACAGCAGCGTCAGACCCCAGGGAAACGGGAACGTCTCGCCGGTGGCGGCGCAGAGGCCGGCGGCGACCAGCAGGATTGCGATGGGCATGGCGATGTACGTGACGGGTGAGAACAGGCCGCGGCGCTCCGCCATCCAGCCGGAAAACCAGCCGAACGCTCCGGCGACGACGGCATAGAGGGCGAACGGCGCCAGCAGCCGCCAGTCCCAGAACGCTTCCCCGGCGATCTGTGCCACCGACGCCAGCGCCGGGGCGCCGATGCGCACCGCGACGTAACCCAGGACGCCCAGCGCCACGCACGTCAGCCCGAGCAGGATCACGGAGTTGCGATGATATTGAGCGTCGTCCACGGTGATGTCGCCGAATCGGGACAGGCGCTGACGGTCAGTCCATGACCACCTTAAGCCGCAGCATGCCGCTGGCGAGCATGACCAGCAGCAGCACGAGCATCAATCCCCAGAACGAGGCCGGGACGACGCCCTGAGTGAGGCACAGGCCGGCCGTGACGCCCGTGGTCACAGTCGCCATGGCCGCGGAGACGATGCCCGAGGACGCGCCGCGTCGCTCGGCCAGCCACCCGCCGACCCAGCCGAAGCCCGCCGCGGCCGACATCAGCGTCACCAGTCCGCGGGGCGCCTCGAGGTACTCCATCTGCATGACCGCGAAGCCGATCAGGCCCATCGCCGCGCTGGTCAGCAGCAGAAGCAGCATCGACTCCTGATGGTAGCGAGCTTCGTTCACGTCCGGACTCCCTGAGCCGCGACGAGGGTCGTTGCCCAATTATAGCGGGGATGCGGCAGATGAGCGCTCGGTGTCCTGAGGCGAGGTAACGCAGGTCAGGATCGGCCGGGACGGAGCCGCCGGGCGACTCGGAGATGGTTGTCGGCATCCGCGGCTTCCCCCGCTCAATCCCTCCCGGTGAAGCTGATCCCGCAGCCGACCGATAATTGAGCAGAGACATCCGGTCGTCGACGCGGAGATCGCCATGAGCACCCGGCCGCGGGTCAGTTTCGTCATCGCCACACACAATCGCTGCGAGATCCTCGCGCGCACCCTCCAAAACCTCGATCACTGCGGCCTGGCACGGGGCGAGTTTGAAGTGATCGTCGTGGACAACGCCTCGCAGGACGGCACAGCGGATGTCGTGCGGGCGAGGCCGGAGGCGCAATTCCTGCGCCTCA
Source organism: uncultured Phycisphaeraceae bacterium (assembly GCA_964648365.1). Taxonomy (GTDB): domain Bacteria; phylum Planctomycetota; class Phycisphaerae; order UBA1845; family UBA1845; genus SURF-32. Next base: position 3,440 of record CAZYLK010000003.1, read on the forward strand.
ATCGCAACCTCGGAAGCTGTGCCAAGGCGATCGGCGCCGATAGGGCGGCCGCACCGCTGCTGGTGTTCCTCGACGACGATTCGTGGCCCACGGGCGATTCGATCGAACGGATGATCCGCCACTTCGATCGAGACGCACAGCTCGGGGCCGCGGGTTTCACGGTACACCTGCCCGACGGATCGGAGGAGTGCAGCGCGTTGCCGCACGTCTTCGTCGGTTGCGGCGTCGGCATTCGCGCCAAGGCGCTGCGTGCGGTGGGGGGGCTTGATCCGACGTTTTTTATGCAGGCGGAAGAATACGACCTGTCCTTCCGGCTCATGGCCGCGGGTTGGAACGTCGACGTGCTGTCCGACCTGGCCGTCAGGCACCAGAAGTCGGCTCAGGGCCGCGATCACGAACGCACGACCTATTACGACATCCGCAACAACCTCCGCGTCGTCGCGCGCTACCTGCCGCCGCCGTACCGCGGCGTCTATCAGAAAGACTGGCTGCAGCGCTACGGCTGGCTGGCGCAGGCGTCGGGTCAGATGGCGGCCTATCGACGCGGAGCCGTGGGGGGGCGCATTCGCGCATCGCTGGAGCGGGGGCGATTCGTGTCGCGGCGCCTGGGATCGGCGCAGCTTGAGAAGGTGTTCTGCTGGTCGTTCATCCGGCGGCGCATGACGTGGCTGCGCGAGCAGGGGATTCGCACTGTGCTGCTCGCGGATCTGGGCAAGAACATTTACGCCTTCGTTCACGGCGCCCGCGAGGCGGGGCTGCGGATCGCGGCGATTGCCGACGATCGCTTCGCGCGGCCGGGGCGGACGTATCGAGATGTCCGCGTGACACGCCTGGACGAAGCCCTTCGCGATTCGTTCGACGCCGTCGTCGTGAGCAACACGTCGTACGTTCACGCCGAGCGGCGCGCCGCCGATGTCGCATCGCGCACCAGCCGGGCGGTGTACCACTGGTTCCCGCGTCCGCCGCTGCTGTCCGAGGGTGAAGTGCTCGCGGCCGCGGACGTGCCGGTCGCGGACGTGCCCATGCGAAGTGCAGAGCGCGAAGTCGCGCTGGACTGGCCGTTGACGCCGGCGCCCGCGTGAACAAGCCGGAGACGACAGGAAGAGGCGACGCCGCGAAAGCGGACAATGCACGATCGAACGAATCGGATCGCTGCCGCCAGGATCAGCGACCAAAGGCTGTCACACATGAACAATCGCGACAACAAGGGCACGACCACCCGCCAGGACGCCACCGGCAACCGCCGCAAGGTGGCTCTGATTACCGGGATCACCGGCCAGGACGGCTCCTACCTGTGCGAACTGCTGCTGGAGAAGGGCTACGAAGTCCACGGCGTCATGCGCCGGTCGTCCGTCTTTACCACGCAGCGCATCGAACATCTGTATCAGGATCGCCACGAAACCGGCGTCCGGTTGCGGCTGCACTATGGCGATCTGCTGGACGCGATCGGCCTGCGCCGCATCCTGACGACGACGCGGCCGACTGAGATCTACAACCTCGGCGCGCAGTCTCACGTGCGCACCAGTTTCGACCAGCCGATCTACACCGCCGAAGCGATCGCGATGGGCACGCTGAACCTGCTGGAAGCCGTGCGCGACTATCGCGACGCCTGCGGCGAGAACGTGCGCTTCTACCAGGCGTCCAGCAGCGAGATGTACGGCAAGGTGTGCGAGGTGCCGCAGAACGAGCACACGCCGTTCTATCCCCGCAGCCCCTATGCGTGTGCCAAGATTCACGCCTACTGGCAGGTCGTCAACTATCGCGAGGCGTATGGCCTGTATGCCTGCAACGGCATCCTGTTCAATCACGAATCGCCGCGCCGCGGCGAGACGTTCGTCACCCGCAAGATCACGCGGGCCGCGACCCGCATCAAGCTCGGCATGCAGGACCACCTCTACCTGGGCAACCTCGACGCCAAGCGCGACTGGGGCTACGCGGGCGACTACGTCGTGCCGATGTGGCTGATGCTCCAGCAGACGGACCCGGACGACTACGTCATCGCCACCGGCGAGACGCATTCCGTGCGGCAACTGCTCGACGTGGCCTTCGGCACCCTCGACCTGGACTGGAAGCAGTACGTCCGCATCGACAAGAGCTACCTGCGCCCGACGGAGGTGGATATTCTGCTCGGCGACGCGACCAAGGCGCGGGACATCCTGGGCTGGCGACCGACAGTGTCGTTCACCGAGTTGATCAGCATGATGCTCGACGCCGACATGGAACTCGCCCGACGCGAGAAGACGCTGCTCGACGCCGGCTACGCCACGCCCGCCGGCTGGCACGCGGCCGAGTCCATCTACGAGCGCGACGCGGCGTTCAGCCGGCTGGCGGCCATGGAATACGACGAGATGCCGGTGACGCCGGGAGGGGCGATGTCGTGAGTTTTGAATAGCGAGTGTCGAATAGCGAATAACGAAATGAGAACGCGGGGGAGCTGTTACCCTTGCTGGACGGATTGGCGTCGCGGCGAGAGGCACATGGTTTCGCACGGATTGAGTCTCTCCGGTTTATGATCGACGGCGAACGCACAACCGATCCCTCGTATTGGAGCGGCAAGCGCGTCTGCGTGACGGGTGGGGCGGGGTTCGTCGGGCGACAGGTGTGCGCACAACTCGCACGCACCGCCGCGGCCGCGGTGGTCGTTCCACGTAGCGCTGAGTACGACCTCACCGATCGCGATGCCGTCTCGCGGCTGTTCGATAACGCCGAGCCGGACATCGTCATCCACCTGGCGGCGGAAGTCGGCGGCATCGGCGCCAATCGACGCCGCCCCGGCCGCTTCTTCTACGCCAACATGGCGATGGGCCTGCACCTGATCGAAGAATCCCGCATTCGCGGCGTCGAAAAGTTCGTCCAGGTCGGCACCGTCTGCGCCTATCCGAAGCATTGCCGGATACCCTTCCAGGAAGCCGACCTTTGGGACGGTTACCCGGAAGAAACCAACGCGCCCTACGGCGTCGCCAAGCGTTCGCTCGCGGTGATGCTCGATGCCTATCGCGCCGAGTACGGCCTGCGCGGCATCTTCCTCCTTCCCGTCAATCTCTACGGGCCGGGCGACAACTTCGATCTCGACACGTCGCACGTGATCCCCGCCATGATTCGCAAGTTCGTCGAGGCGGCCGACACCGGCGCGCCCGCCGTCGAATGCTGGGGATCGGGAACGGTCAGCCGCGAGTTTCTCTACGTCGACGACGCGGCGCGAGGGATTCTGACGGCCGCGGTCGGCTACGACGCGTCCGAGCCGCTCAACCTCGGCACCGGACGGGAGATCCGCATTGGCGAACTCGCGACCCTGATCGCCGAGATTGTGGGCTACCGGGGAGAGATCGTCTGGGATGCGCGCTACCCCGACGGGCAGCCGCGCCGGCAGTTGGACGTCTCACGGGCGGAGGCGCTGCTGGGATGGCGGGCGGAAGTGGATCTGGAGGAAGGTCTGCGACGCACGATCGACTGGTGGCGCGACCAGTGCCGATCCGTCCCGCAGCCTTGCGCCTCGCACGGCTCAACCCGGTGCCACTAGGTGCCACTGCTCTTGAGCAGTGCCGCCGCTGCTCTGCTTGGTGCGACCGCTCCGAGTGGTGCCACTGCTCTTGAGCAGTGCCGCC
>CAZYLK010000003.1:7144-12968 GCA_964648365.1 uncultured Phycisphaeraceae bacterium
GCTCTGCTTGGTGCGACCGCTCCGAGTGGTGCCACTGCTCTTGAGCAGTGCCGCCGCTGCGCAAAGCCGGTCACCCGCAGTCCGCTTCCGCGCACACCTCGGGGCACTCAATCACGCACACCTCGTGCGACCCTTCCTGCCGCGTCCACTTCGCCTTGCCCTTGCCCTTGCGATTAAGCGAGACCGGCAGGACGTCCCCGCCATTGTTGGACAGTTGCAGCACGGTGCCTTCGGCCAGCCGCGTTTTGAGCTTCGCCTTGAGCTTGCTGTTCTTGCACGACGCCTTCAGCTTGCGGATGTCGTCGCAGTCGATGCCGGCCGCCGGGTCGAACAGCACCATGTCCTGCGGACGCGCACCCGCCGCGAAGGGTGAGCCGTCCACCAGCGTCAGCTTTCCGTCCAGCTCGATGGCGTAGACCATCACGCCGACGCCCGGGTCGATCGAGCTTTCGTCGGTCACGAACAGGTACTTGTCGCTCGCCACCGCCTTGCGCACGTCGCTGCCGATGACCTGTACGCTGCCGGGAACGGCCTCCAGCGTGCCGTCCGGGTTGCGCTTCATGGTCATCACCGAATCGCTGACCACGTGGCAGACGAACACGAACCGCCCACTCGGGTCCATGGCCAGGTTGACGGCGCTGGTCTGACTGGTGGGGAAGGGCGAACCGGGCAGGTCGGTCAGCGAACCATCCGGCTGCACTTCGTAGCCTGCCAGCGCGTTATCCAGCCCCATGCCGACATACACATGCCGCCCGTCGGGCGACACGATGATCTCGAACGCGCCGCGCGTGCCGGGGATCGGATAGGGCGAACCGGGAAGCGCCCCGATCTCGCCGTCCGGAGAAACGGAATAGCCCTGCACGCCGTCGAACAGGTGCGACGTGTACGCATATCGCCCGTCGGGTGTGGCTGCGACTTCGTTGGGGAAGTTGTCGACCGCGTGGGGGGATCCCGGCCCGGCGACCAGCCGTTCATCCTCTAGGTTGAAGACGTAAAGCTCGTCGTCTCCGGCCGCGGGCGACAGGAGCACGTCGTTTCGCGTAAACGCCAGGCCCAGCGGCCCGTCGCCGGTCAGAAACGGCGCATCCGGCACGGGCGTCAGCGCGCCCGTCTCCCCGACGCGGAAGAGCCACAATTCCTCGACGTTTGCCTGTCCAGCGTTGGTGGCCGCCAGGTATCGCCCATCCGCGGTCAGGGCCAGCGCCGTGACGTTCTCGCCGGCCGCGAAGGGCGAGCCTTCTATTTCGACAAGCGTTCCGTCCGGGTTGACGGCGTAGACCGAAACCGTGTCGGACACATTGTTGCCGACGAACAGCGTGGCTTTCTGTGGCTGTGCCGGCGCTGATTGCACCAGGCACGATCCGACACATGCGACGGCCAACAATGGGATGCTCGTGTGCTTCATTCTCGTTTCCCCAGCGGAGCGGCGTCAGGTCGTGGGACTGACCCCGGCGTCGAGTGGATGTTCGCGGACCGGACGCCGCAGGATGCTCGATCTTACAGGAGAAACCATGTCGTTACAACGATACGGACAGTGTATCGCCACAGGCCTGCACAGGCTGGCGCTTCTTGAACGCCGCCTGTTCTGCCACGCACCCCGCTGGACGCACTCATCGGCGCGCCACTTGGCCGATAACCCGCGCCCCGTCGGGACCGGTCAACTCCTGCCGCGGGCCGGCCGATCGTCCGAGAGCAGATCGTCGACAGGTTGCCTTACAGGTTACTCATGCAGCGTCGCGGGTTCAGTCTCGTCGAGGTGGTCATCGTCATCGTGATCATCGGCGTCGTGGCCGCCATCGCCGTGCCCCGGTTGACGTCGGCCAGCGGCAACGCCGCCGAATCTGCGGTGAGAGCGAACCTGGCCGCGATGCGAACGGCGCTCGACCTCTACGCCGCAGATCACTACGGCAACTACCCGCCGTCGCTGACCGCGCTGGCCCGATACACGGACGCAAACGGCGCCATGTCCAGTAATCGCACCGCGAGGTACAAGTTCGGCCCCTATCTGCGGGCCATCCCGCCCTGCCCCATCGGCCCGTCGAAGGGTGGAACCGGCTGGGGCGCCGCCAACGGCGACCCACCTTCGGCAGTAAGTGCAAGCCGGACCGTCGGCTGGCTCTACCATGCCGCGACGGGCGGCGTGTGGGTCAACGACATCAACCACTTGGACAAGTGACGCCGGCGCACGGTCGCTATCAGTCCGAAGTACAACGTGGCGGTGCGTTACCGGACAGGCGCACGCGCTCTGCGGCGGGTGTCAAGCGATACTTCGGGTAGCGGCGCGTGTCGTGCGTCGTCTCTCAAGCGTCGTCGCTCGGGCATAACGGAGCCGCGTCCCCATGTTCGCGCTGTGCCGATACTGCAACCAGCGGATCAGCCTCAACGTGGCCGATCCGTCCTGTCAGCCGCCCTGTCCATCCTGCGGAATCGAGGAGCCGTTTTCCGATCCGGCGGGGAAACTCGACCCGTCGGGTCGCCTCGACCCCGAGGATGAATCGGTTCACGCCGCTCAAAGCCACGACCCGGCACGGCGCGACCGCATCGACCCAGACGAGATCCCGATGCCCGCCAGCTTCCGGGTCGAACGGCGGCCGGACGGGATGCGCATCCTCCGTCGCTGGTCCCGATCTGCCGGCGCGGTGATGGCCGTCGTGTCGGTCGTCCTCGGCGCTGCCTCGGTGGGCATGTTCTACGGCCGGCCGACGGTCGAGTTCGCCCGGCAGGCCGGCGTCAACGTCTCGCATGACCCGATGGGGATGGCGGTCGGCGGATGCGCGGTGATGCTCGCGTATGCCGCCTTCGCGTATTGCATCAACTGCACCCGCATCGACGTTGCCGACGGGCGGATCGTCATCCGCAACGGCCCGCTGCCCTGGATCGGCGACGACGACGTTCGCGCCGACCGGATCCGACAACTCTACGTCCGCGAGCAGGAAAAAGAGAACACGGACGACAGCGTCTATCGCTACTACGACCTGTTTGCCGAGTTCGACGACGGCCGCCGCGACGCGCTGATCCGCGAACTGCACGAACGCGACCACGCGCTCTTTCTGGAGCAGGAACTGGAGCGCCACCTGGGCATCGAGAACCGGCGGGTGCCGGGTGAGGTGGCCAAGCCGGTCCGACTGAGCCTCGCCTCCAGCGGGCGGGGCTGACGATGCCGCGCCGGTGCGCCGGCGTCGCGACGTCGGCTCAGGAGGCGGAGAACCGCAGCGCGAACGCGGCGAGGTCCGACAGCTCAGCAGGGGTCATGCGTTGCTACGCCTCCCGGGCGATTGCTGCTGACTGCTCCTTGACGCTCGCGCCGCACTCCGGGCACACGCCGGACGTATTACCCGTCAGGTCGTAGGCACAGTGGACGCAGTACCGTCCGCGCGGGTCGAAGGGCAACTTGTGAGCGTGGCGAACCCACACGACCCGTGTGCCGGCCCATTCGTCGCCCCACCGCGGGCCGCGCGCCATGCGCTGGGAGATGATGAGCAGATAGATGAAGATCACGAGCCAAGCGAGGACCGGCAGGAGGGTGTCCTCAAAAAGGCTTATGAGATTGACAAGGACCATCGGCGCCACGATCGGCAGGTTACGCTTCAAAGAAAGCCCCGGACCGATGGGCTCGAACGTGTCCTCGCGCAAGACCTGGAGCCCTGCGATCCACTTGCCCGGCGAGCGCCCCCGAAAACCGTCCCTTACCCCGAACAGCAGGAGGAGCGCCACTCCCATGGCGGTCGCGATCAACATGATCCAGAGGGGCGGTTCGGGCGGTAAGGGCCCTGCCGCCGTCATCGCGCTCGACGCCATCGGCAACACCATGACGGCCGACATCGCGATGAGTTGCCCGATCGAGAGGAGAATGTAGTCAAGCAGGAACGCGCCCTGTCTGCGATTGGCCAGCCGGTAACAACACTTGCGGCAGACGTTTACGCCGTAGAGGTGATAGCGTCGCCGCTTCGCCAACCGAGGAAGGTGGCAGATCGGACATGACGGCGGCGTGTCCGCGTGAGGCAGGGTTGCCGTCGGCGGCGCTTCGGACGTGGTCATGGCGCTTCGTGCTCCATACGTGTGAGTGTCCGGCCGGCGGGAACACTATCGCAGGATCGCTCCCGCGCGAAGAAGCGGCGGCATCGGCATCGACGGGGGGCACCCGGGATCACCCGCGGCTGGACTCGGCGTCCACGGACAGGTTCGAGGCGTTCCCCGTTGCCGCGTCAAATGAGGCAACCCGGCGGGGAGGCGTCATGGCTGGATTGAATGGACGTACTGCATTCCGGGCAGGCTCCGCTCACGTTCCCGCGAAGGTCATAGCCGCAGCGCGCGCAGTAGCTGCCGCTCGTATCGAAGGGCGAACGGTGGGCGAAGGGCATCCAGACCACGCGCGAGTCAGCCCATCCGTCGCCGGGCCGGGGTCCGTGTTTCAAACGCTCGCCCACCCACGCGAGGTAGGCGAGCAGGGCAAGTTGAAATACGGCCGCGAGCGGGGCCAGCAACGACGGTAGCGAGCCTTTCACGACGATGGCCCAACAGGCGAACAACGCCGCTGGCAGGTGCCGTTTGACGGACGCGGTGAATCCGATCGGATGCAGCGTTCGCTTCTCGACGACGCGCAGCCGGGCGAGGCGTTTGCCGAGGGATGCCCCGCCGAATCCGTCCCGTGCCGCGAACATGCCTGACCAGAGCACGGCGGCCGTCGCCAGCGCAATGCTCAGCCACAGCGGCCGCATGGCCAGCGGCGGGGGCAGGCCTCCCGTCGTAGGATAGGCGAGTCGCAGCAGGATCGACTCAGTCAGGCCGAATACCGCCGCGAGCAGCGCGAGGTCCACCACGAACGCGAAGTACCGACGCTCCGCAAATCGCTCCCGGCATCGCCGGCACACGGCGACGTCGTAGACGGCGACGCCCGTCCCACAACGGCCGCCGCAGAGTGGGCAGGTGGAGGACGTGTCCGGCGCGCTCGGGCCAGGGCCACCCTCGAATGCCGTACTTGCCGTCGTATTCAAGACTTGCTCGCCCTGGCTCGATCCCAAGTTCAATGCCGCTATTCCGCCGCCGCAATCACTGCTGAGTACTCTCGACTCTCGACGGGCGCTCCGCATTCGGGACACACGCCCGATACGTTGCCGCGCAGATCATACCCGCATTCCACGCAGTATCGGCCGGTGGGCACGAAGGGCGGGCGGTGGGCGTAGCGCTGCCAGATGACGCGCGCGCCGGCCCAGCGGTCGCCGGGCCGCAGCCCGTGGGTCAGCCGCTCGCCGAGCCACAGAATGACCAGCACGGAGATCACCTTCACCGCCGGCGCAGGAGTCGCCCCGAGAAGCGGCCCGGCGATGCGCCCGAGCGGTTCGGCCGCTAATGCCGCCGCAATGAGCAGGTTGCGTTTGAGCGAGCGTGTCGGCCCGATCGACTCGAGTGAATCCGTGCGTACCACGCGCAGCCCGAGCAGCCGCTTGCCCGGCGACCGACCGTCCCACCCGTCCTTGATCGCGAACAGCGGTATCCAGAGGAGCGTGAAGGCGTCCATCAGAAAGTCCGGCGTCTGCGGCGGCGGCGACAGCCAGGCCATCATCAGTCGCACCGACGCCGTGCACGCCGCGCTCAGCACCAAACAGTCCACCACAAACGCAAGCTGACGCCGGTTGGTCAGACCGTAGAGGCATTTCCGGCAGACGCTCGTTCCATAGAGCACATGCTTAGGCAACTGCGACGCCCGCCGCAGCCGGCACATCGGGCAAGACCGGAGCCCGCCCGAGGCCGGCGCCGCTGACCAGACCGTCGGCCGCGGCGTCGTCATCGTTTGCCACTCTCACGGTGGCCGGTCGAAGGCGCA
>CAZYLK010000003.1:13068-75786 GCA_964648365.1 uncultured Phycisphaeraceae bacterium
GCGCTAAACCTCGACGCTTGACCGTTGCGGTGATGACGACGATGGCGCTCCCCGGCCGAATTCAGTTCGCCGATGCGCCCCAGATCGACCTCCACTACCCTCCCCTCTTCCTCTTCGCGCCTTTGCCCCTTCGCGCCTTTGCGTTGAATTCCCCCGTCGACTCGCCGCCAGCCGAAACCCCCGTCCCCTCCAGTACCGGCAACTCGCGAATCTCCTTAATCCGATCCCGCAATCGCGCTGCCTTTTCGAACTCCAGCCCCTCCGCGGCCGCGAGCATTTCTCCTTCCAGCATCTTGATCAGCTCGGCCCGGTCCATTTCGTCTTCGCTGGCATGGACCATCTCGGCGGCGATGCGGCGGGCGTTGAGTTCACCCAGCAGCGACGAACGCACCGCCTTGACCACCGACTCGGGCGTGATGCCGTGTTCCTTGTTGTATTCAAGTTGTATCTCGCGGCGGCGGTTGGTTTCGTCCATCGCCCGCTGCATGCTGTTGGTGACGCGGTCGGCGTAGAGGATGACCTGGGCGTTCACGTTGCGGGCCGTGCGGCCGATCATCTGCACCAGCGACGTCTCGCTGCGCAGGAAGCCCTCCTTGTCCGCGTCGAGGATCGCCACCATCGACACCTCGGGCAGGTCCAGCCCCTCGCGCAGCAGGTTGACGCCCACCAGCACGTCGAACTTGCCCTCGCGCAGTTCCTTCAGGATCGACACCCGTTCGAGCGTGTCGATGTCGGCGTGGAGGTATCGGCCGCGCAGCCCTTCCTGGGCGATGTAGGCCGACAGGTCCTCGGCCAGCCGCTTGGTCAGCGTGGTAACCAGCACGCGCTCGCCCGCGGCCGCGCGCTGGGCGATCTGGTGCAAGAGGTCGGGCACCTGCCCGCGGGCGGGGCGGACTTCGATAGGCGGATCGACCAGGCCGGTGGGGCGGATGATTTGCTCGACCACCTGCCCGCCACAGTCCTTCAGTTCATACGGGCCGGGCGTGGCCGAGACGTAGAGTACCTTGTCCATCATGCCGACGAACTCGTCGAACGTCATCGGCCGGTTGTCGAGGCAACTGGGCAGGCGGAATCCGTGCTCGACCAGCGTCGTCTTGCGGGCCTTGTCGCCGTTGAACATCGCCCCCACCTGCGGCACGGTGGCATGCGACTCGTCGATGATCAGCAGGTAGTCCTTGGGGAAGTAGTCCATCAGCGTGAACGGCTTCGCGCCGGGGGCCGAGCCGTTCAGATGCCGCGCGTAGTTCTCGATGCCGGAGCAGTAGCCGACCTCGCGCAGCATTTCGACGTCGTACTTGGTGCGGGCCGCCAGCCGCTGGGCCTCCAGCAGCTTGCCGAAGCGGCGGAACTCCATGAGCCGCTGGTCGAGTTCCTCCAGGATCGACTGGCACGCCGCCTCGACACGCTCTTCCGGCAGCACGTAATGCACGGCCGGGAAGATGAACGCCTTGTCCGCCCGACCCAGCGAAACGCCGGTCAGCGCGTTGATCATGTCGAGCCGCTCGATCTCGTCGCCGAACATCTCGATGCGATAGGCAAACTCCTCGCTGGGGGGGAACACTTCGACCACGTCGCCGCGGACGCGAAAAGTCTTGGGCTTCAAGTCGATGTCGCCGCGGGTGTATTGCAGTTCCACCAGGCGCGAGAGCAGGTCGTCGCGGTCGATGCGCGTTCCGATTTCGAGCACGATGACGGCCCGTTTGAAATCCTCCGGCGAGCCGATGCCGAAGATGCACGAGACGCTGGCGACCAGGATGCAATCCTCGCGAGCGGCCATCGAACTGGTGGCCCGCAGGCGGAGCAGGTCGATGTCGTCGTTGCGGGAGGAGTCCTTTTCGATGTAGATGTCGCGCTGGGGGATGTAGGCTTCGGGCTGGTAGTAGTCGTAGTAGCTGACGAAATATTCGACGGCGTTACGCGGAAAAATCTCGCGCATCTCCTCAAAAAGCTGTGCCGCCAGCGTCTTGTTGTGCGAAATGATCAGCGTCGGTCGCTGGAGGCGTTCGATCACATGGGCCATGGTAAACGTCTTGCCCGAGCCGGTCACGCCCAGCAGGCACTGGCGTTTGCGGCCCTCGGCGTAGCCGGCGATAAGCTGCTCGATGGCGTCCGGCTGGTCGCCGCGGGGCTTGAACTCACTGACGATTTGGAAGTCAGTCATGCTGTGTGGCACCGGCTTCCAGCCGGTGGTCTTTCTCATGTGGCACCGGTTTATAACCGGTGGTCTTCCGTTGTGGCACCGGTTTGTGACCGGTGGTCCTCGGGGCGCCCCGCAGCGCCGTCCTTCCCGATCGCACACCCGCGGCCGCGCGGTTTCTGCGTCCACCCCCGTAGACGCAACGACCGACGAAGCATAGCCTGTTCACGGTCTTGGGGCACGCCCGGATTGTACTGCGAGGAATTCTGCGGGCCGCGAGGTGGTTCGCTGCGGAAACGCCGACAGATCGAGAGCCGATGACAACGCCTCGCTCACGCAAACCTCGGTACGGGGCGGCCATCCTCATGTCGGTGCTGCTCGGCGCCTGGTATGCCGCGATCTTCTGGGCGCTCGACGACGCCTACTTCTGGAGTGAGCCGTCGGCGGCGCTATTCACCGGACTGATCTGCGGTTCGCCGATCGGCCTCCTCTGTGCGCCTCTTGCCAGCATGGCGCTGGCGCGCAAGCGAATCCGGACCGCGGCCACTTACCTCTTCCTCATCGTCTCTCCCGCAGTTCCGATCGTGAGCTACGGATTGTCCGCGTTCGATTCCGATGGGCCGACTATTGTCGCCACGATCGTCGGCGTCTACATCCTGTCGTGCATGTTACTCGGGCGTATCCTGCCGGACGTTGTCTTTGATCCGCGCTACTGCGCCCGCTGCGGTTACGATCTGACGGGCAACGAGTCCGGCCGTTGCAGCGAATGCGGTGCAGCCATCAGCGGCGACAACGCAGCCACGTGAGCGACGCCGGCGGTTACGGTTCCGTCTGGCTCGCCTCAAGCGACTTGCGCAGCATCCACTCCGACAGCCGATACTCGATAAAGTACCGCACATCCGTCGCCACACACTTCTCAAACCACGGCTTCGCCTCCTCGAAGCGCCCGCCGTCGTGATAGTGCTTCAAGCCGACGTAGAACGTCGCCTCACACGCGCGCTCGTCCCCCGTGCCGTCCTTCAACAGCGCGGCTTCCGCGATTTCGCCTGCAACGAACCGTAGCAGCCGTCCGCCCCACGACTGCGGATGCGTCTTGTCGACCGCCTGCCGGATCACCTCCGCCGCCCGTTCCGAGTCGCCAGAGTCCTCCAGCATGTGCCACAGCAGCAGCGCGGTGTACGGCTCGGCGGGGTCAATCTTGAGCGCCTTCTCAAGGTCCGCCACAGCCCCGGCCGCGTCGCCGGACTGCCACCGCGTCACGCCGCGAGCCATGCGATACGTCGCTGAGTCGTACCGCTCGATCGCGAGCGAGTAGTCCGCGAGCGCCGCCGCCAGATCGCCGCTGCGGCCGTGGATGTTCGCCCGGATGACGTACAACTCGCCGACGTTCGGCATCTGGGCGATCAGCCCGTCGAGATCGGCCAGGGCGTCGCCGATGCGTCCAGACTCGTCGCACACTTCGACGATCTGTCGCGCCGCCCAGGTGTTCCGCGGCCACTGCGCCGTCATCCGCCGCAGCACCTTCAGCGCCGCGTCGTACCGCTTGTTGTACCTTTCGACCCAGGCCCGCGCCTCCAGGACGGAGTAATTGTTCGCATCGATGCGCTCGGCGTAGTCGAGCACGCGCTTCGCATCCGCCGGCCGGTCCACCAGCAGGTAGAGCCGCACCATCTGCGCCCACGCCACGGGGAACGAGTCGCCCTCCAGCACGACCGGTTCCAGCACTTTCACCGCCTCGTCGTACCGGCCGACCTGCTCCAGCACGCGGGCAAGGTTATGCGCGGCATACATGTCGTCGCGGTTGCGATTGACAACCTCCTGCATGATCGGCGTGCCTTCCTCGCCGCGGCCAAGCCGGCCCAGCAGCAGGCCCAGGTTGAGCCGGGCCGCCCGGTCGGCGGGCGTCAGCTCCAGCACCCGCCGGTAGCCGGCTTCCGCCGCCTCCGCCCGGCCGGACTCGTCGTTGCACCTGGCCCAGCACGTCCAGAACAGCGGCGACGACTGCACCTCGGGCAGATCCTTGAGCTTCTCAAGTTCCGTCACGGATGCCGACCAGTCGTTTCGCAAGAAGCCCGGCAGGCGGCAGACCTCTACACGCACGTTCAGATCATCGGGGTCGACGCGCTGGGCCTGCTGGATCATCTGAACGGCCTCGCGCAGACGATAGAGCCGCATGTACACGTGCGCAATCTCGACGAGCGCCGGCCCGCTGCCGCCGGGCGTCTTCGCGTGACAAGTCTCGAAGTCCTTCACGGCCGCGTCGTACACGTCCTGCCGATACTCGCGACCGCACAGTTCGGCCAGTTCGAAGTACTGCTTGCCGCGTTGCAGGTAGAGATCGGGGTTGGCTTCGTCCTCGGCGATCTGTTCTTTCAGTGCGGCGATCGCGTCGCGGACCTTCATCTCTTCCGGGCTGGCCTTCCGCGTGAGACGTTTGCAGCCCGGCAGGGCCGCGGCCAGCAGCGCTGCACCTGCAAGAAGCAGACAGAACCGCCGCCGATTCTCGAACGTCCAGAATCCCCCGTGGGGCCGTACCGATGCCCGGACTTGCCGCATGTCACAACACCTCAACCCTTCGATGACATCAACCCGCCGTTGCGGACCGCCCGGACATTCTACCCCGATCGCCCCATGCGATCAGCCCGCGGGGGGCACTCCCTCGTCCCGTAAGTCGATGCCGCCGGAGCGATCGACCGGCCGGGCGGGAGGACGCCTTGGGAACAACGCCCGCCGGAAGCTATACTGGACATCGGCGACAGGCTCGGACGCCGCGCTGGGTCGGAACCGGGCCGGCGGCGGGGCGGGCGCGCAGCCCGACTCGGGAGATGGCCCTGCAAGGGGGACTCCGCGCGGGCTGAAGCCTCGCGGCTCGCAGGATCCAGATCCGTCGCTGATGTCACGCACCGAGGGGGACCGTGTTCCGTGGCCGGTAAGAAAACTCCGCGAAAACCACGCACCTTCGCGCCGACAGCCCGGCCCGATTCACAGCCGGCGCCGGCCGGGCCACCCCCGCGCGTTTCTCGTCGTCGCGGCGGCCTGATGGCGTTGGCCACCGCGGTTTTGATCGCCGGCAGCGGCCTGGCCTTCACGCGCGTCGAGTCCTACTCGTCGCTCTACGACGCCGAATATGTCGGCAACGCCAAGTGCGGCGAGTGCCACACGCAGGTCTATGCCGAGTGGGCGTCGTCGCCGCACGCCAAGATGGTCCGCGAACCATCGAAGGCGTCCGTCGTCGGCGACTTCGACAATCACGAATACGTCCTGCCGCCGGAGTTCCGCCGCGGCCCGCAGGATGACCAGCCCGTCGCCCGCATGACCGAGCGCGACGGCCAGTACTTCGTCGGCCTGCGCGACCCGAACAGCGCAGATCGCTTCATCGACTTCAAGGTGGATTACGTCGTCGGCTTTCAGTACCGCCAGACCTACCTGCACAAGGAGGCGAACGGCGTCATCCGGCGCCTGCCGTTGCAGTGGTCGGTGGACATGAACAAGTATTTTTCCTACTGGAATTTCCAGGAGGGCAGCGCGCAGTCCCTGGACGACTTCTGGGCCCAGATGCGCAGCCAGAACTCCGCGTGGAACCTCTTCTGCGCCCGCTGCCATGTCACGAAGCTCAACATCCACGAAAAAACGCAGGATCACACGGCGGCCCGGACCGACTGGGTGGAAAACGGCATCGGATGCGAAGCCTGCCACGGACCCGGCAGCCACCACGTCAACTATTTCGAAGGCAGCTACGTCAACCGCATCGCCGCGTTTCTCAACAGCAAGGTCCGCGGCCAGCCGGTCGCCTACATCGCCAACGCGCCCAAGCTGACCCGCGGGCAGGCCATGAGCGTCTGTGGCCGCTGCCACGGGCCGGACATCATGATGTCTTCGACCGACGCTTATCGTACGTACGAACCGGGCTACAGCCGGGAGGGGCGGCTCAACGACCTGTCGCCGCATTTCAAGGAGTTTCCGTTGCAGCCGGGTCGGAAAGACCCGACGGTCGAGTGCTGGGACGACGGCCGTCCCAAGGGCATCGCCATGCTGTTCCGGTCGTTCATCGAATCCGCCTGCTATGAACAGGCCGAGGTCCGCTGCTACGACTGCCACCAGGTCCACGCCAACAAGTTCCCCCGCAAGGAGGGCCTGCTGATCGCGTCGCAGCAAAGCAACGACTACTGCCTGAACTGCCACGAAAACCTGCGCCACAAGGTCGCCGAGCACACGCACCACACGCCCGGCGACGTAGGCTCGTTCTGCTACGACTGCCACATGCCGCGCAACATCCAGAACATCGTCGGCGGCTACGAAAAGTTCGTCCGCACCCACACCATGAGTTCCATCCCCGACCCGGCCGCGACCATCAAGTTCGGACGCGGCGGCGCGCCCAACGCCTGCAACGACTGCCACAAGGACGAATCGCCGCAGTGGGCGCTGGAGAAGATGGAGGAGTGGTGGGGGGGCGCCAGCGGGCCGTAGACGGATTCGAATGTCCGTTCATGCCCGTCGCAGCGGTGGCCTGATGGCTACCCTCCGCAGATCGCAAAGCAGCCGTCCAGTTCCTCCACCAGTTCATCCCCGTCGCAGACGGTGTTTTCGATGCGGCACTCGTTGAAAGCATCTTCGAGTTCCTGTGAGCCGCAGAACTCCCGGATCGACTCCGAGCAGGTGTTCTCTACGACCAGTTCCTCCGTGGTGCAGGCCAGCGCGTTGTAGTGCTCGACGAACCGTTCGCAGCTTGAAGACGGCTCGCCCCCGTCCGGCTCGCCCCCGTCCGGCTCGCCGCCGTCCCCGACCACCAGCGAAAGCGTCGTGCTTTCCTCATAGAAGTCGCCTTCCGTTTCCCCCTCCACGGTGATCTCGGCGTACGCGTCAATCGCGATCTCTACGGTGGCGGATGGCGCATCGCTCTCCGCGACCAGGTTAAACGTCACGCGGGCGCTTTCGCCGGCCTCCAGGTTGGGCAGGGTTCGCACGGACAGCTCTCCGAAATCCAGGTGGACGCCTTCCGGAAGATCCTGGGAGTCAAGAATGACCTCGATGGACGTGCCGCTGACGCTGACGCCCATCAGCACCTCGACGAGAACGGCGACCGTCTCCCCCGGCTCGACGGTGTGCGAGCCGCCGCCCTCCGGCGGCAGCACGGAGACGGTGAACAGATTCGGGATGAACCCGCCCAAACCGCGGGACGGCTGGCATCCACCCACGGCTGTCGCCAGGCCGGCGGCCAGGAACGCGGCGGCAAGAAGACAGAGTGATCGCGAAGTACAAAGCCTCATCGTGTCCTCCAAGTACAGGGCCAGGCGATTCAATGAACGCGGCCGCAAGACGATTGGTTGCTTCCCGGGCCGCGACCGGCGATGATAAACTTCTCGTACCGAGGCGCCAACCCCGAGACCGGCCATGTTTTCCAATCCATGGGCACATCTGAAGGAACTGGAAATCCTCGCCCTGGCGACCCGCGGCGAGCTTCGAGCTGAACTGGTCGACCTCATGCGACAACTCGTCGAAACCTGCGGAGAGGAGCCGGATGCGGACGAGGCGATTCTGTATCACGGAGCGCTGGCGATACTTCATGAACATGACGGCAGGATTGCGGAGGCGGTACGCGAGCGGGAGATTGAACTCGGCCTCATCCGAGGGCTCTACGATGAGGTCGAAGCGAACGACCCGGAGACGCGCGAGTTTGCTTTGCAGAATTATTGCGAGGCGGACGTGGAGCAGCGGCGCGCGATTCTGGCAGCGTTGAGGGCGCGGTAGTAGGGGCGGGTTCGGTTCGCGGGCAAGCGCCTACGGGAGCGGTGGGTTGGACGGGAGTCTCATGGGGACTGAAGATCGCCCGGCGACAGGGCGAGACTGCTCAACCGTCGCGCTCGGACGTTGCCGCGTCTCCTGTATCGCCAGTCGATCCAATGGCGAGGCGCTGCATCGCAAACGCCCAGAAGTCGCGGTACCCGCGCAGGCATTTCTCAAGCTTCCATCGGGTGCCGGATTCGAGGTTGATGATGTACTCGATTCCGTTATCGTCAATCTCCACGACTTCGTCCCATCGCACGATTGCCACCGGCCCGAGTCCCCAGAACCGAACCAGTCGGATTGCGTCCGGGCCGTACTCGACGCGATACCGATGGAACATGACAAACACCGCGCAGGCAGCGAGTGCATAGAGTGTGAAGCCCAGCCTCACGAACAGCGAAACGTCGTCACCGAGCCAGGCACCAGCGCCGAGGCCAACGAACAGCACGGTCCCCACCACGGCCAATCCTCGCGCGATCCATGCAAGCCTCAGGACGAATTGGTCCCGCTGCGGAGCCGCGTGGGAGTACCGCGCCTCCGCGCAGATGGCGGCGGCTAAGAGAATCGGCCCGAGGATTGCTCGTACCTCCGACCAGGATGTCCAGTCAGGCATTCGAGTGTCACCCGGACCGTGAATTTGCAATCGTTCCGATCGGTTAGCTTCGCCGTCGGCAGCAATCGTTCAAGAACACACCGGTTGAAAACCGGTGCCACACAAGAAACCGCGCCGGCGCTCTCTTCATTCGTTATTCGCTATTCGGCATTCGCTATTCCCGCCCCAGCTTCCGCAGCCGCCGGCACGCTTCCTCCAACTCCGGCATCTTCTTGGCGTAGCAGAACCGCAACTGATTCTGCCCGTCTTCCGGATTGCGGTAGAACGCGCTGCCGGGGACCGTGGCGACGCCGACTCTTTCCAGGATGTCTTCGCAGGCGGTCTTGGCGTTAGGCCAGCGGCCGCGGTCAAAGGCGGCCAGCATGTAGTAGCTCCCGTCGGGCACGTACGGGTCGAAACCGATCGAGCGAAGCGTGTCGGCCGTCAAGTCGCGCTTGACGCGGTAGTCCTCGCACATCGCCGTGTAGTACGAATCCGGCAGGCCTAGGCCGGCGGTGATGCCGTACTGCAGCGGCGACGGCGTGCAGATGTAGAGCAGGTCGCTGACGACGGCGATGCGCTCGATGATGTCGGCCGGGCCGATCGTGTAGCCGACCCGCCAACCGGTCACTGCGTAGGTCTTTGACGCGCCGCTGATCGTGATGGTCCGCTCGCGGGCGTCGGGGAACGCGCCCACGCTGACGTGCGGCTTGTCGTGCGTGATGTATTCGTAAATCTCGTCGGTGACGATCCAGCAGTTGTGCTTCCTGGCCAGATCGGCGATCGTGCGAAGCTCCGCCTCCGAATACACCTTGCCGCTTGGGTTAGCGGGCGTGTTGACGAGGACAAAGCGGGTCCGCTCGTTGAACGCCCGCTCAAGCTGGCCCGCGTCGAAGCGCCAGTCGGGCGGGGTCATATCCACGTAGCTGACCTTCGCCCCGATCAGCGTCAGCAGGTTGACGTGGTAGCTGTAAAACGGGCTGAAGATGATCGCCTCATCGCCCGGGTTGAGGATGGAAAGCGCCGCGCAGGCGAACGACCCGGCCGTGCCGACGTTGACGCAGATTTCCGTCTCCGGGTCGCAGGTGATCCGGTTGAACTTCGCCATCTTCGCCGCGATCGCCCGGCGCAGCTCGACGATCCCGCGCAGATTGGTGTAGATCGCGTGGTCGTCGTCGATCGCCTTCTTCGCGGCCGCTTTGACCGCGTCCGGCGCGGGCTGATCGCACACGCCCTGGGAGAGGTTCACGCCGCCCATCGACGCGCAGATGGCGGAATAGCGCCGGATGGCGCTTTGCTGGATGTTTCGGACCCGGTCAGCGAGGGGAAGGTTCACGCGATGTCACTCCAGGTTGTCGTCGGTGGCGCCGTCGCGACGGCGGGGCGGCCGCCCGCGTCCGCGGTTTCGGCCATGCACAACCGTGCCTCGGCGGACAGAATGTCGTCCAGGATCGTCGGATCAATCCCGGCCGGGTTCCCGACGGGCGTCGAGCCGGCCGCCAGTTCGGGGATCGTGAACGGCGGATTCTCCGCAATGCAGCCGCGGATGCCGATCAGGACGATAATCGAGACAATGGCCTGGATGACGGTCTCCATCTCGCATGAGCCTCCAGCGGGGTTCCGGCTGTCAGAATTTGCACAGCGCCACGCCGTTCCGACGCGGCCGGGGTATCATCGAAGAGCGCGGCCGGATTGGCAAGCGTTGGGATCAGTGGCACAATAGAGGGCGATCTAGCTGGATTCTGCCGGGATACCAAAGATGCTTCGAACCACTGTATTGCTGCTCGCGCTTGCGTCCATCGTCGTCGGCCAGGAGACGCCGCCCCCCGCTCCACCCGCGGAGCCGGCGCCGTCCCAGCCCCCACAGGGCGAGCCGGCGGGAGGCACGCCCGATTCAGGCGAGGCTGATGCCGCACCCGACGCCGCCGCGCAGACCGCGCGGGCACGCGTCAACGAAATCCTGGCCGATCAGGAGCGCGTCGGGCAGCAGTTACGCGGCGTCGGCTGCCGCGTCGAGTACTCCGACACCGATGACCTCAACCTCACCACCACCCGCCGGGAAGGGTTCGTCAAGTACCTCCGCACCGGCGGCAACCCGCTCTTCTGGATCGAGTTTCAAAAGCACGTGACGGATGAGCTGGTGGCCGAGACGCGGGTCTGGTACGTGTTCAACGGTTCCTCCCTGCTCGAAGCCCGCGAGCGGGACAAGGCCCTGCTCGAGCGGCAGGTCGTCTCTGCCGGCCAGACGCTCGACCTGTTCGACCTGGACACGGCGCCGTTTCCGATGCCCTTCGGCCAGAAGCGCGACGAAATCCTGAAGCATTTCGAGGTGCGGCTGGTTCCGCCGAAGCCGGCCGATCCGGAAAACACCGATCATCTCGTTTGCACGCCGCGCGAAGGCAGCCCCCTCGCCCGCCGGTACGAGCGGCTCGAGTTCTTCGTGCTCAAAGACCTGCACCTGCCGCGGCGCATCATCAGCATCGAAAACGGCGGCTATCGCGCCGTGGAGGCGAACTTTCCCGACCTCTCCGCCGAGTCGTTGCAGATAAAACTGACGCCGAAGGACTTCGAAGAGCCGGCGGTGTGGAAGAACTACAACCGCACGGTCGACAAGTTCGAGAACGAATCGTCCCTGCGCCAGGGACCGGGCGAATAGTCCGCGACCTGGCGTCCCGAGTTCGCGGCCATCATCCGCGCCCGAACTCTCGGTAGCCGATCAGAGCCCGCGAGCCGACGCGCGTGAGGCAAGCGCCGACGCGAGGCGGCGCAAGCGCCGACGCGAGTACGACGTCCCCCTCCGCTCTTCCCTTACTCCCTTACTCCCTCACTCCCTAACTCCCTTCTTCCCTAGTACTCATCGTACGCCCGCGTGCCCGCCCGGTTCGCGTCATCCGTGTTCGCGATGATCTCGCCGGTGCTCGGGTTGTAGACCCATCCAGCCGTACCGACCTGGACCACCGGCCGCGGATTGACCAGGTCGATCTCGATCTCGTCGCTGCCCTTACTGTCGCCGACCGGGGCTGCCGGGATGGCGCGAAGGTACGGGCCGAAGCGGTGATCGCTGTCGGCGGCGTCGGCCACCGCGCCGGACGCGTTCGAGAACTTCGTCAGTTGGGCGACCATCGCTCCGGCCGTGTTGGCGCCGTTGCCCGCTCCGTCGGAATTAGCGCCCGGGAAGACGCCGTTGTGCTCGGCCGCGTAGTGATCAATCGCCGCCCGCAGCGTTCGCAGGTTGCTGACCAGCGCCGCCTCATCCGCGCCCGCCACGCTGCCCGAGATGCGCGGTATCGCGATCGCGGCGATCACGCCGATAATCACGATGACAACGACGACTTCTACCAGGCTGAATGCGCGGCGTGTGTTCCACCCCGCGCCGACGCGAGGCGCGGTCGACCCGTTTCGGCTCCGATGATTCATAGCTCCGCGTTTCTGCCGGACCCGGATGAAGTCCCGTACTCTTGTCGGTGGATTGACGCCGAGAGTTGATGGCCCCATAATCCCGTCCGGGTTTGAATCACCACGCCGGAGTATGACCTCATGACGAGCTTATCGGGGATGGTGCAGGCGGTTGGCCCGGCGGGCCACGTGACGCAACGCCGTACGATGCTGCCGGTCCTGCTCCTGGCGGTCGCTCTGCCGGCGGGGTCGGCCCGCGCAACGTTTCACTTCATGCAGATCGAGCAGATCGTCGCCGGCGTGGACGGCAACCCGCGCGCCCAGGCGATCCAGCTTCGTATGCGCGAAAATGCGCAGGAGCGCGTCAGCGAGGCGAAACTGATCGCCTGGGACGCGAACGGTCGCAACCCCGTTGTGCTGATCGACTTCGTCTCGGACGTGACGCAGGATGCGCTGGGTGACCGCGTCCTGGTGGCCAGTGCGGATTTCGTCCGCTATTCCGACCCGCCGTTGGACGCGGACTTCATCCTCACGCACCTCATCCCCGAGTCCTACCTGGCCGCCGGCAGCGTCACCTTTGAAAACGACGAGGGAACGCTGATCGTCTGGCGTTTCAGTTGGGGCGGCGACGCTTATCTGGGCTCGACGCGCGGCGCGCTGACCAACGACGGCGACGGCGAGTTCGGCCCCGCGTGGCCTGCGCCGCTCGATGGCTCGGGGCTGACCGCGCTGACCTTCGTTGGCGGGCCGTCCGCGACGAGTTCCAACAACGCCGCGGACTACGTCGTGGCCGATGCACCGGCTGTGCTCATCAACAATGCCGGGGCGACTTTCTCGCTGACGCCACTGAACTGCCCCGGCGGACCCGAAGGCGACTCGGATGGCGACCACGTCTGCGCCGAGGACGACAACTGCCCCGACCTGGCGAACCCGGACCAGGCGGATGGTGACGACGACGGCGTGGGCGATGCCTGCGATGGCTGCCCGGACGATCCTGACAAGGTGGAGCCCGGCGTCTGCGACTGCGGCACGTCCGACGGCGACGACGACGCGGACGAGGTGATCAACTGCGACGACAATTGTCCCGAGTTCGGCAACCCGGATCAGGCCGATTCCGACATGGACGGCGCGGGCGATGCTTGCGACGCCTGCCCGGAGGACGCCGCCAAGACGCAGCCCGGTGATTGCGGCTGTGGCAACGACGACGCGGACGGAGACGACGACAGCGTCGCCGATTGCCTGGACAACTGCACCGCGGACCCCAACCGGGATCAGGCCGACGCGGACGGCGACGGCGCCGGCGACGCGTGCGACGGTTGCCCGAACGATCCGGAGCGCACCGAGCCGGGCGACGAGGGCTGCGCCGGCGACGAACCGGGCGAAAACGAAAACGACAACGCCGGCAATGACAACGCTGACAATGACAACGTCAGCGAAGGCAATGACAACATCGGCGACGGAAATGACAACGGCAGCGCCAACGAAAACGCCGCTTCCAATGACAACGCGGCCGGCCCCAACGACAACTCCGCCAGCAATGACAACACCGGTGGCGGCCGTCGCGGCCTGTGCGGCTTCGGCATGTTGCCGGCGATGGTCCTCATCGGCCTGGGCCTGCTGACCCTGCGCGGCCTGCGGCGACACGGCCGCTGACACGCCGCAGGCGGATTCCGAGAGCGAGCAGGCTCGATCGCTGCGCCGGCGGGCGGCGCCGTCAGCGTCACGCATCGTAGTCTGGTCATCCGTCAATGGGAGGCTTGAGCATGTGCCATCATCGTCATCAGGGTCAATGGGTTTGGGCCCTCTGCGGGTTGGACGAGGACGCCGGCCGTCGAACCGCGGTTCGTCACTCGCTGCCCGGGTTCACGCGCGTGCTCTACGGCCTGGTGCTGGTCGTCGCGGTAGCGGCGGCGCGGCCGGCGGCGGGGCAGGAGTGCCGGGCGGAGGAGACGGGGAAGTTCTTCGCGTCGGACGGGCAGGAAGGGGACAACTTCGGCGTCTCCGTCGATCTCGACGGCGACGTCGCCATCGTTGGGGCGCTGACCAGTGAAACGGGCCTCGCCAGCGGATCGGCGTACATTTATCGCTTCGACGGAAAGCGACAGCAGTGGCGAGAGGAGGCGAAATTGGTTCCACCGGGCCTTGTCGAGCGCGACCGGTTCGGGGTCTCGGTTTCCCTCCACCGGGGCGTCGCCCTAGTCGGAACGCAGCCCAGCACGCGATTGGGGACGGTGTACGTCTATCGTTACGACGGGCACGGGTGGTTGCTGGAAGCGGAACTGACGGCGCCCGACGGCGAGTTCGGCGACCGGTTCGGTCAGTCCGTGTCGCTGTATGGCGACGTAGCAGTCGTCGGTGCGGAACTCGACAACAACGAAAACGGCCCAAATGCCGGCTCGGCTTACGTATTCCGCAGAGGGGAAAACGGCTGGCCGTTCGAGCAGAAGCTCCTCGCTTCTGACGGCGGCCGCAACGATACGATGGGACGTTCGGTATCCGTATATGACGGCCGGATCATTGTCGGCTCGCACGGCTACGACGTCAGCCGGGGTATAGCGTACCTGTATCGCTACGAGCAAGGAGCCTGGGTCGAGGAAGCTCAGGTACATGCTGCAGATGGTGAGAGTCACTGGGCGTTTGGATGGTCGGTCGCCCTTGGCGACTCCATCGCGGGGGTTGGTCAGCCAAACTCGCCAATTGAGTCGGTGTATGTTTTTCGCCGCGGCCCCGACGGCTGGGCGCAGGAGGCGAAGCTCGGTCCGGCACAGGCGACCGACACTTATGCGGACCAACTGACCATCCACAGCGACCTTCTGCTTGTTGGCGTGCCAGGCGACGATGAACGCGCGCGCAGGGCGGGTTCCGCGTTTCTGTATCGTTTCAATGGACTCCGGTGGGTCGAAGCACAGCGCTTGTTCGCATCCGACGGAATGGAGTTCGACAACTTGGGATTCTCTGTTGCGGTCAGCGGATCCGTTGCGCTGGTAACGGCGCGCGGTGCCGACATTAACGGCACCAGTCAGGGTGCAACCTACAGCTACGGGCTGACCCGTTGCAGGGAGTGCTCAGGGGATGAGAGTATCCGGCGGATGGGGTGCCGGTCGCACGAGGCTCGCAATACCTTGGTATTGAAGCTGGCCAAAGGTATCCCACAAGATACGGTCGCCGTCAGCACATCGTCGGGAGGCGACAGCAGTGATATCCTGAGCGAAACTGGAAAGGCGCGGATCAAGATCAAGCGGCTGCCCCCCGGGTCGCAAACTGCATTCGCGGAGTGGGGGTGCGGAGCTACGGCGCGGGCGAACTACACGTGCCCATGATTGCGTCCGCGGTCGCAAACCGGGAGGACGGACCGAGGCGGCGCCCCGGTCCGTCCCCCTATTCATGGTCTACGGCTCAGCGACTACGGATCCACACACTCTTCATGTTCGTAGCAGCCGATGTCGATATCCTCGCCATTGTCAGCACACTCCTCGCCATCCAATTCTCCGTCAGTGAGGCGATCAGCTGCGGCGAGATCGGCGTTGCCCATCGCACCCAGGTTGTACCCATCCCCGCACGAAGGGTACTGGCACGCCTTGTCGATGCACAACGACGAGTCGGATAGCGTATAGTCGTCCATCGCCCGGTTGCTAAACTCGGGCGTGTCCGTATCATAGCAAATGACCGAGGCAGCGTCTCCGACACAGTCCGCTTGCGTCCCTTTGTCGCACTGGATGCAGGAATAAATCGGATCCGTCTGCGGGTCATCAAGGTCAATCGACGTATACCCATCAAAATGTATCTGCTCGCGGTCGACGTAGTCCCCATTGTCGGCGGAGTTGTAGTAGAGGATACAGCCGACGACTTTGGCGTCGGACGACTTGCCGTCGACGCCGTTGCCGTTGACGAAGACGCCGCCGCCCAGGTCGGCCGAGTGGTTGTCGGAGAACGTGCAGTTCGTGAGTTGCACGTCGCTGCGGTGCGGGTACGCCTCATAGTCCTCGTCACCGAAGATAAAGATCCCGCCGCCATTGCCGTCGGCGTCGTTGTCGAAGAACAGGCAATTGTAGATCACGGCATTGGTGTGCTCCAGTGCGACCGCGCCGCCACCGGTAGAGGCACAATCATAGGTATCGTCGAGCTGCATATTGCCCTCGAACGTGCAGTTGCCCAGCGTGAGCGACGGTGCACCGAGCGTACTGATGGAGCTGACCATCAGCGCGCCGCCGCCGTGGACGTTTTCTGAGGAGAACTGGTTGGACGTACATGCCTGGTCATACTTGACCGTATTGCCAGCGAAGTAACAGTCCGTAATCTCCACCGAATGATCGCCGGAGCCGGACCAGTCGATCGCGCCCCCACGGCTCGACGAGGCATTGTCGTTGAATTCGCAGTCGCTCACAGTCGCACCAACCGGCTCATTGAAGTGAATTGCCCCACCACGATAGCCATGATTGCCCGTGAAGGTACAGCCGGTGACGCTGCCCGCGAAGATGCCGTCATCGCTTCCCTCGTCGCCGCTCAGCGACACTGCTGCACGAGCCAGGCGCGCCCACGTCATGTTGCTCGAGACGCCTGCCACGTTTTCCTCGAACTTGCAGTTCGAGATGATGGGCGAGACGTCGTCATCGTCGTCCGCTGCGATGTGCATGGCCGCGCCACCATTCAAACCGCTACCGCCGCCGGAGTAGTTGGATCGGAAGATACAGTCGCTTATCGTTGGGCTCGCGTCAAGGCTGCACAGTCCGCCGCCGTAACTGGGTGACGTCTGGGCGTAGCCGCCCTCCACGATCAGCCCGTCGAGCAGCACCGAGTCTTCCGATCCGCTCTGGACATGAATCAGGCCCTCGGTGTTGTCCTTGATCTTGCCAATCTCGACGTTCTTGTCCTCGTTGTCCCAACAGGTACTGGGTCCCGATTCCCAGTAGCCGGCGCACTCGCCGCCACTCGTCGGTGCGTCACCGTCGTCGTCATCCAGGTCTCCGCTGAGGATCGTCGGGTGGTATTCCATGTCACGTATCCACACAATGCCGATGCTGTTCCACCAACTGCCGTAGACCTTGGTGTTTTCGCAAACATCGAATCGGAGATTGCGGTTTCCCGGGTCCGCGACGTCCGGTCTGTACGTGCCTTCCGCGACATTGATGACAATTTGTTCCACGCATTCGCGGGCGCAAGCTTCCGCCAGTGCATCCTGGAGGTCCGTATAAGCGTCGTTCCAACTCTTGCCTGAATCAGCGCCGGTAGCAGCCGCGTCAACGTAAATGTCGCCGACGACGGTTACCGTTACGGCAATACCGCTGCAGGGGGTCGTCGTGGTATTGTCGCATACATACCCGTCCGGAACCCCAAGAAAGAGATACTCCGCGCCGGCGGGAACCTCGACGTAAATGTCGTTGGCATAGCCGCAACTGTCGTCGCGCACGTTGAAGTCCTTGTCGTCGAACCACCCGTTCGGATCGGGGTAGGCGGGCACGTTCGAGCCGTCCGGGTATTTGGCTTGCAGGCGGTCGCCGCTGCCGGGGCACGCAGCATCGACATCCGTGAACGCCGCGATCACGGCCTCAACGCAACAGCCTCCGGCGCAGCTCCATTCAACCGATCCCGTTGCGAGGATGTGAAGGATGTCGCCTTCGTTTATCCCGGCACCGCTCAGGTCGATCCGCTGCTTGACGCCGCAGCCACCACAGTTGCGAAAGTAGTCTGCCTTGGGATTGTGCGGATAGGTATCCGCGAGAGCGACCAACTACGTGAGCAGAAATGCGCACGCCAGCGCCCCAATGGTCGAACAACTTCGATGCTTCATCTTAGCCATCCTTTCCGGGGATGCCGGAACCGACGGATGGCACAACACGAGCATCGTCGGTTCAGGATTTGTCCATTCGTCGGCCGCGGCGAGCGTGCGCATTGCCTGCGCGACGCGCCGTCGGCTTTCCTGTTGATGAAGTGGCGACTGTGCAACGCCACGGCCGGTCCGCAGCAAGTGCCAGCACCGGCTACACTTGAATTTATGCACAATCCGGGCTAGAATTGGCGGAAAGCAATCGCGGGGACTGACCTCAAGTCAGTTCCTGATCAGGACGCCCGCGAAATCGCCTACTCTTGCAGGGACAGACGATTCGTGAGGCGTCTCTTTCTTTGTGCTTCGCGACTCCAACTCGGAGGTAGGACGATAGTGGATTCTGAGGCTGGTGGCGACCTAGCCCTTGCCCGAAACTGCCATTTGGCAGCGTGAGTCTGCTCTGCCCGGGAAGCAGTCATCCTTTTCCAACCCTCCCGTCGATCTGCCTGGACCGTGGACTTACGACATTATACCGGGGCCCGAATAGGAGGGCAATCGGGTTGGGGCTGATTTTGGCAGCTTTTGGCGGTGTCCTAGCGCAACATAAACAAACCGGCCCAGTCTCGGCCGGTGGGCCACCCCAAGGCTATAATCCGCGGGGGGCTTGTGCGTCAAACCACGTCCTACGCTCCCAGCGCCGCAATCTTCCCGTGCTTGACCAGCAGATCGACCAGGATGATCGCTGCTTCCTGCGGCGAGTGCTTGCTGGTGTCGACGGCGACTTTGGGGTTTTCGGGGGCCTCGTACGGGTCGTCGATGCCGGTGAAACCCTGCGTTTCGCGGGCGCTGCGTATGCGCAAAAACGCACCCGGCAGCGCTTCCGCCGCCGGGTGCGCAACGATGTCAGAGCGTCGGTGCGACGGACGGACACGCGATGCGCGACCGCCCGCCGATCACGCACGCGCTATTTACCTGTCGGGTGCATGAACGCGCTTCCGCTGCCGTACGGCGAATACTCGTTCAATTCGGGCTCCAGCATCCGGTCGATGCGGGACTTGCACGCCACCAGGTGGGCCTGGGAGGCGAAGTCGGCCTTGCCGGACTCGATCGCCTTGCCCAGGTCGTCGCCGAGCGACTTGAGCGAGTAGCGCACCATCGCGTGCAGGTCGGGCGAGATGACCGTACCGGGCTGCATGCGAACCAGCGGTTCCACCAGGCCCAGGTACTCCCGCTGCAGCGAGCGGCGGATGGGCGAAACGTACGGATTCTTGTCCGTCCACGAGCCGCGGGCCAGTTGCTTGCCGGCGGTGGTTTCACCCCACACGCTCTTGGCCAGCCGCTGGATGTACTCCGAGGCGGTGAAGGTGTCCGAACCGTTCGTCTTCATCTCGTTGTCGTGGATGCGACGGAGCGTGTACGGCATCAGCCGGTCGAACAGGTTGTACCACTGCAGCGTGCCGATCATGTCATGGACCGGATAGTCCATGGTGATATCGATCGTGGCGCCGTTGTGGTACCAGCGCGGCACGGCCATGTGATTGAGCAGCTCCGGCGAGAAGGTGTAGAAGTTGTCCGTGCAGACGTGCTCCTCGATGAACTGCAGGGCCTCCCGCTGCCGCTCGGCCGACACGAGCGTAAACGGCGTCGACTCGCCCTTGTCGCCCTTGTGGTTGCGGTTGTAGAACTGGCCGCCGATGTACAGGCCGACGAAGTCGAGCACGCGGGCCCGCTCGAAGAGCAGGCTGTTGAACGCGCCGCGCAGGTGATACCAGCTTTCCTGGTCCTTCACCGCCCAGTCGCGGATATTCTCCATCCGCTTGTTAATCAGCGTCATGCGGGTGCGGGCCCAGTCGAGCGGATCCTTTCCGGCATCAAAGCGGATGACCGTCGGGTCCGGTCCCAGGCCGGTCGCGTCTTCGTCAGTCGCATACGCGAGTTCCGGCTCGTTGCAGCGGCTGGCAATGGCGTTGAGCATGCCTTCTTCGCCGCTCGGCGCGCTGGCGAAGGAGGGCGCGCTGGACTTGCCGCCGCCCGCTCCGGCCGCCTGCATCATGGCCGACACGTCGCCGGATTCCATCATCTTGCGGATTTCGGGCGGGAGCTTCTCGAGCAGATCAGCCGGAATGTCGCCCCCGGCCACGGTCACGCTCGACTTGCTCTCCGCCACGTTTTCGGCCTTGGCCGGCTTGGCGGGCGCATCGGACTTGCTGTCGGCGACGTCGCCGTCGCCGTCGTCTGGCGCCTCATAGGAGCCGACGGGACGGTAGCCGTACTCGATCGCCCAGTAGTCGTAGGGACCGATTGTCGGCGTGATGAAGTTGTCCTGCTTCGCGTCCAGATCGGCGAAGAACATGGGCGGGTTGTAGTCCATGACCGAGCCGAGCGTCGCCTCGCCCTTGCGCGCCTTTTCGCGCATCTGCTCCAGCGTGTAGATCGAGCTGGCCTTGAAGTTGTGCCGCAGGCCGAGCGTGTGGCCGACCTCGTGCATTACGACTTCCTTGATGATTTCGTAGAGGAAGTCGTCGATGACCTCGGGCGGCGCCTCCGCCAGGACCGCGCCCGCGAAAGCCATCTGGTGCTTCATGCCCTCGATGTAGTCGCAGACGTGGTGACCGCGGCCCTGCAACCGCTCCCGCGCGGCCGCGATGACCTCTTTCGAGACGGTGTCGCCGACGTCGACCATCTCCCAGTCGCGGGTCGGTCGCTGCCACTGCGGATGCCGCTCCAGGAACGCCGCCACGCCGGGATCAGCCATCTTTGCGGAGAGGGCGGTCTCCTGCACCATCCGCTGCGCCTGCATCTCAAAGAAGCGCACCATCGAATCGTCGAAGATGATGTCCGCGTCGTAGATCTGCCCGGTGAACGGGTTGGCCCGGTGCGGACCCATCGCGAAGCCGGCGCCGGTGACGATCCAGCGGAAGAAGCTGTACCGCATGTCCTCGGGATCGAGATCCTTCCACTCGTTGTCGTCGGTCTGCTGCCGCACTTCGACGGCGTTGAGGAAGCCGCACTTCTCGTACGCCTTGTTCCACTCCAGGATGCCGTCCCGCACGGCGCGGCGATAACGGACGGGCACGGTCTTCTCGATGTAGAACACGATCGGCTGCTTCGGCTCGCACATGTCGAGGCTGGGGTCGCGCTTCTCAAGCTGCCAGCGGTCGATATAGCGGTTGAACAGGTCTCGTGAGCCGGTCGGCCGCGCCCAGTCCTGGTTGGCCGTCAGGAAGTAGCCGACGCGGTCATCGGCGACGCGCGGCTGGTAACCGGTTTCGGGCAGTGCCCAGAAGCTGTAGTGAACGCCCAGCTTGCTGTAGGAGCCCGGCGGCGAAAACTGGTTGATCGCCAGGTCCACGCCGATCTCGACGTTGCCCGGGAAGGCCTTCTTCTTCGTCCACGTGCTCAGGCTGGAGTTGATCCCGCCGCCGCCGAATCCGCCGCCCATGCCGAGAAAGCCGCCCGTCATCCAGCCGACGTCGGCGAAGCTGCTCTTGAGCAATCCGCCGAAGTCGATCACCGGATCGCCCGACGGCGACTTGGTGACCAGCGGCACGGCCACGAGGATCGTGTCCGGGTAGGTCCGGCTGACCACGTCGGCCACTTCCTTGGACTGGTTGATGACGTAGTCCGTGTTGGGGCGGATCAGCAGCAGTTGCTTGCCGCGCAGCTCCCACTGCACCACGTTTTCATTGAGCGGGAAGCCGGTGAAAAAGCCGCCGCCGGAGACGCTGGTGGACAGCATGAACTTCTGGCCCAGCAGGCTGGCCGGGATCTGGCACAGCAGCTTCTCCGGATCCTGCTCCCGCTTCGCCGGCCCGTAGGACCAGAGCGTGAACATCCCCTTGCTGGACACCATGTCCTTGGTGACGTCCTCGAACTTGGGCAGCCCGTCTCCATCGTCCTCGCCGCCCGGCGCGCCCGCGATCGTCATCTGCGACATGATGGCGCTCAGATCGAGCGACTGTTCCTGTTGTGGCGGATCGGCCCAGGCGGTGGCTGCCATCAGCAGCACCGCCAGCATCCCCGCTGTCGTGCGCATTGCCATGCTGTTTCTCCCGAAAAGCGATCGTGCGGCCCGGGCATCCACAGCCCGGGCCTGGTTGTCATCAGGACGGTACGTCAGAGTGCGGCAGGAACGTTCGTCGCCGCCGCGGGCCCTGTCAGCCCGCGCGGTGAACTGGAGTGATGTGCCGGTGAGTCGTCCCAAGGCACCGCGTCTGCATCGTAAGGCTGGTCGAATCGCGCTCGCCCCGCCCGCGGCAGGGAACGACGGCGGTTCGCCTGCGATTATGACGGTTCTCGCCCCCCTGGGCCACCCGCGCATTCTGCAAGAACCTGTACAGAATCGCGCAGGCTTGTCGCGGCGCACGGCGCCCACGGGAACGCCGTCATCGGCACAGGCCGCCGCCGTCGCAACCCGCGCAAAAAAAAGGGACACGCGCGCCGCGGGGCGCGCGTGTCCGGAGATTGGGCTGCCGGAACAGGTCCGGCAGAGCGTTCGCAGCAATCAGCCGCAGACGCCCGACTTCTTGACGCCGACGATCTTCTTGCAGAAGCCAACGCCGCCGTCCGGGCAAGCCAGGTTCTTCACCTTGAACTTCTTGCCGCACGGGTTGTTGTCGTCACAGGAATCGCCGGTGTCGAACAGATCATCCTTGGCCGGGCAGGCGTTGCAGCCCTGCTTGCCCTTGGAGTTCTTCTTAACGGTGTAGGAGCAGGTGTCGCTGCTGGCGGCCACCAGGGAGATGTCGTCGAAGTACTCGGTCGGGCCGGCGGAGTAGAGGTCGATGTTCACGAACTCGATCGCGCCGCCGCGGACGGCGTACACGCCTTCCGATATCAGCACGTTGTCATAGTACGAGTACATGTAGTTGGCATCGAGGTCGATCTCGAAGCGCAGCTCGACCCACTCGCCGATCTTCGTGTTGACGGCGTTCGACTCGGCGCGGAAGTCGTCGAGCACGGCCCCGCCGTTCGGCTGGAAGCTCATCTCGATCGACCACTGCGCGGTGCCGTTCTGGCCGTTGTACTCGTTGTTGCCGATGAAATACGTCACCGTCGTGTTGGTTTCGGCAAGCAGGTGCCAGGCGGTCAGCGTCCACTGGCCGGACGTGGCGCCCAGGTCCGGCTGAACCAGGTCGCTGCTGCCCGTGATCTCGACCGAGTTGCTGCCGCCGTGCGCCTGACTGTCGACGCAGAACGCGCCAGCGTTCGGATCCTCGTACCAGCCGGCCCAGCCGCCCTGGCCGATCATCTGGCTGCCGGGCGCGTACGACTCAAAGTCGTCGGACCAGTCAGCGGCGGCGACGCCGGCCATAGCGCAGAGGGCCAGCGCCGCACACCCAACCACCATTACTTTCTTGACCATAAGAAAACCTCCTTCGGCGCGCATTGCACGCGCGAGAACAACCCCCACGTCAGGACATGCCTTCAGCGTGGCGGCCTAGACGAAAAAAACGACCCTGCCCGGATAAGACATCCGGGCGACGCAAACGAACTGACTGGCGAAGACGCGACCTGATCACGCCGGCTGGGCAGGCCCGCTTGCCGGATGCCGGGTACTTCACGCTCCCCCAAACTGACGACCACCTTAACCCTACCCAAATTGTCAGGGAATGTCAAGCGGGCAGGCGCTTTCGGCTGAGAATCCTGATTTTCGCCCGGTGGCCTCTTTGGATTGAGAATCGCGTCTCGAATTCGGGAAGAGAGGTCGGCCGGCGCCACGGCACAAAAAAAGCACGCGCGCCGTGAGGCGCGCGCGCCGGTCGTAATCGGGCGCCGGATCAGGTCCGGCACAGCGTCCGGTGAATCAGCCGCAGACGCCGGACTTCTTCACGCCGACGATCTTCTTGCAGAATCCGACGCCGCCGTCCGGGCAGGCCAGGTTCTTCACCTTGAACTTCTTGGCGCAGGTGTTGATGTCGTCGCACCCGACGCCGGTGTCGAACACGTCATCCTTGGCCGGGCAGGCCTCGCAGCCCTGCTTGCCCTTCGAGGTCTTCTTGACCGTGTAGGAGCAGGTGTCGCTGCTGGCGGCCACGAGCGAAATGTCGTCGAAATACTCGGTCGGACCGGCCGAGTACAGGTCGACGTTCTGGAACTCGATCGCGCCGCCGCGGATGGCGTAAACGTCGTCCGACAGCAACTGCCCGTCGTAATAGGATTTCATCCGGTTGCCGTCGAGATCGATTTCGAACCGCAACTCGACCCACTCGCCGACCTTGACGTTGATGACGTTGGACTCGGTGCGCAGCGCGTCGAGCACCAGTCCACCGTTGGGCTCGAACCACACTTCGATCGACCACTGGGCGGTGCCGTTCTCGCCGTTGTACTCGTTGTTGCCGACGAAATACGTGCGCGCCTGGTTCGCCTCGGCGATCAGGTGATACGCGGTCAGCGTCCACTGTCCCGACGTCGCGCCCAGGTTCGGGTGAACCAGATCGCTGGTTCCGGTAATCTCGACGGAGTTGCTGCCGCCGTGGGCCTGGGCGTCGGTACACAGCGCGCCGGCGTTCGGATCCTTGTACCAGCCTTCCCAGCCGCCCTGGCCAATCATCTGGCTGCCGGGCGCGTACGACTCGAAATCGTCGGACCAGTCAGCGGCGGCGACACCGGCCATCGCACACAGAGCCAGCGCCGCACACCCGATCAACATGCCTCTCTTCAACATCGGAAAACCTCCTTCCGCGCGCATCGAACGCGCACGACCGACCTCCGCATCAGGACACTGCCCGATCGCGGCGGCCACGACGAAAAAGCGAACATGCCCGAACGCGATGTCCGGGCGACGCAACCCAATTGACCGGCACAGCAGCGATTGACCCCCCGCGACGCGGGTCGCCGCTGCCGGCAACTTCGCACCACACAAAACTACCTGGAATCTCGACACTACCCAGATTGCCAGCGAATGCCTGAATCGCCGCCGATTCTGGTGCTGGATTCGCGGGCATGACTCCCCTCCCGTGAGAATCGCGTCTACCTGTCGAGACGCGACGGCAGGCCCGTACGCACCCCTTGCGCGGCCTGGACCCCCTGGCAAAGGCGTAGCACGCGGCGTGCCACGGACGTGGATCAATCGTCCGCGGTGTGGGTGCGGAAGTCGCACAGTCGGGGTCGATGCCGCACGACGTGGCTCCCATCAAGTCGGGTGATCGCCCCGTGCGGGGCTGTCTGTCGCATGGGCAAAAAAAAAGTCATTGACGCAGGTGATTGGACACTTGGCGTGAACGACAATCGTGGTGTTCAGGAAGTGAAGACGCAACGGTAGCGGAGCCGTGGCGCAGGACGCGGCGAGCGTGGTACGGGCCGCGTCAGTTCGTGGATGCGGACTGGCGGCTGACGTTCACTGTGTTGACCCGCTGCGTGAAATAGCGGCAGCGGCTTTCTGGAACGCCGTCAATGCTAGGACGCATCGACTTGGAAAGTCAAACGCAAATATCGTGGTCATCGTTGCGGCCGTCATGCCGCGGTTTCTGTCGCAGTTCCCGGTTGGACCGGGGGGAGGTGGTTGATTCGATCTAACGCAGATCCGTCAGCATTGCGCGAGCGAGTGAGCCTGCGGCTGCTCGCGGTTGGGCAGGCCCCTGATGCGGGCATGGGTTCTGGGCCTGTACCGCGCGATGACCATCGTTGGCGCGTAACAATCGCCTCAATACTTCGATTCTTCGGGCGTCGGGGGGCGGGCGGTCACGACGGGCGGAAACGCCCGGGCGACCGAACACCGGCGGTGGTGGATGAGCGGATATCCGATTCACATCTGACACCGTCGGTGTCGGTTTGCCGCCCGGCTGGTATTCCAGCGAGACCCGCCGGCTCCCGGCAGACGCAGCTTCCTTAAGGAGCTACGGGACACACCCCTTCAGGTGCTAGGCCTGATCCGGGGTGTGTCCCTCCTGCGTGCGCAGCGCGGGCGGCGTCGTGGCGGACGGTGACAGGCTCATCCACCAGCACTATCGTTCCCTGATGCGGATCTTTGCATTCACATCGTTCCCGGCGCTGTCGGCGCTGACCATTCTCCTGGCCGGCAGCGGTCAAACGATCGCACAAATCGCTCCCGGCTACACACTCGAGGCCCTTCCGGTCGGTTCAGCAGGCGGTGCTGCAGGTTCGGTTCACGCCCTCAGCGACGCCGGGCTGGTCGTCGGCGAGCGCGATGCGGGGGGGGCGTTTCACGCATTTGTCTTCACCGACGGGGGCATCCTGGACCTGGGGACGCTCGGCGGCACGCACAGCGCTGCGCTGGATGTCAGTCCATCCGGCATCATCGTCGGTCGCTCCGACCTGAGGTTCCCCGGCGTTGTTCGTGCGTTCCTTTTCGATGCGGGCGTCATGCGCGACATCGGTACGCTTCCGGACGCCGTCGAGATGGTTGCCCTTGGCGTCAACGACGCGGGCGACGTGGTCGGCCGCGCGCTGGTTGCGACGGGCGCGGATGAATCTACGCGGGCGTTTCTGCTGCGCGACGGCGAACTTGTCGAGCTTGGCACGCTCGGCGGCGAGGGCGCGTCGGCGGTGGCCGTCAACCCAGCAGGGCACATCGTCGGATGGTCGCTGGACGCATCGGGCCGCACGCGCGCGTTCAGGTGGAGTGCCGAATCCGGCATGGCCGACCTCGGCACGCTGGGCGGGGCGGAGAGCCGCGCGGCCGGCATCAACAGTGCCGGCGTCATCGTCGGCGAGGCGGAAACGGCGCTGGGGGTCGCGCATGCGTGCGTGTGGGCCGAGGGCGAGACGATCGACCTGGGCACGCTGGGCGGGTTGCGCAGCGCCGCCGCGGCCGTGAATGACGCGGGCGTGGTGGTGGGGGGCTCGCAGATCGGCAGCGGGATCGATCAGCACGCGTTCATCCGGGTGGCCGGCGGGCGACTCACCGACCTGAACGAACTGATGCGGCCGGGCACGCCGTGGGTGCTTTCCTCCGCGCGGGACATCAACAACGCCGGGCAGGTTCTTGTCGAGGGCTTCCGGCTTACGGCGGGACGGTTCGAATCTGCCGCGTTCATCCTCCATCCGGTGGAAGAGGACGCGGACGGCGACGGCGTCCCCTTCGTGATGGACAACTGTGACGGCCTCGCGAATGCCGATCAGGCCGATCGCGACGGCGACCTGCTCGGCGACGCGTGCGACGGGTGTCCTGCCGATCCCGCCAAGTCTGCGCCGGGCCTGTGCGGCTGCGGCGTCAAGGATGAGGATCTCGACGAGGACGGCGTCGCCGACTGCGACGACAACTGCCCCGACTTATCCAACCCGACGCAGGCGGACGCGGACGGCGACGGGATTGGCGATGCGTGTGAGCCGCCGCCGCCGACCGGCTCGCCCTTTCCCTGCGGAGCCGGGCTGATGTGGCCCGTGACGCTTGTGCTTGTCACTGGTTTGACGGCGTGGGGGCGGCGAAGTTCGTCGAGGCGACTGGCGATCTGAGTCTTGACGCGCTGCGGCCGGTTCAAACGGTTGCCGGGCGCAGGAGTGAACGCGCTGATGCGCTCGACCCCTGCGCCCGGCTCGCCGTTGCGGGTGCATGACATCGGCAGGAACGACCGTCCGGATCGCGGTCGCCTTCGTGCGCTCATGGCGGCGTCAGCAGCCATCCTGCGATGGCGGAATCTGCGTAACGTCATAGATCCACTGCATCTTGAGGCGAACGCCGTCTTCGCCACTCTCCGGCAAGCGCAGCCAGTACCGCACGGCGCCGTGCGGAGGTTGTTCCTCGCGCGGCGGGATTCCGGTGGTCAGGTCGAGTTCCACGCGAACCGGCAGCGGCTCGCCCGCCCGTTCCGCGGTCGTCTGAAGGACGACCTCATCCGATTCGATTGTCACCCTTAGTTGCAGCGTCGCCGGATCGCCGGTAGCGGTCACGGGCCGGGCGACCGAGCGGACGACGCCCTGCGTGTCCACCAGTTTTACGATGCCATTCTCGACGACAACCTCGACGCCGCCTTCGACGTTGCGGCGCGTCACGCGGTCCCCCTCGATGATTGCACGCAAGTCGGAGCCTTCGGGCAGGTTCAGAAGGAACTTCTGCGCCTCGATGGTGTTGCCTTCGATGGTGGCGTTCGTCGCCGAGACGATCGTTTCCTGCATCGTGATCCACGAAGGGCCTTCGGCCTGCGGCATGGGGATCGTCGCCTGCATGGCCCGCAGCGCCGCCGGCACGCTTGCCTGACGATCCGCCGCAAGGGCGTAGAGTTCCAAGGCCCGCTGGTACTGGCCGGCGGATTGCATCGCAGCGGCGTCTACCAGTTGGTGGACGGCTTCAGTCGACTTCCCGTCCTCGTCTGCCGGCGTCACGGCCATCGCCAGCGCCCCATGCACGCCCAACGCCAGCAGCGCTGCGGCCGCCGACGCCACGACCGGCCACCTCGATGGGGGCGAGGACCGGTGGAACTGAATGCGCTCGATCATGCTGAGTCTCCGTTTGAGGGATCGATACGTGCCGAATCCCGCGAGCATCGCTCGCGGACGGCGACATCCTGGTTGTGGAGGATCAGGCCTGACGTAGGAAAGCAGAGCCTGAGCGTATGTCCTGGCGCAACCCGTCGTCCTGACGACAGCCGCGTCGCACGACAGTTCGCAGTCCTGACGAACCGCGCGGGCAAACAGAATCACCAGCGGGTGAAACCAGAACACGCAGGTTGCGACCATCTGCGCGGCCATGGACCACGCATCGTGCCGGCGGATGTGTGCCAGTTCATGCCGCAGGGCGCAATGCAGTTGTCCCGCGGGGACCGTTCGCTGCGCCGCGGTGGGAACGATGACGACGGGCACGAACAGGCCCCAGCACGACGGCGACGTCACGTCATCGCTTTCGAGCAGCGGGATTGATTGACGGATGCGCGCTTCAATGCGCAGCCGATCGAAAACGGCAAGAAGTGTTTCGTCAGTTACGGTTCGGCAACGACGCAGGAGAATTGCAGTTCTCAGGAGCCGCGCGACCATGTAGCACGATACAGCCAGGACTCCCAGGAGATACACCGACAAGATCGCCATGGTGCCGGAGAACCGTACCTCGCTTTTCGGAGCCTCCGCGACGCGGGCCGTTGATGCGCCCTCGTCGCCGGTCGGCGTTGTGGACGCACCACTTTGATCCGCGGACGTGCCTGCCACCTGGCAACTCCAGCGCGCGACCGCGTCTGCCGGGCGAGCCGTCGCGGCGCGGAGCACATCCGGCGGCGCTATCCGTGACGCGACGATCTGCAGCGGGGCCAGCAACAACAGCACCGCGAGGCAGATACGGAGCACAGTGTAGCGGCCGATGACGTCCTGCATCGCCAGACGCGCACCGAGTGCAGCGGCGGCGACAAGCGCCGCTCCGACGGAGGCAAGCGCCAGATGGGTCACAAGAAGCG
The DNA here is from genome assembly GCA_964648365.1 of uncultured Phycisphaeraceae bacterium. GTDB lineage: Bacteria > Planctomycetota > Phycisphaerae > UBA1845 > UBA1845 > SURF-32. The sequence continues at coordinate 42,084 of CAZYLK010000003.1, forward strand.
CACTCATGACGGATCCTCCTCAGCATCCTGGAGCTTCGCATCCACCCACGCACGAAGTTCGTGCAGTTCATCCGGCGTCAGGTCGGCCTGGTCGATCATCTGTTGAAGCAGGGGTTGCACCCGGCCCTGAAAGAGCCGGTCAACAAGGTCGGTCACCATGTGCTGCGACGCGGCCTCCCGCGTGACCTTGGGCCGGAACAGATGGGCGCGGCCCGACGACTTCACCACCGTCACAACGCCCTTGTCGCGCAGGATGGTGAGCATGGTCTGTATGGTGTTGTAGGCGAGCGGCCTGGGCCGCCCGGCATTGACGGCCTCGACCACGTCGCGCACCGCCACCGGCCCGTCGGCATCCCAGACGGCCTGCATGATCTCGCCCTCCAGGCGGGTCAGCGAGACTTTCTTCTTCGCCATAAGCACGCTCCGGCCACGGGGCCGCCCGGTCGGCGGCCGTTACTCCTAATAGCTTAGGACATCATCGGCCGGAATGCAAGAGAAATTTCCGAAAAGTTTAGGTGAAGGTTCCGCCGGCCGGCGGAGGGTTCGGAAAAACCGCGCCCGGGGCCGGCGGGGAGCCTCCAGGCTGGCCCCCGCCGATGGCGGGCAACGATCGGCGTTTGATCGGAGGAGCGGGTGCGCGAGGCAATCCGCGGGGCTATCAAGCCGTCAGCGACCCGCGTGGCACGGGCATCTTGCCCGTGATTGCGACTCGGTACCTGGCCCGCTTGGAGGGAACCTGCTTTACGACAGGCAGGCGCCTGCCGCCCTCCGAATCACACGGCCTGGAGGTCGAAGCTCCGCCCGTGGCGGGGCCGTGCCACGTTCGAGCGTGCCCGCCGGGTCTGTCACGCACCCGGGAGGAGCTTGTTGGCAGGAGCCGCTTGGTCGGGATCGGCGGACACCTTACGATGTCGCCGCGCCGTCGCGGTCGGGCGGCGCGGAGAACACGCAATGAGACGTCGGGTTTTGCAGGGATGTTGTGTGACGGCGCTGGTCGGCCTCTTTGTGGTCGCGGCTGGTGCGTGGCAGCCGGCCAGGACGGAGGCGCCCACCACGATCTACCTGGTCCGCCATGCCGAGAAGCAGGACGAAGACCGCGATGCAGACTTGTCCGACGCCGGCCGGGAGCGGGCGCACGTTCTCGCCTGGATGCTCCGCGACGTGCCGATCAGCGCCGTCTACGCCACCGAGTACAAGCGAACCCGGCACACCGTAGACGCCGTCGCGACGGCCCGGACGCTGTCCATCGAAACCTACGCGCCGAACGCTCCTGACCTTCAAGCGATGCTGCTGAAACGCCACGCTGGACAGACGATCCTCGTCTGCGGCCACTCGAATACGGTCCCGGATATGCTCCGCTCGCTGGGTGTCGCCTTCGAAGCGAAGCTGCTGGAAGGCTATGACGACCTGTTCATCGTGACCATCCCCACGGCCGGCTCCGACGCACAGGCATCCATGCAGCATCTGCATTATCCAGGCCGTCGGTGATCGGCCGGCATTGCCTTTCCCGCCCGCCGCGTCAGACTGTTGAACCATGTCCAAGTCCCTCTTCGACGTGCTTCATGCGGAAGGCCTGACGCGGCTGACCATCCACTACGATTTTCGCACCGAGAAGAGCCACCTTTTCTCCGCGCGGACGTGGGATGATCGCGTACGCTGGTCGACCTACAACCAGTCGTTCACGGCCGCGACCCCGCTGACCGACGACGAGGTGTTCCACAACTCTGCCGACACGCGCGCCCTGATCAAGCGGGCCGGCGCCTCCGGGCATCTCGATGATGTGATCAACCTGATGCGCAAGGGCCGCCACCGGTTCATCGACTGCTTTTACTGCCGGCCGCGAAACATCCGCTTCATCAGCAGCGTTCACAGCGACGTGATGGGCCTCAACAACCGCAGCCACGCCATCCGCGCTGGCGGCATCCGGCGGCACGACCTCGGCGCCAGCGAACTCGACGTCATCGTCGACGGCCTCAACCTCTCCCGCGGCATGAGCTTCAAGAACTTTGCCGCCCGAATCCCCTACGGCGGCAACAAGATGACCGTCATGATGGACCCGCTGCGGCTCGACGATCTCGAATCGCTCGGCTTCATCGCCTATTGCCTCGATCACAGCCGGTCCTTCACCGGTCCCGACATGGGTTTTCCCATCGAACTGGCCGACGCGCTCAAGCGACATTTCACCATCAACGCGACCGGCGGGCCCTCCGGGCCGCTCGGAGCGACCGGCACGCCGACCGCCTACGGCACCTACCTGGCGGTGAAGGAAGCGGCTCGATTCGCGTTCGGCTCGGCGGAACTGGGCCGCTGCAAGATCGCCGTACAGGGGCTGGGCGCCGTCGGCTTTCCACTCTGCGAGCATTACATCCGCGAGGCCGCGCGGCTGTACGTGGCGGACATCGATCCCCGGCCGATCGACTGGCTCAAGCGGCTCCACCCCGGCGCGGCTATCGAAGTGGTGGACCCGGCGCGAATCCTTTCCATCGACGCGGACATCTTTTCCCCCTGCGCGGTTGGCGGCGTCATCACCGCCGAGAACATTCCGTCGCTGAAATTCCGCATCATCCTCGGCGGCGCGAACAACCAGCTCAAGGCATCAAGCCAGGACGAGGAGATCGTGCTCGCCCGCCTGCTGGACAAGCAGCGGGTGCTCTTTCAGGTCGACTGGTGGCACAACCTCGGCGGCGTGCTGTGCGGCTGTGAGGAGTATGAGAAACAGGACAAGGCATCCATGGACGGCGTCCGCGCCCGCCTGTCGGAGCTTTGCCCGGCCTCGACACGGCAGAACCTGACCGAAGCGCGAGATCGACACGTAACGCCGACGGAGAACGCCTACACCCGGGCGGAAGCGGCGATATATGCTTGAAGAGCGAATAACGAATGGCGAATAACGAATGAAGAACCTTCGGCGAGCTTCATCCAGCGCTGCATCCTCAAGACGTGCGGCGCGTTTCTCTTCATTCGTTATTCGTTATTCGGCATTCGCTATTCCCAAGAGTGCTTCCCCATCTAGCCGAAAGACCGTCCACTCCTCCATCGGCCGTGCGCCCAGTTTGCGGTAGAAGTCTATCGCGGGCTGGTTCCAGTCGAGCACCGACCACTCCATGCGTTTGCAGCCCCGTTCTACGGCGAGGGCAGCCAGGTGCGTCAGCAGCGCTTTGCCGATGCCTCTGCCGCGCAGGGCCGGACGGACGAACAGGTCTTCCAGGTAGAGCGTCGGAGCGCACTCAAACGTCGAGAACGTGTGAAAGAACAGCGCGAACCCGGCCGGCTCGTCGCCGTGATGCGCGAGAATGACCTCCGCGAACGGGCGCGGCCCGAACAGGTGCTTCGCGATCGACGCGGCGTTGGCCCGGCACGTCGGCCGCAGCTTCTCGTAGTCGGCCAATTCCTCGATGAAGCGTACGATCAGCGGCGCATCGGCGGCGACGGCCGGTCTGAGCGTCGTGGTGGGTTCGGACATCGTGCTCTCTGTGATTCGGGCTGATTGCCGCGGAGACAGTGCGAACGTGCATCGACTTCGCCAGGCGTCGCGCCCGGCCGACGATCTGCGAGAACCGACGGGCACCTGCGCAGCGGGCAGCTAGGGCGCGATGATCGCGTGTTCGTGGCCCTCATCGCCGTGGTCGTGATCGTGCGCGTGGCCCTCGTGAACGTGCGGCTCCGTTGTCGCGAGAATCTCGCGGAGGAACGTGTAATCCTCCTCGCCCAGCAGGACTTCCAGATGACCGGCGAGCATGCTGCCGTCATCCCGCAGGATGAGGCGGTTCTCGCGACCCTTCTTCGACTTGGTGTAGAAGCGGCCAATCGTCTCCGCGGTGACGCCGGGACGGGCCACGTCCGCGGTCTCGGCGACGCGCGCGATCATCGCCTCGAAGCGGCGGAGGTGTTCCGGGTTGGTCACGCGCGACCACTGGTTGTCGGCCTCCTCTCCAGGCAGTTGCACGTGCAGGAACGCCATCGGGTCGGGTTCCGGCTCGGGCTTGGCGTCGCGCTTGCACCCGCCGGCGCCCCCGGCCCAGGCCGCCGCCAGAACGATGCCGACTGTCCACTGATCTCGTCGCAGCACCATGGTGTGTCGAATTCTCCTTCCCGGCCCGCCGGGGCCGCCAACCTTCGCCAGAATATTCTGTCCTGCTCTGCGAATCCAACGGGTCAGGCCAGTGCGCCCGCGCCGCCCTCGCGGCCGGGCGTGCCGCCCGTGCCGAGCGTTCTAACTCGTCCCCAACAGGAGTCCGCACCATGTCCCCCGCTGTTTCCAGATGGCATCGTCAGATTGTAGCCGCCCTCTTCGTCCTGGCCCCTCAGGTCGCAATGGGCGGGGAGGACGCTGCGTTCTACAAGGCCTACTACCTCGAACACGCCCAGCGGGACTACGCGGCCGCGGCGGAATTGTACGAAACTGTCACGGAAGCGGGCGCCGTCGACGCCCGCCTGGCTCGTGCGGCGAAGGTGCGCCTGGCGGCCTGCCGCGAGGAACTCGCCTGCGCCGATTTCGCCTCGCTGATGCCCGCGCAGACGCTCGCCTACGTCGAGGTTAATCGCCCCGGCACGCAGCTCAACCGCCTGATCGAGCAGCTTGGCCTGCTGGCCGACGAGGACGGCCTCACGACCCGCAGCGGGAAGCGCATTGCGATCAGCCCGGACCTTCTCCGCGAGTTGCTTGGCCTGCGCGGCGTGGCCGTCGCGATTACGGGCTTTAATCCGCTCAAGCAAGAGCCGATCGGCGTGGCCGTGTTCCACCCCGGCGACGTGCAGGTGATCCGCGCGCTGCTGGAAACGGCGCTGCCGGTCAGCTCGGAGCCGGTCAACGCGATCGAGGGATTCCCGACCTATCAGGTCGAAGGCCAGGCGTTCGTGACGCTCACCTCGCGACTGGTTGTTGTCAGCAATCAGCCGGCGCTGATCCAGGATGTGGTGCGTCGCGCGAACGGCGCTTCATCCGCGCCGTCGTTTGCGGATCAGCCGACCGTCCGCCCCGCGATCGAGCGTCGCGGTGATGATTCTTTGCTTTTCTTCTGCCTCAACGCCAAACAGGTCATGCCGCTGGTCAACGGGCTGATGGCGGCCGGGGCCGCGGACAATCCGGAACTGGCGATCGCCCGCGCGGTGCTGGACCCGAACAGCCTCGAATCGCTCTCCGGTTCGATCGGGGTCAGCGACGACGGGCTTGGCCTGGACGTGACGCTGCGACTGGCGGACGGACACAAGAACCTCGTCTTCAACCTGTTCCGCATGCCGCCGCTCTCGTCGCAGACGCTCAGCGCGGTTCCCGACGGCGCGGCCGCGTTCGTCGCCGTCTCGCTCAATCCGTCCACGTACTCGCAAGGCGGTAGCGGCAGCGGCGAGCCAGCCGAGGTCGTGACCGCCATGGACATCGGCCGCGAGATCTTCGGCAACATCGTCAGCGTCTGCGCGTTCGTCCTGCCGCCGGAAGGGCAATCGACCGTACACGGAATCCCGATCCCGGACGCCGCGGTGGTGATCACCGTCAACGATCCGTCCAAATCGGAAGCGCTGTGGGCGCAGTTCCTCGGCCTCGCCAGCCTGGCGACGGGCAAGGCGGCGCTGGAAGGCGAGTCGGTCACGATCGAGGGCGTCAAAGCGCGCAGCTTCGCCATGCCCGAAGGGCCGACGGTGTACCTGGCCTCCGTCGAGCACGAGATGATCATCTCCCCCAGCCGACAGGCGGTGGAGCGGGCGATTCAGACTCGGCGCTCCGGCGCGTCGATCCTGTCGGATGAAAAGTTCCAGCCGGTGCGCGATCGGATCAGCGCGGCGACCACGAAAGTCGTGTTCTTCCATCCGCAGCGCTGCGCCCGCATCGGCGAGCAGTACATGCCGCCACAGGAACTGGCGGAGGCCCGCCCCTGGATCGACGCGATGGACGACACCGTCGTCTCGATGGTGCTGGACCATTCCGACACGGAGTTCCACCTGTCCGCCCTCATCGGCAACATCCCCGACGTAGGCGAACTGGTGTCGGCGAAGATCATGGAGGAGCGCAGCCGCGCGCTGGCGCACCAGACGCAGCGCAGGGCGCGGGCCGAGCAGCAGGCTGCGATGGCCGCGGCCGCGCGGCACGGCGACTGGAGCAAGGCCGAGCAGATCGTCACCGACCTGCACGCCGACGAGCCGGACAGCCCCGAGGCGCTCAAGGCGCGCTTTGAACTGGCGGTGGGGCGGAAGGACACGAGCGCCGCAGTCGCCGTCGGTGAGAAAATCTGCGCGGCGATGCACGACGATCCGATGGCGCTCAACAACTTCGCCTGGGCGCTGCTGACCGAGGACAAATACGGCGGGGCGTACGGCGAACTCGCGCTCAAGGCGTCGCGACGTTCCAACGAGATGACGGCGCATCGCAACTGGGCGTACGTGGACACGCTGGCGCTGGCGGAGTTCGTCAACGGCGACGTGCCGCGCGCGGTTGAACTGGGGCGGAAGGCGATCGAGCTGGCCGAAGGCCGCGGCGAGCCGGACCTGTCCAACAACCTGGCGCGCTTCGAAGCGGCGCTGGGCCGGCAGGCGTCGAAGGATTCCGGCGGCGGTCCGGCGGGGGGGTGAAAGCCCTCAGGGGCGGATACGCGACAGATGCTCCCACGTGAACAGCCCCGTGTCGTGGCCGTCTGACCAGGTGAACTTGATGGCGTAGTTGCCGACCAGTTCCATCCCGGCGATGGCGATGTCGTCGGGGACGGACGCGGGGTCGAGAATCTGCGCGCCGGTGAACTCATCGACGCAGGCGGCGCAGCGGCAGGCGCCGCGCAGGAACTTCAGCGGATAGCGAGCGACATCCCCGGAAGACCAGGTGATCTCCAGAAGGCGATCCGCACGCTTGAGCTTGATGTCCCTGGGCGGCGCCGTCGGCATGGTCTCAATCCAAACGTAACAACCGGGCCTTACCGACCACGCACCGGGCGGCGCGCGGCGGTCGCCGGCGCGACGCGCGGCGGTCGCCGGCGCGACGCGCTCAACATAGCGATCGCGTCCGCTCGCCGCCACGCGCCCACACACCCGTTCCCGCCGATCCGACGCGCCGTCTCGCCGAATCCTGCCCGCCCGGTGCGTCACACATCCGGCGGGTTTCTCCCGCCGAGCCGCGGGCTTCAGCCCGCGCGGTGTTTCGAGCGAAGGAATCCTACGGTCGGCGTCACGCTTGCACATCCCGCTTTGCAGATGAACCGCTCACTCCGACGGAAAGTGTGATCCGTTCGCGAAGCTCCGCGCGGGCTGAAGCCGCGCGGCTCGCGCAGGATCGTCCCGCGGAGGTATTACGCACCCTCGCCGTCCGCGCCCGCCCGTCGGCGGAATCTTGTTGACGACGCCCGCCCGGACGGCAAGAATCGCGGCCGCTGTGGCGCTGCTGCCCCTCGCGTCTGCGTCGCGAGCCCGGTCGTTTCCCGGCCCGCGCCGGCAACCGCTCCGGGAGATGTCCCGCATCGACGCGCGCGAGCCAGGCGAGCGCAGGTGGTGTCGTCGCGCGGCGTCGCCCGCGCGCGGGTGCTCCTGAACGGAGAGCGGGGACGATGTTGTATCCCGAAATCAGCGTGGACGAAGCAAAGCAGCGGATGGACGAGGACGATTCGATCGTCTTCCTCGACGTACGCACCGAAGCCGAATTCGATGCGGGTCACGTTCCAGGGGCGCTGAACGTGCCGATCAAAATCGACGATCCTGCGACCCGGCAGCGGATCACCAACCCGGACTTCCTGGCGGTCGCCGCGGCCGTGGTGCCGAAGCAGGCGAGTATCATCTGCGGCTGCAAGACCGGCGGCCGGTCGGGCATGGCCACGCAACTTCTTCTGCAGGCGGGCTTCACCGACGTGACGAACATGGACGGCGGCTTCGTGGGCAAGCCGGATGCCGCCGGCTGGTCGGAACAGGGCTACCCCATCAGCCTCGACACCGACGACGGCCGCGACTACGCCACGTTGCGGCGCCGGTGGCAGTCGGGCACGTAAGGCGCAGGCCACGTTCGAGGCCGGTCGACGGCGGCGGTGGGTCCGGCGAGGCGACCCGCCCAAGCCCGTCCAGCACCCGGCGAATCAGACAGCCGAGGCCGGCGGCCGCGCAGCCCGTCCGCGCGACGCCTCCAGCCCAATCGCCATCGCGGCAGCCGGTCGTTCGTTACCGGACACTCGTTTTTCTCTAATAATCCGTAGCGCCGACCGTTATCAGGGTGGCCATCGGCGTGTCGTCGGCCGGCTGACGGCGAAGACAGCCGGCGCCCTCGCGGGCAGGTTCGACGGAGCGTCCATGACAGAGGCGAAGCCGACAGATCGGCAGGCATGGATCAGGGCGGCCCTCGATGAGCACGGGGCGGCGCTGCTGCGGTATGCCGCGCACATCACCGGCGACGCCGACGCCGCCCGCGACGTGGTGCAGGACACGTTCCTGCGGTTGCTGCGGCAGGGGCCGAGCGCCGATGCGAGTCCTGCGGCCGGCGGCGAGCGCGACGTTCGGCGAACGTCGGCGAACGAGGGGCCACGTTGCCCGATCAGTGCAGATGCCGGCGCCGGCACAGCGCCGCCGGGTGACGCGGCATCGCTGAACGGACACACGGCCGCGTGGCTGTTTACCGTCTGTCGCAACAGGGCGCTGGATATGCGTCGCAAGGAGTCGCGGATGATCGCTGTCAGTACGAGCGCCGGATCGATGGCCACGCCGCTGGAGTTGAAACCGGCCTGCGAGCCGCCGCCCTCGGCCGCGATGGAGCGCGAAGAATCCACCGGCAGCGTGCTGGCCCAACTCGCCCGCTTGCCGGATTCGCAGCAGGAGGTCGTGCGACTGCGGTTCCACGGCGGGCTGACGTATCGGCAGATCGCCGAGGTCACCGGCCTGACGGTGACGAATGTCGGGTTCCTGTTGCACACGGCACTGAAGACGCTGCGGGCGAGATTGAGCGAGGCGGAGGGGGGCGCGGCGTAATGCGATTTCGACGTGCGATTTCCGTGCCTCGGCCTGCTGACGCCGGGGCGACGGGTGGTGTGAAGGGTGGCACTGGTGCCACTGGTGCCACTGGTGCCACTGCTCTTGCGCAGTGCAGCGGTTGGAGATGACGAACCCCCACTGCTCAAGAGCAGTGGCACCCTGGCCTGGCACCTGGTGGTGATCATCGACATGCACTGCTCAAAGAGCAGTGGCACGGAAAGCAGCGGCACGCCGAAACGACGCCAGCGGGCATCGCGGCGGCTGCATAGGAAGATTGATATGACTATTCACGAAAACGATCCGAAACTGACCGCCTATGCATTGGGCGAACTCGATGGCGCCGAGCGGGCGGAGGTCGAAGCGGCCATCGCCGACAATCCGGCGCTATTTGCCGAAGTCGAGGCCATCCGCGCCACGGCCGCGTTGGTCGAAACGGAATTGGCCGCCGACGCGGCGACGACGCTGACGGCCGCACACAGGGCGACGATCGAACACGCACTCGGGCAGCATGCGACGATGACTCTGCACGACGACGCGCACGGCGTAACCCCCTTCCCACCGCCGCTGCGGCTGCGACACGTCATCCCGGCCGCGCTGGCGGCGTGCCTGCTGCTGGCGGTGGGGGTGGCGTATGAGCGGTTCTACGAGCCGACGCCATTGGGGCTCGTGGCATGCGGTCCCGGATTCGTTGAGCCCGGCGTGGGGCGACCGATCTTTGAGGGTATCGATTTTGAGGGCGACCAGTTCGCAGATGCACGGGGCTCCGGAAGACGCGGCTACGACCAACTCGCTCGGCTCGCAACGCGCTTCGACGAGCTGAACAGCAGGCCGGACGGCGCGGCAGCTAAGACGAGCGCGATCGCGGACGAAGAGTCCGACGCAGCGGGGGGCGCGGCTGCTGAATCGATGCCGTTCGACATCTTCAACGAGACGGTTGATGACGCGCTGGGTGACGGCGTCGCCGCGGGCGACGTGAATCTGGACGGATTGGCGTCCGCTCTAGGTGGCGATCCATGGCCCCAGCTCCCCGACATGGATCCGAACACGGCCTGGAACGCCGACATCGATCCAAACAACAACTGGGTCGCACGTCGGCAGGAGCGGCACGTATCGCTGGTTGGGAAAGGTGATGGTCAGTCCGCCGCGCTCGTCGACAATCCCAGGGACGCAACAGGCGAGGGCCGCGAGCGATACTGGGCCTGGTCGCAATCGGCACCGAAAGGACCCCTTGATTCGCCGAGCCTCGGGCTCGTCTTGCAGCGTACGAACGATGACGAGAACCTCGAAGGCCGCCCGCCGCAGCAGCGAGCCTATCCATTTCAGTTTGATCCGTTACCCGACTTCGACCCGGCGGCCCTCAAGGGCGATTGGACGTCGACGGTTGCAGACTACGTTACGCCCGGCGAACGGTTCATCGATGTGGACGGTGATCGCAGGTGGGATGGCGTCGAAATGGATCGGCACCAACTGCACATGGACCCGTCCGAACTCGCCGGTCGCTCCGACCTCATGTTCGGCTTAACCGAAGTTGCTGAGCCGTTCCGAGACATGGAGTACGTGGAAGCCCATGCCGCCGCCGGCCTGCACTCCCTGGGCTATCTAGAGGCCGTCGGCAAGTCGCTTTCGGGCGCGAGATTCTACGGATTCGACCCGACCACCCGCGCCTCCTATGCCCCCGCGACGCACAACCCCTTCAAGCGCGTCGCCGACGAACCGCTGTCCACGTTTTCCATCGACGTAGACACGGCCGCCTACGCCAATGTCCGCCGCTATCTGAACGACGGCCTGATGCCGCCGCCGGATGCGGTGCGTGTCGAGGAAATGGTCAACTATTTCAACTATGACTATCCGATCCCCGACGAGCAGCATCCCTTCTCCGTGACGGTGGACGTGGCCGAGGCGCCGTGGAAGCCGCAGCATCGGCTGGTCCGCATCGGGCTGAAGGGCTACGAGATGACCTACGACCAGCGGCCGGCGTCGAACCTGGTGTTTCTGCTCGACGTGTCCGGCTCGATGGAAGCGCCCAACAAGATCGACCTGGTGAAGGAATCGCTCCGCATGTTCGTTGCGCAGCTCGACCAGTACGATCGCGTCGCGATGGTCGTCTACGCCGGGGCGTCCGGCCTGGTGCTCGACTCGACCACGGCCGACAACCAGCAGGTGATTCTCGACGCCCTGGAGCGGCTCGAATCCGGCGGTTCGACCAACGGCGGGGCGGGTATCGAACTGGCCTACACCGTCGCGATGGACAACTTCATCGAAGGCGGCACCAACCGCGTCATCCTGGCCACCGACGGCGACTTCAACGTCGGCACGACCGGGCAGGGCGAATTGCAGCGGCTGATAGAAGAGAAGGCCAAAACGGGCGTCTTCCTGAGCGTGCTCGGCTTCGGTTTTGACAACTTGCAGGACGACACGCTGGAGACGCTGGCCGACAAGGGCAACGGCAACTACGCCTACATCGATACGCTCGGCGAGGCCCGCAAGGTGCTGGTCGATCAGATGGACGGCACCATCAACACGATCGCCAAGGATGTGAAGATTCAGGTCGAGTTCAACCCGGCCGCGGTGGCGGCGTATCGGTTGATCGGCTACGAAAACCGCGTCCTTGCCAATCAGGATTTCAACGATGACACCAAGGACGCGGGCGAGATCGGCGCGGGGCACACGGTCACCGCGCTCTATGAGGTTGTTCCCGCCGGTCTGGCGTCAGAACCTGACGTGGCTGCCGGCCTGCCGGTCGTCGATCCGCTCAAGTATCAGGAAGCCAAGGAACTCGCCCCGGCCGCCGGCAGCGGTGAACTGCTCACGGTCAAGCTGCGTTACAAGGAGCCGGACGGCGACGTGAGTCAACTCATCGAGAAGCCCGTTGTGGACGCCGGCCTGTCGTTGGCCGAGGCCTCGCCCGACTTCACCTTCGCGGCCGCGGTGGCGTCCTTCGGCATGATCCTCCGCGGCTCGCCGCATGCGGGGGATGCGACGTATGATTTCGTCTACGAACTCGCGCAGGCGGGCGTCGGCGACGATCCGTTCGGCTACCGGGCGGAGTTTCTCGGGCTGGTGGAGAGCGCGAGGAACATCGCGAGGCTGCTGCCGGAAGGTGAGTAGCGGGGACATCCGAGTGTAGCGCCGGCCTCCAGCCGGTAATCGTATGTGACACCGGCACGCCGGGGTTCCTGTGGCAGCGCCTGCTCCGTCGGCGGGCGCGATCCGCCACACTCCCGGCTTGAAAGCCGGAGCTCAGGGGGTCCGCACGGTCTTCCCCTTCGTGGCTTCGTCGCTTCTTCCCTCCCCTCCGTGCCTTCGTGCCTTCGTGCCTTCTCCCCCCTCATTCCCTCATCCCCTGCCCCCGCTATAATCTCCGCCATGCAATCAGCGACGACCACGACGACGGACGCCGAGGCCGCAGCGCCGAACATCGACATGGACCGGGCACAGCGCTTGCTGGGCGAGCTGCGCGACAACATCGAGCGCGTGTTCGTTGGCAAGCCGGAGGCCGTGTCGCATCTGCTCATCGCGCTGCTGGCCCGCGGGCACATCCTGATCGAGGACATGCCGGGCGTGGGCAAGACGATTCTGGCCCGCTCGCTGGCGATGAGCATCGACTGTTCGTTCAACCGGGTGCAGCTTACGCCGGACCTGCTGCCTTCGGACATCGTCGGCGTCAGCATCTACAACGATCGGACGCAGTCGTTCGAGTTCGTCAAAGGCCCGATCTTTACGCACGTACTGCTGGCCGACGAGATCAACCGCACGACGCCGCGCACCCAGGCGGCGCTGCTGGAATCCATGAGCGAGTCGCAGGTGACCGTCGATGGCCGGACTTACCTGCTCGACCGCCCGTTCATGGTCGTCGCGACGCAGAACCCGCACGATTTCGAGGGCACTTACTTCCTTCCCGAAAGCCAGCTTGACCGGTTCACCATTCGTCTGTCAATCGGCTATCCCGCGCGCGAGTTCGAGCGCACGATCCTGCGCTCGCAGCCCGGGACGAACGTGCTGCCGCGGCTCAAACCGGTGATGCACCGCGACGACGTGGTGGCGCTGCAGGACGTGGCCGCGGCCGTGCGCATGGACGATTCGCTGATCGAGTACATTCTGGAGATCGCCTCGCGCACGCGCGATCACGAAATGCTGCAAGCCGGCGTCTCGCCGCGCGGCTCGCTGGCGCTGTCACGCGCGGCGCAGGCGGCCGCCCTGCTCGACGGGCGGGATTACGTCATCCCGGATGATGTGAAGGATCTGGTGGTGCCGGTCTTCGCGCATCGCGTCACGGGCAAGTCCTACATGCAGGATGGGCAGCTTGCCGAGACGGAGAACATTCTCCGCACCATCCTGGACGAGACTGCCGTGCCGACGTGACGGGCGCCGAGTGGATCAATCCGCGGCGGTTTCCTTGAATCGCAGCGACAGACGCGACGTGGAGAGGCGGCCGCCCGATTCATCCGTGCTCAATCCGGCGAACTCGAACTGACGGCACAGTTGCAGGAAATCGCGCAATGCCGCCTCCGCATCGACCGGCTGCGGTTGCGGGCGAAGCTGCACCTCGATGAAGCCGGCGTTACGCAGGATGCGCAGCCGCGGACCCGTCGCGGCCGGCGAAGCCTCCAGCAGCCGGCGCAGGTGGGCGTTCGTATCGGCGAGCGACAGCATGGTGCCGTCGACGCCGACGATGCGGTCGCCCGGCTTGAGCAGCCCGGCAGCGGGACCGTTGGGGTAGACCTGTTCGATCACGACGACGCCGGGATCGTTGCGGACGCGCACGGCGATGCCAAGCCGGCGCTGACCGGCCGGGGTGGACGCTCCGGCATTGATGAAGTTCGCCAGGCGATGGTCGTCGCGCTGCCACGCGGTGATGCAGGCCGCGGCCATCGCCGGTTGCACGAACGCGAACGTCTGGCTGTGCGCCAGGCGCCAGAGCTGGCGGCGAAACTCGGGCTGAAGTTCGATCGCGGGGGCCAACCCGCGACGCGCGTCGATCAGTCGGCGGAGATAGGAAGCCTGCGACGCGACGATCAGCCATCCGTCCATCACGGCCATGGCCGGTCGCAATTCGCCCGGGAAGCCGATCGTCCCGGATTCGGTGGAGTAGGTCGCTTCGTTCAGTCGGATTTCCGCGATTGCGACGCCGAGGTGTTCGCTGCGCCCGGTGGCGGCTGCGTCGCTCTGAGGCGGCGGCGGCGCCACGAGGGCTGCATCCAGCCGCGTACGCATGTGCTCGACGCCGGCGCCGGCATCGACAAGGCGTACCATGACGGCAAACTCGGGGCCGGCGTCGCCGGGGCCCGCGGCCGGTCCCACGACGGCGATCGTCTCGGTCGACAGCGCGCTGAGGACGTGTGTTCGCAGCGCCTCGGGCTCGAACCAGAGATCCAGCAGGGCGACCCACGGCGCGGTTTCTTCGGCGCCGATCGGTCGAAGCGCATGCGCCTCCCGCCAGTTCATCCGACCGGCCCAGGCGAGCACGGTGTCTTCCGGCAGGCGTGCCATCCGCGACGCGAGTTCCGAGCCCAGGGCCTCCTTGCCGGTTGTCTGGCCCGGCAGGGCGCGCGTCTCGATGTCGATGCGCCCCGGCAATTCGCGCAGTGCGACCATCGCAACACGAGCGCCGGGCAGGCGCGACAGCAGCGCCGGCAGCGACTGGCCCGGCGAGGGACGCAACACCATCATGCCGATCAGGCCGGCCGGAACCTCGCCGCTGAGTGTGCGAAAATCAGGATCTGAGGCCAGGGAGTTTCTCTCGCGCCCGCGCATCCGCGTAAAGATTTCATTGAACAGGTCGTCGCCGTGACCGACGTGATGAATTGCGACCAGTTCGTCGCGGCAGGCGACTTCCAGGCCGCGAGCGAGGAATCGCGTGACGCCGTCCAGCGTGGCGATGTGCTCGCGATCCGCGGCGCCGAACCAGGTGTTCAGCACGTCCGCGTCATCGAGCCGGATCATGACCACGGAGTCTTCGACCCGATCCCACGAGCGCGTCGCGAACGCTGCCCGGCAGGGAACGATGGCGTCGAGCGTTTCCTGGCGCGGGACGTTCAGCATCGCGGCCAGCGCCAGCGGCAGTGTAGGGGGGCGCGGACTGTCCGTGGTGGAAAGCGGAACCAGCCGCCACGCCTGAGCCCGCCGAACGATGTCATCCAGCCTGGCGATGCTTCGCACTTCGACGAACAACTCCACGTCGGGCGGCACGAACGGCGCAAAAACGCTGGATCGCGCCGTGCGCGTGTCGACCGGATTCGTCGCGACGGCGCATGCCGCCGCAGCCGACAGCGTAAGTGCGAAGATCGCGGCGTTTCGAGCCATGTTCGTACGTTTCCGTGCGGCCGCCGATCGGCTGCACCTGTTAAGGGCGCAGCCGGGAAGCGTCACAGCACCAGTATACACGCGAAGGGGGCCTTGCCGTGAGGACGCCCCCGCCCCCGCGACATCGACGGCAGGTTACAGGTCTTCGGTCGCGGGCGCCTTCGGCGGGCCGGCGGGATCATCCGAAGTTGCCGACTCGCTACTCTTGCTCGGGGTCTGCGCCTCCAGCGAACGGAGCATCTCGGTCATGGCGGCCTCGAAGGACCGCTGCAGCGACACGCCCAAGTCATGCGTCCGGTTGATGCCGTGCTCGAAGGGCGCCGCCACCCGTTGCCAGTCGGCGGCGGGTCGGTCGACGGCGGCGCCGGACGCTGTCGGCGGCTCGTCCAGAGGCCATGGCGCGAACTGGCCGAGCACAGCGGTGGGGCGCTCGCGACCCGGAAGGCTGAACGCGATCGCCAGGACCGCCGCTGCGGCCGACGACGCAACCCCGTACACCAGCCACCGGCGGCGGCGACCCTGGACCAGCGGCCGCCGTTGTTCCACGCAGGCCAGAAGGCGATCGGTGAAGTCATCGTCCAGCGCCGGTTCGCCACGGCCGGACGCGATGACCGAGGCCGTCACCTGGGCCAATGCCAGCGCCCGGCCGCAATCCGCACAGCGGACGCAGTGGGCGGCGACTTCCGAAGCGAGCGCGCCGGCCAGTTCGCCGTCAACGTAGGGGTCAATCAGGTTGAGGACGCGATCACACTGCATAGTGGTTCCGCCGCGGCAGGCGGCGCCTTCACTTCCCCTCGGTGCGATTTCGGTCCCGCAGCGGAACCGATCACACCGTTTTACCCGCCTGCGAGCCGCAGGGTGCGGGTCTGGGCGAATTCCGCCACCAGCGATTCGTTCAGCATATCCCGCAGGCGGGCGCGAGCCCGGTGCAGATGGCTCTTGACGGTCGCCACGGGCAGTTGCAGCACCTGGGCGATCTCCTGGCAGCTTTGCTCGTGCCGATAAAACAGCAGCACGGCCGCCCGCTGGGGCGGGGAGAGGTCGTTCACGGCCGACCAGACCTGCCGCTGCAATTCGGCGGCGTGCTCACTGGCGAGCGTCTGGTCAACGGGGCCGTCGGTCGCGATCGGCTCCAGCGTGTCCATGTCTACCTCGCCGCTGAGCGGCTTGCGCCGCCGCATGTGATTGAGGCAGACCCGATAAGCGATCGTGAACAGCCAGGTGCTGAATCGGAACTGGGTGGAGAAGGAATCGAGCGAGGCGAAGGCCTTGAGGAAAGCGTCCTGACAGACCTCCTCGGCGTCGTGATGGTTGCGGATCATCCGCCAGATGAAGGCGAACAGCCGGTCCTTGTGCAGGTTGACGAGCGTGCGGGTGGCGCCGACGTCACCGGCGTGAACCCGATCGAGCAGTACCTTTTCCTCTTCCCGTGTCATGGGCGCTTCCTGCCGGGCCATGATTGTCACCTACTGCGGCGATATCTATTATACCCCCATCGGCCCCGCAATGCCGCATCCTTGACCGCCGGCCGTGACACTCCCGTGACGCGGAGACCGGCGGCGGCGCGCCGGGTCCGCTCGGGAAGGCGCAACTCGCTTGATTATAGCTGCTTATGAAAAAAGGTAAGGGCCAACCCGACAATACGATCTGCCGCAACCGGCAGGCCGCCATGCGGTTCGAAGTCCTCGAGAAGGTCGAATGCGGCATCATGCTGGTCGGTAGCGAGGTCAAAGCCCTCCGCGAGCATCGGGCGTCCCTGGATGAGGCGTTCGCCCGCATCCGCGACCGGGAGTTATGGCTCTTCGGCTTCCACATCGGCGCCTACAACCCCTCCGGTGCCGGCGGCCACGAACTGCTGCGTGCCCGAAAGCTGCTGGTCCATCGCCGCGAACTCGACAAACTCGACCAGCGCGTCCAGCAGAAGGGCCTCACGCTCGTCCCCCTGTCCGCCTACTTCGGCGATCGTGGCATCGTCAAGATCTCGCTGGCCGTGGCCCGTGGCAAGGCGACCCACGACAAGCGGCAGACGCTTAAGGAGCGGGAGCACAAGCGCGAGATGGACCGGGCGGTGCGGCGGGGGTGAGCCCGCAAGTCCCACAGATGACATGCCGAGCGGCGCCGAGCGTTATCCGAGGGCCTGCCCATCGGCAATGGACTGGATGTGCTCCACGAGTTCGGACACTTCAGTCCACGATGGGTCATTTCGCTCCCGCCGTGCTTTCGCGCGTGCCGCCGCTTCTGTCCGTCGGTCGATTATTCTTCCGTAGTCCGCCTGGGTCTTGGTGTCGGGCTTTTCGCCAAACTCGCTTTGCCAGGCTGTCAGGAACCGCCGCGTCACGGCCTAGCAATCCGGGAACGCCTCGCCCGTATCCACGAGGTGAAGCAGGGTCCACACTTCAAAGCATGGGTTCGACAGCGCTACGCGCACGCCGGTGCCGGCTGCCTTCGACTTCACACGCTCCGCCGCCTGACGCAGGTGAGGTTCACGTTCGAGATCAAGCAGGAGCCACACGGATTCCGTGTCGTCATCGCCGGCTTGCCGGGCGCGCTTGAGCAACTCCTCAGCGCCTTTTCCGGCGTGCGACGTTACGATCGAAAGGGCCACAGACGTCTTCAGTTTGCTCTTGAGCGCGGTCAGGTAGGTCGGTGCGGTTTTTCGGTCGTCACAAACCACGACGATGAAGGGCAACGGCTCGCGGACCCGAGTCCGTCGCGATCCGTAGCGCTCCTTGGACCGACGGTTGACGCTTGAGCGGCGACTGGACACGAATCAGCTTCCGAGGGGACTGATCGCCGGGATCGCGCCGTAGCGCCCTTGCAGGTAGCGCCGGCGAAGGTTCAGGTTGTTCCGCTCCTTGAATTCGGCCAGAGAGTAGAGCCGGCAGGAACCGTCGTCATCCTTGTCTGTCAGATAGATCTGATCACGCCGGAGGATTGCCTCGGAGGCCTTCCCGTCGATGAGCATCACGTCATGCGTCGCGAATATCAATTGGCCGTGAACGGACTTCATGTCGACCTCGCAGTTGATGTGACGAATCAAGGCCTGGAGCAACTGGGGATGGAGGGATGAGCCTATCTCGTCAACAAAATAACCGGCGTGCGCTTCGCCCTTCGTCAGGTCGTGCAGGACCAATGCGAGACCGGCCATCTTGTACGTACCAAGCGACTCACGATGCGGACCCAGGCTCACACGGCCCAGGCGAGTCCGATGGTGAAAGTGTATGCTGTGCCGCGGTCCGTGACGGCTGGATTCGGGGTTCGCCGGCTCGAGCGGCGCCATCGCTTCCGTTTCGAGGTCGACGATACCGAGATCGGCGCGCTTCAGCCATTCAAGTAACCACGAGCCAAAGCCTTCCCGGTCCGCATGGGCGCGCTCCGCCACGGGTTGAGTGTAGGACGAGGGCCGGGCCGAATCGTACGGTTCCAGTAGATCACGGAGTCCAACCGCAATTCCTTTCGCAAGCTTGGGAGCGTGCCGATCGGCCAGGGCGAGCAGGAGCGCGTTGGGCCGGAAACCGTCCGCAAGCAGTCTGAATTGCGGGTCGTCGGACCACGCACCCGTGACATCCTGCAATTCACGCCGGAACAGCAGGACGCTCTCCCGGGGAAGGATCTCGGTGAGCGCCTCAGCCAAAAAACGCTCCCGGTCGAATTCGATCACGTATTCATAGACGTGGCCGGAGAGTACTGCGCGGAGCCCAAGTTGAACGGGCTGATGGGACGGTTCGTCATCGAGCTGAAATGGCTCGTAGGGTAGAGGCTCGTCTGACGCCAGGTTGATCGTCGCAGTGAGCAAATACCGCAACATCCACGCGGCGGTCAGAACGGTCGACTTGCCCGATGCGTTCGGACCGTAAATGGCCGCACAGCGGAGCAGTCGCAGCGGCTCCGATTCGCCGTTCAGCGGCACGTCGATGACTCCCCGGGGGTCGTCCGGGTCGATGTCCGTTGCCAGCATCGAGAGCTTGAAATCGTCTCGGAAGCACCGAAGGTTGCGGCCGTACAGTTCGATGAGCATGGCGTTTCTCGCTGGCCGCGCAGAAATTCTGCGCGCCGTAGCATTGTAGCGACGCAGAACCCCTGTGGCTGCACCTGCGCGGTATTCGGTGTGCAACATTTCTGCGTTTAGCACTTATCGGTCTAAGAGTGTAAAGTGGGTATTGTACTGTAGTTTGAGGGAGTCCTTCGAGCGTGAGGCGGTGTCCTACCGCGCCAGTCCAGGCATCGGCGTGCCCGGTGCTGCGACAGGAGGACGGGGCTGTTCTTCGCACTTGCTCACAGCAACCGCTGCACTGCAAAGGGATCTCTCGCGCGGCAGGCGCGATTCACGATGAGTTTCGCCGCATGCCGGCCGATCGCGTACGACGCCGTTACGCCGTGGCCGCCGAGGCCGGCGACGTGGAAGACGCGAGCGCAGCGCGGGTCGAAGCCGATGACGAACCGGCGGTCCGGCGCGAACGTCCGCTGCCCGACCCACATGGTCTTGATCGCGATGTCGCCGAGGCCGGGCTGAAGCGTCTCGATGCGCTCATGCAGCGTCTCCAGCATGGCCGGCTTCTCGGCGTAGATACCCGGGCGCGCAGCCGTCTCGTCACAGCAGGAAAAGAGCAGCCCGCCGGACTCCGGCCGGAAGTAGAAGTGGCGATGCCCGTCCCAGACGACGGGCCACTGGTCGTCCACCCAAGGCAGCGGCGTGCTGACCATCAGGTGGCGATCGTAGGGCGTCAGCGGCAGCCGGCCCACTTCTCCCGCCCAGGGACCGGCGGCGTTGACGAGCAGTTTGCAGCGCATCTCGCCCTGCGTCGTGCGCAGCAGGAGGCCGTCGGCGTGTGGCGACCAGTCGAGCAGCGTCACGCCATACTGAACGCGGCGACCCTGAAGGTACCGCGCCAGCAGCCCGGCAATATCAATCGTCCCGTCGTGCGGATACCACCGCCCGCGTCCCGTCGCACGGGGGCAGTAACGCGACGCCTCGTCGTTGCCGCCACCAACGATGAACAGCCCGCGCCGATCGAAGCGCGCCAGCGCCGCCCGGCGCAACGCGGCCGCGCCGGACCGCAGGAGCGCCTGCTCGACGGGGTCATCGGCATGTTCGCGGATAATCGCCGCGTTGCGGCCGGAGGAATGAACCCCCGCGAACGCTTCCCGCTCGAGGATCAGCACGTCTTCCCGGCCGAGCCGGGCGAGATGAAAGGCTGTTGCCGCCCCCGCGAACCCGGCCCCGATGATAACGATGTCCGCATTCATGAACGGCGCAGTCCGTGCGGCCCTGCTCTCAAATCGTCACCGTTTCCGCGGCGCCGATGATCAGGGATCCTCCGGCCCTCAGCGACCGAACAGGTGATCGAGAATCGCGTCGCGGACCGCGGTACACGGAATCTCGTCGGCGTCCGGCGCGAGCTCCGCCGCGGTGATCAGCACCGGTTGATCACCGGCCGCCTGATCGATCCGCCCATGCGAGCCGCGCACCAGCGACGCGTCCAGCGGAATCACATCCAGCAGCGTTCGCATTCCCAGCCGCCGCTTCAGGAGTCGCCAGCCGATCGACGCCTTCGGCCAGGGCAGCGCCGGATCCAGGAACAACTCCACCGGGTCGTATCCGGGCTTGCGGTGGATGTCCACCGTGCGGGCGAAGTCCGGCGCCCGGTCGTCGTCGAGCCAGTAGTAGTAGCTGAACCACCGCCGCGGCGCGGCGACAAGCACGAGTTCCCCGCTGCGGGCGTGATCCAGGCCGACCTCGGCCTGCGCCGCTCGATCGAGCACGTGCTCGACGCCCTCCACGCCGCGGCAAATCGCGGCGACGCGCTCCTGGTCACCCGGCCGCCGGACGTACACATGGGCTACCTGATGATCCGCCACGGCGAAGGCGTCTGACGCACCGGCATCCAGAAGCTCCAAACCCTGTTCGACGCGGACGCGCACCAGCCCGGCCTTGCGCAGCACGCGGTTGACGTGAACCGCGTCATCAACCTCTTCAATGCCGTATTCGCTCAGAAGCATGATCCGCACGTCGCGCGAGGCGAAGAAGTCGAGCAGACGCCCGACTTCGCCATCCAGCGCACGCACTTCGGCCGCGATGTCCGGATGCCGCGGACCCTTCTGTTGCAGCGAATAATCGAGATGCGGCAGATAAACGAACGTGAGTGTGGGGCTGGACTGCTCATGCACGGCCATGGATGCGTCCGCGATCCATCGCGTCGATGCGATCGACGATCCCGGCCCCCAGAATTGAAACAGCGGAAACGTGCCCAACCGCTCCTGCAGTGACTCGCGAAGCGTTGCGGGATGGGTGTACACGTCCGGGATCTTCCGCCCGTCGGCCTTGTACATCGGCCGCGGGGTCACAGAGACATCCACGCTGGAGTACATGTTGTACCACCAGAAGATATTGGCACACGTGACGGCCGGGTCGCGCCGCCGCGCGGTCTCCCAGACTTTTTCGCCCTGTACAAGGTGGTTCGACTGCTTCCAGAACTGCACCTCGGCCATCTCTCGGCTGTACCATCCGTTGCCGACGATGCCGTGGCCGCTGGGTGGCAGCCCCGTCAACATGCTCGATTGTACGGTGCACGTGACCGCGGGAAGAACGGGTCGCAACCGGCGCATCGCCCCTTTGCGGGCGAACTCCGCGATGCGCGGGCAGCTTTCTCCGATCAGCGACGAGGTCAGACCGACGGTGCAGATCACGGCCGTCGGATGAGGCATAGCGGGCTCCTGCGGCTTCCGGCTCGACCATTGCGATCGTAAAGCCCTCGGGAGACCGTGTCACCTGTCGCGCCGGCACACGCCGGTCAGCGTCCCGCACGACTCCAGGCCAGGCGCGGCTACGAATCGCGCCCGCGCCGAGCCGCGGGCTTCAGCCCGCGCGATTCCGCCGACGTCGCCTGACTTGGCGCGGCTACGAGTCCGAAGGGCGATTCAGCGTGGATTTGCAGCGCTTACAACACCGTGCGCGATTTGGAGCGGCTCTACGCGGGAGCCGTCGCGCGGGTTGAAGCCCGCGGCTCGGCGCTGGTGCGCGATCCCGCACGGTAACTTGGCGGAGTTGACATGCACGAGGCCCGCGCCGCGGCGCGAGCCTCGTGAAGTCGTCCATGAATCGTCGACCGCCGCAATGCCGGGAGGGCGATGTGACAGAACCTGATTCACAAGGTGGGTGGCATGCGGCCGCCCGGACCGCCAGCCTCAAAGGGGGCCGGTACGTCGTTTGGCGCCGTGTTCATGTCTCCCGGGTTCTGTCATAAGGTTCAGCCACATGGGTTACCCCCGATCGCGCATGGAAGCCGCGAATCATGGACTACCGGATTATAGCGTGCCGGACGGCCGGAGCGAAATCTTCCATCGCCTGCCCGCCCCCATTCTCCCGACCCGCGCGCTGCGCCGACGCTTAACCGCCACGCGGGCAAGAGCCTGCGCGTTGCGATCCGGCGCGTCGCTTTTTATCATCGCCGCGTTATCGAACGGCGCCGCGACCGAAGGAACCGGACGTTCCGCAGCGGATCGCGCGCCGCGCCTGCCACGCGAGGGAGAACCGCATGTCAGACGTCCCGACACCGCATCCGACTTCGGACCTCGTGACCCGACTCGGCTGTCCCCACGTTTTTGCGCCCGTGAAGCTCGCGCTGGGTCCGCTGTGGGAGCCGGGCAAGCTGCTGCTGGCGCTGGCGGCGCTGATCGTCAGCGCGGTCTTCACCGCGGCACTCGACAGTGTGGCCGGGCCGGTCGGAGCCGATGCCGTGGCGGAATACGCGGCTGCGCATCGCGTTGAGCGGCACGCCGCGGCTGCGGGTCAATCGCGACCGGTCGAGAGTGTGCCCCCCGCAACGGTCGCGGACGACGAGGCCTCCTCCGGGATATTCGCTGCCTTCTTTCAGTTCGAGGTTTACTCGGCGGAGGCAGGCGTGCGGGCGCTGTTCGGCGCGACGACGATGTCCTCTCTGCCGCCTACCGGCGCGAGCGGTTCAGCCGTCAGCCACCTCTGGGACATGCTGCTGGGCCTGTGGTGGCTGGCGTCGCGGCACACGTTCTTCACCATCGTTCTCTCGCTCGGACTGCTGGCAATCTGGGCGCTGCCGATCGGGGCGATCAGCCGCATGGCGGCCGAGGCGGTGTGTACGGACTATTACATGGGTCTGGCCGACGCGGTGGAGTATGCGCGCCCGCGCTGCTTCGCGCTGTTCGTCGCGCCGTTGATGCCGTTCGTCTGGATCACCGGGGCGGCGATGCTCCTGTGGTTTGCGGGGCTGGCGTTGTCGATCCCCATCGTCGGCGACCTGCTGGCGGTGATCGTCGTTCCGTTGTCACTGATCGTGGGCGTGGTGCTGTCGTTCTGGCTGGTGGCGCTGTTGCCGGCCGCGGTGATGTCCTGGCCGGCGCTGGTCGTGGATGGCGCAGACCCGTTCGAGGCGGCAACGTCGCGCGGGGTGGCGTATGCGTTCAGCCGGTTGATCAAGTCGGCCTGGTACGCGTTCGTGCTCGCAGCCATCGGCGGCGTCACGACGCTGCTGGTCCGGGCCGCGATCGGCGTGGTCTTCGTGGTGACGCACGCCGTCGTCAGCGCCGGTGCCTGGCTGGCCGGTCGGGAACTCGACGGGGTCGAATGGAACAAGTTGGACGTCATCTGGCCGCTCGGCGGCGCGGACATGTCCGAAGCGCTTTCCCGCGGCGACGTCATCTCTTCGTTCTTCGTCAAGGTGTGGACGGTGCTGGCGGGCGCCGTGGTTCCCGCCTACGCGGCCGCGTACGCGATCTGTGCCCTGACGGTCTGGTATCTGCTCATGCGCCGCGACGTGGACGGCGTACCCGTCAGCGAGCTGTCGCCGCGAAGTCCGAATGCGTAGCCCGCTCGGCCCGGCGGCGTCAGTACGCCGCCGGCGCCGACATTCGTCGTCCAGACCGCTGAAAAGGGCGGGCAGATGGCTTGCGGCCAGGCCCGGAACCCGCCATAATCACCACCGACCGACGGGGCCATAGCGCAGTTGGGAGCGCGTCTGCATGGCATGCAGAAGGTCGGGGGTTCGAATCCCCCTGGCTCCAGTGCTTATCTGACAAGCACTTACAGCGATCCGGGCCGCGGCGCAGGCAGTCAGCCAGCGGGGCGGCGGTCCGCGCGCCGGGGTGCCTCGGTCCGTGGCGGTTGCCGACGCGCGGGCCGGGCCTACTCGCCGTCGTCTTTCTGCTTGTTCTTGTTGCGTTTGTCCTTGCCCTTGGACTTCTCGCTCTTGTCGCCGGCCGGTGCGTCGCCCGTGGCGCTGTTGCCGGCCGGGTCGCTCGATCCGCCGGCCGCGGGCGCCTTCGCCCTGGCGGGCGCTTCGTCCTGTTCTTCCTCGTCGTCATCATCGACGTAGCCGAGCGCTTCGAGGTTACGCTTCTGTGCCGGGGTGATGTCGTGTCCGTGGCCGTCGTCGTCGTCGCCGCCGCCGCGGCTCGACTGCTTGAGGTCGAACCATTGTCGCGCCATCGGCTCATACTTCGCGATCAGCGCGGCATGTTGGTCCTTGATGTTGTTCTTTTCCTGCGGATCCTTCGCGAGGTCGAACACCCACACCTCGTTCGCGCCGACGTGAACCGGCGGCTTGTCGTCGAATTCCGTGATGGTGAAGATGACTTTCAGGTCTCCCTGGCGGAACGCGACCTGCCGGTTGTTGCCGTGTTCGAAGATGAATTCGGTACGCGCCTCCAGGGCCGGGTTGGCGCTGCCCTTGAGCGTCGGCACGAGGCTGACGCCGCGGGTGACGTTCTGCAGATCGACGCCGTAGAGTTCCGCCAGCGTCGGGGCGATGTCCACGTGGGTCGCCCGCTGCGGGACGCGCAGCGCCGACGCCAGGCCGGGCATGCGCATGATCAGCGGCACGCGCAACGTCGATTCCAGGATGAAGTAGTGGTTGAAGTACTGTTCCAGTTCACCGAGGTTCTCGCCGTGGTCGGCCGTCAGGACCACGCCGGTGCCGTCGGTGAGGCTCTTGTCGTCGAGATGCTTCAACAGCCGGCCGATCTGCTCGTCGATGAACGCGATCTCGGCCATGTAGAGCGCTTTGGGATAGTCGATGTCGCGGACGTCCTTGAGCCAGCCGTAGTGGGCGATGCTGGGGAAGGCGTCGTTGATGGGGGTTGCGTCGCCGAGCTTCGGGTTCTTCGGATAGAACCGCTTCTGAAACTCCTTCGGCGGATGATACGGCGCATGGGCGTCGAAGTAGTGCGCCCAGATAAAGAAGGGCTTGCCCGGGTTCTCGTCGATCCAGGCGATCACTCGATCGGTGATCTGCTCGGCGTTGAGCTGGTTCTTGATCAGCGGCTCGACCATGTAGATGTGATCGAAGCCGCGCCATCCGAACCAGGATGACGTGTGATTGGTCGCCGGGAAGCCGGCCGTCGCGTAGCCGGCGCGCTTGAACGCCTCCGGCAGCGTGTCGGCATTATCCGGCAGCACGGTCTTGTTGTCGAGAATTCCGTGCTCGATGCCCATCACGCCGGTCATGATCGTCGTGTGCGACGGGTTGGTCTGATTGGTCTGGCTGTGCATGTTCTCGAACAGCACGCCATGATCCGCGAGGGCGTCGATGTTGGGCGTCGTTCCTTCGGGCGCGCCGTAGCACGAGAGATGGTCGGCCCGCACCGTGTCGAGCGTGATGATGATGAGGTTCCGCCTCGCGCCGTCCCAGTGGGGCTTGGGCGGCGTGGTCGCGGCGGCGCGCTTGACGGACGTGGGCGGCGTCCATTCGACGTCCTCCTCGTCCGCTTCCATATATCCCAGGTCGCGGAGATTCTGCTTTTGAACCTCTGAAACACCCTGATCCGCCGAGCCTGGAGGGTTCGACGCAGGCGAGGAGGAGTGGGCCGGCCTGGCCGAGACGACCTCGGCGTTGTCCGCGGGGCTCGCCCCGTCGCCGCCCTTGCGGCAACCGGAGGTCAACAGGCACAGAAGCAGGCAGATCAGGATAGGACGGATCATGTTCATCTTGGCTCTCGGGCTCGCGCAGAAGGTCATCAAGTCCGGTTCAACGGGCGGTGTACGGTCCGGTCAGGGCGACGGCTTGCAAGCAACGTCTTCGCACGACTTGTCCGCGTGAAACTTCCCTTCGTTGTGATGGCAGTAGGCGAACGTGTAAGGCCGGCACGTGCCGTCGGAAAGGCAGCAGGCGCCTTCCGTGTCGTCGTCGATGCGGTCGTCGTCTTCTTCCACGTATCCCAGATCCTTGATGTTCTCGCGCCGCTTAGCGTCCATCTCGACCAACTCGCCGGACTTGAACTGCCGCCCGCGCAGCTTCTGCTCGGTCGTAAGGCTTTCGAGCATGGCCCGCAGCTCTGCGACTTTCTCGGGATACTTGTCCGCCACGTCGTTCAATTCGTGCGGGTCTTCCGCCACGTGGAACAACTGATCGTTCTCATCCTTGGCGTCGCGCTTGATGTACCGCCAGCCGTTGTGAAAGATCGCCTCGGAGAAGTCCTTGGTTCGCGTACCGGGGTACTGCGAGTAGATCGGCCGCACCGGATCAAACCCGTCGGCCAGTACGTTCACGCCGGACGTCTGGGCGGTGAATGCCGATCCCGGCAGTTCGGGCGCCACCGCCAGCACCGTTGGCAGGATGTCGACGGAGGAGAGCTGCGCCTCGACGCGGGCCGCCTTCCTGCCCGGCACGCGGATGATCAGCGGGACGTGCAACTGCTCGGCCCAGATGTCGCCATGCCCCGGCAGGCCGTGCTGGCCCAGCCCCTCGCCGTGGTCGCCGGTAAGGACGACGATGGTGTTGTCCCATACGCCGACTTCGGCCAGCTTGGCGAACAGTCGACCCACTTCCTGATCGACGTAGCGGATCTCGCCGTCGTAGGCGTTGACGTCCTCCGCGGTCTCCTTGACTTTCACGTCCACGCCGGGGCGGCGCGTCTTGCTCGCCGATGCGTCGGCGCCGATCTCCCGCAGGAACGACTCCAGCCGCTCATCCGTCTGGAACATGGTGTCGAAGGGCGGCGGGGGTTCGTACTTGGCGTGGCAGTCGAAGTAGTGAACCCACGTCATGAACGGCTGCTTCATGCCGCCCTCGAGCCAGGCAAAGACGTGTTTGTTGGTTTCTTCTGCGATGACCTTCTTGTCGTCCGGCTCGTGCCAGGTCTGGAAGCCGGCGCCCAGTCCGCTGGCTGCCTTGACAGGCTCCGCGCTGACGAAGCCGGCGGTCTGGTATCCGGCCTCGCTCATGACCGTCGCCAGGGTCTTGAGGATCGGCGACGGCTTGTACTGCATTCCGTCGACCTTGGTCAGGTTGGCGATGAGGCCGTGCTCACGCGGATACACGCCCGTAAAGAGTGACGCGTGGGTCGGAAGCGTCTGCCCCGTCGGCGTGATGCAATGCTCGAAGACCAGCGACTCGGCCGCAAACTTGTCGATGTTGGGCGAGGTATCGCGGAAGTAGCCGTAGCAGCCCAGATGGTCGGCCCGCAGTGTGTCGATTGTGATGACCAGCAGGTTCGGGCCTTTGGCGGACGACACCTGATGAGAGGCAGGCCTGGCCGGCGTCGAGGGCGTGGGGGCTTCGCTCCGCGGAGCGGGCGCTGCGGCGGGAGAAGACGCACCGCGCGGCGCCGCCTGGGCCGCCGGGCCGTTCGATCCGTCCTGCCGCCGGCAACCGCCGGCCACGATCAGCAGCGCTGCTGCCAGCGCCACGCCGATCCCGTTGACGCGAAGTCTGCGTCGTCTGTTGATCGTCACCACCACGTCTCCGTCGCTCCCGCTGCTACCTGTTACAAGTCATCCCACGTGGGCCTGCCCCGCTCCGGCCGGACATCGGCCGTACCTCAAGATCGAGCCTAGCCGATCGACGACGTCCCGCAACCGCAGCGCGCGCCGAACCCGCCCGGCACCCTTCCGTCGGGCCTTCCGTCGCACCCTCGATATCGGCGAAACGGCGCGAACACCCGATGTCGTCACGAGGGGTTCAACGCCGCCGGCATCGGGCTATTGCGGTGTCCGCGGCCGCTCGGGCGCGGTATCGGACTGTGACGCCCGCTCCGAAACAGGCCGGCGCCCTGGCAGCCGAACCTCGGCCGCGACGCGAGTCAGACCCCCAGCGTGATCACGAGCGTCTCGTCGCGAACCTCGACGTTCCGCAGGATCAGGCGTGCGCCGGCGTGGCCGAGCGACCCGCGGTTCAGGTCGTAGACGGGGACTGTGCTGAGGAATTCGCACAGGGCTTCCTCGATGAAGGCGTGCGGGTGAGATGTGGCGGTCGGGCACGCCCTGGACTTGAATCGCTTCCAGAGTGGGGTCTTTCAGGCAAAAGGCGTTGCGCGGATCGTCATAACGCAGGCCGGTCGTCACCGCGATGCTGCCGCCGAGCGGGGCCGTCTGCCCTGGGAGCAGAATATTCAGCGTGACGTCGAGTTCAACCCGGACCCGATCCGTCCCCTGCAGGAACGTGACGCGCGGCGACGCATACGTCGCCTTGAAGAACCGCAGATAGGTCCGCGTTATTGGGAAACTCGCGTCCAGCCGCTCCTGAATCTGCGCCTCCGTCAGCGTGATGACGAAGTCCCGCCCGCGCAGGAAGAACAGGTAAGCGCACAACGCCACGACCATCAGCCCGGCGGTTACCAGCGCGCGCCGGTCCGGCCTCGGCGGCGGGGCGTAGGTCGGTGAGTGCGCGTGCTCGGTCCCGTCGGCCATCGTCGGCTCCCGCGTTACTCGGTGGTTCGACCGCATCCAGCGAGTGACTTGCAGTCACGCATCGCGTCGCTCGCAGTCGTCGCGGGCTTCAATGGCTCTTATTCGTCGGAGGTCACGAGATATTTCGTTGATACTCCGGCACGATGTGCCGCAGCAGCGCGCGTCGCCGTTCGTCGTCGGCCGCGTCATTCGCGTCGAGGAGTTCGTGGACGCTCTTGAGGACGACATCTGCGTCAGCCTCGCGATGCTTGTGGACGCCGATCGAAGGGTGTTGCGTTCCGGCGACCTCTTCGCCGTCGATGGTCAGTTCCTCGAACAGCTTCTCGCCCGGGCGAATCCCGGTGAACGTAATGTCCACGTCCACGCCCGGCCGCAGCCCGCTCAGCGTGATCATGTCGCGGGCCAGGTCGACGATCTTGATCGGTTCGCCCATGTCCAGCAGGTAGATTTCACCGCCCTGGCCCATCGTTCCGGCCTGCAGGACGAGCTGGCTCGCCTCCGGGATGGTCATGAAGTATCGCCGCATCTCGGGATGCGTGACCGTGACCGGCCCCCCGGCGGCGATCTGCCGCTGGAAGATGGGCACGACGCTGCCGTCGCTGCCCAGCACGTTGCCGAACCGCACCGTCACGATCTGAATGTCGCGACGCTGGTTCGTCGCCTGCACCACCAGTTCCGCCACGCGCTTGGTGCATCCCATGATGCTGGTTGGGTTGATGGCCTTGTCGGTCGAAATAAGCACCATCCGCGGCACGCCCGCGTCCGCCGCCGCCCGTGCCACCGAAAGAGTGCCGCCCACGTTGTTCTTGATCGCCTCGCCGACGTTGATCTCCATCATGGGGACGTGCTTGTGCGCCGCCGCGTGAAAAACCAGGTCCGGCCGATGCGTCGCGAAAACGTCGGCCACGCGCCGCCCGTCGCATACGTCGGCGATGGCCGCAACGATGTCGAGCGCCGGAAAACCGCGGCGCAGTTCGCGATCAATCTCGAAGAGGGCGTTCTCCGCACGCTCCATCAGCACCAGCCGCGACGGCCCGAACTGGGCGATCTGGCGCGTCAATTCGGAGCCGATGCTGCCGCCGGCGCCCGTCACCACAATGGTGCGTCCGCGGATCTGCTGCGCGATGCGCTCCGTGTCGAGCTGGACCGGGTCGCGGCGGAGCAGGTCGGCGATGTCCACGTCGCGGATGTAGTTGACCTGTACACGGTCTTCCATCAGCGCCGAGACGCTCGGCAGCACGCGAAAGCGCACACCGGTGCCGGAGCAGCGCTCCACCCATTCGCGCATTTCGCGCGGGCGCGCGTTCGGAAGCGCGATCAGCACTTCGTCCACCGAGTGCCGCGCGACCAGTTCCGGCAGGCGATCGGTCGATCCGAGGAACGCCGCACCGTGGATCGTCCCCGACTGACCGGACGCGCGGTCGTCCACCAGGCCCACGACCACGTAGCCCACTTCGGGCATCCTGCGGATCTGTCGGATCACCGACTCGGCTTCGTCTCCCGATCCGACGATCAGGAGGCGGCGGGCGCTCGCCGCACGATGGACGCGAACCTCTTCGTAATAGAACCGAACGACGATGCGCGCCCCGCAGACGAAGGCGATCGTCATGCCGAAGTCGAGCAGGAAGATCGACTGGCGAAAGCGCGGCGGCGTAAACCGGTCGATCAGCGCCTGGCCCGTCATCTGAGTCGAGAGGTTCTCGACCAGAAAATACGCGATCACGAGAATCACCGAGCTGATCAATGCCGCCCACGATACGCCGAACAGGTCGTGGAAGCCGATGTATCGCCACGAGCCGCGGTATTGCCCCGTCACACCGAAGACCAGCGTCTTGATCAGCACGGACAGCAGCAGCATCGGCGGCAGCAGCGTATACAGCCAGCCGACGCCGATCGGCCCGCCCACGTACGCGGGGGGCCAGCGCAGCGCGCGATGGAAGTTGTAGGCCAGCGCAAACGCCGCCAGCATCGACAGGCTGAAAAAGACGACGTGTGCGATCATGCAGATCGCGAGGCGATGACGAACGACGAAGATGGGCAGGCCGAACGCGGTTCGAGCCGAGTCAGGTGATGCGGCTGTGGTTTGCGACCGATACCCGGCCGTCGCTTCTTGAGGTTCGACGTGACGCGGCGCGGATGCGGAGGGGGCGACCTGTGTCATGGCTGGGCGCTTTCAACCGCCGGCGCGGATGGCGCCGCGGGTGCGGCAGGCGTCCTCGCGGCGCTGCGCATCGTCGCCGCCCAGGCGGCGTAGGGCGATTCCGGCCGTTGCCGGGCGATCTGGTCGGCGACCCGCAGCGCATCGCTGTCGCCGCCCGCGTGCCACAGGAAGAACGCGAGCAGGGCGGCGGCGTCCAGGTCGCCCGGTCGCGCGGCCACGTGGCGTTGAAGTTGAGTGCTGACCCTCACGTACTCTTCGGCCGAGGCGAACTGGGCGCCGTAGGCCACGGATCGTGTCAGAGCCTCCTGGCCCTCCTGTCGGACGGATCGGGCCATGCGCGTCTGCGCGGCCGTGAATCGCTCCAGGCCCACGTCGCAGAAGAGCATGCCCAGCCGCGCTACGCGGTCCGCCGGACTGAGCGACAGTGCGGTCTGAAGCTGGTACGACGCGCCCGAGTAATCCGCCTGCCCGAAAGCCGTCCATCCCGCGGCACGCGTCCGCTGGTAGAGGGCGGCGCTTTGTTGGCGCAGGAAGCGCCCGGTACCTGATGTCACGACACTTGACGGCGGGTCGACGGCGTCGTCCCCCCCGGAAGAGACATCACCGGATTCGGCCAGCAGAGGCGATCGCGCGGCCATGATGAAGCGTGCCGTCGCCAGCACGCGCTGGCGGGTCACGTCGATGGACGATGCGATCGGAAGCGCCGGCGCTTCCGCTCCCGCTGCCGCCGGTGACGCCAACGGGGGGAGCCGGTCGAACAACCCGCCGGCCGACCGTGCGGGAACCTGCGGCGTGGCAAAGCCCAGCCCGGGCGCAGCCGCAGGCGCGCTAAGCGAGACATAGTCCCAAGGCGCCGCGCCGGCGGGGGGCTCGAGTCCGTAGGCCGTGCTCCCCCAGCGATTGCTGTTCCAGCGTGCGTTGCCGTACTCGTCGAAGCGTGTCGTAAAGTTATAAGCCCGAGGATCTTGCGCGCCGGTCGCCGTGGTCAGCAACAGCGCCGCGACGGCGCCCGCGACCCCGGGCGTAGGATGGAACCACTGCGACATGCACGCCTGCTCCGAACGGGCGCCGCGCCGCGGCAGCATCCGGCGGGCAGCGCAGATCGAAATCCTGTGGATTTCTTCGGCAGATCGTAGAAGCACCGTCCACCTCCGACAAGCGGAGAGTCACGATGCGTCCGCGTCAGTGGCCCGGCCGACCGATAAAACCCATGCGGCTGAGGTTGTGCCGGACCGTGCTACGCGAGTGGCGACGACGCGACGCTGCGCTCTACTTTCGCTCGCCGGCGGCGTCACGCTGTGCCTGCGTCGGGATGGCCGCCATGCGCTCGGTCAATTCGCCGAAGCAGGCCCGAACCGGCGCCCAGGCATCGTCAGTCGCGCGGGCTGCGCCGGTGACAGCGCTTAACGTTTCACCGCGCTGCGAGATGTAGGCCGTTGCCCGCTCGAAGAGTTCGGTGTGGATGGACATCAGTGCTGCCTGTTGCGGTTCGTCGAGCCGGTAGAGCGTCGTGTTGTGGCGAACGTAGGCGATCCACGTTGCAGGCTCGTATGCAAGCCAGCGCGACGGCGGCGGCTGCGCCTCGCCTGACTGCACCGGGGCCTCAGCGCCGGACGTATCCGACACCGCGCCTCGGCGCCAGGCCAGATCTTCATCACGCAGGCCCCAGTCGCTGGGCTTCCACTGCCCGCGCGCCCACGCCTCCCGCTGATCGTTCGCGAATCGCGTCAGCTTCTCCAGCGTCGGCAGGTCACGGTTGAGCAGTTCGCGCTGCGACGGATCCATGCCGGCTTCCAAGCCGGCGCGGATGCGTTCCGTCGCTTTGAGTGCGTCCTGATGCAGCCCTTCCGTCGCCCGTGTCCATTCGGCCATAAATGCCGCGAGTTCCTCGCGGGTCGGCCCACGATCCCGATACTCGGCGCTGCGGTCCACCGCCTTGCGAACCTGCTCCATCAGCGTCGGGCCGTGTTCAATCAGCAGGCTGGTGGTCTCGCTGAGGATCGATCCTTGGAGGCTCATTTTCTGCTGGTCGCTCAGGTGATACCGCTGGCCGACCAGATCCGTGAGCCGCGTCAGCCGTTCCATTACGCGCCACGGGGGGATCCGGGCGACGTCTTTGGATGTATCACGGGCGAAGAGATCGGCATCGTCGGTCCAGCCGTTCTGTTCCCACAACCGATCGATCGCAGGCTCGATGATCTCGATTTGCTGATCCCAGGGGCCGAACTTCTTGATCTGACGGGTGATTTCGTGCAGGGGGCCGAGCGTGTTGCGGGACGATTCCCGCCGATCCTGTCTTGGCGCGTCGGCGTCTTCCTGCGCGTGCGCAATCGCACACACGATGAGAAGGGCCAGCGCGATGGGCCTGGGACTGGGCATAAGCGATGTCACCGGGGGCGGACGCACTCCGCCTCGATCTATGTGGGATTATATCGACCGGCGGGGGGTTTTCGAGGGAGTCGACAGTCCCAAGCCGTGCCCGCGGGGTGCGTGACGCAATCCGCGGGGCTATCAAGCGGTGGGCGGCGCGCGTGGCACGGGCATCTTGCCCGTGATTGCGACTCGGTACCTGCCCTCCTGGAGGGAAACTACTTCACGACAGGCAGGCGCGCCTGCCGCCCTCCGAATCACACGGCCTGGAAGGCCGTGCC
>CAZYLK010000004.1:0-4660 GCA_964648365.1 uncultured Phycisphaeraceae bacterium
CAGGGGTTGGAATCCGCCGACGCCCGCACAGCCCGGCTCAAGCTCGGCGACGAGTCCATCGAATTGACCGAGTACACGGCGCCAGCGGGCCGGCCCTTCCCAACCGATTCGCGCAGCAACGACCTCTGGTTTCAGCACATCGCCATCATCGTCAGCGACATGGACCTCGCATACGCACGACTGCGGGAGCACGGCGTCCGGCCGGCGTCGGTGAACGGTCCACAACGCCTTCCAGACTGGAACCCGAACGCCGCCGGCATCAGGGCGTTCTACTTTCGCGACCCGGACGGCCACTTCCTGGAGATTCTGGAGTTCCCTGCGGGCAAAGGGGATCGGAAGTGGCATTTCGGGACGGGCAGATTGTTCCTGGGCATCGACCACACGTCCATCGTCGTGGCGGATACCGACGCGAGCTTCTGGTTCTACCGCGACAGCCTCGGGTTCCGAGTCGTCGGCGGCAGCGAGAACTATGGCGTGGAGCAGGAGGCGCTCAACAACGTGCCGGGCGCGCATCTTCGCATCACGTCGCTGCGCGGGCGCGCGGGGCCCGCAATCGAGTTCCTGGAGTATCTCCAGCCGCGCGATGGACGACCCCTTCCGCCGGACGCCCGGTCGAACGACATTCTCCACTGGCAGACGACGCTGATCGTGAGCGACGCGGGCGCCGCGGCCGAACGGTTGCGGCGGACGGGGGCTCGATTCGTCTCGCCGGATGTGATTGAATTACAGCCATCGCAGTCGGCCGGCGGGGAGGCGGTCATTGTCCGCGACCCGGACGGCCATGCGATGAAGATCGCCGAGGAGTGACGCCGTTGCCGTCACCACCTCGCCGCGCACAGTGACGCCCATCGGCGGACATTGCCAAGCCTCGAGCAACCCTTGCTCGTCGAGCAGGCGGTTGGAGCGCCGCGACGGGGCGCCGGCCGCCCGGCCGACCGCTCGGTCGGATGCAGGAAGCCAGCCGCGAGCTGGTGGTTGCTGCGCGACACGCCGGCGCGGACTCCGGTGCGTCAGCCAGAATCCCAGTTCGCCGAGAACGGTGCCACGCGATGACGAGACGACGTCCAACGCCGGCGTGAGTTCGCGCTTGATCCGATCGGGGGATCGATGCGAGGACGCACACGGCAATGGATTGCCTGGACGGCTCGATCGTCGGCGGCATCATGGCCATGCGACAGGAGGCGGGCAGCTTGTCGAAGAATGTATCAACCCGCGTGTGCCACCGGCGTCCAGCCGGTGGGATCACGGCCTGAACGGCCGCGCCAGACGTTCGTCAACGGGCGGCTGGCGCGGCACGGGCGTCCCGACACGCTGCGACTCATCGAAGTGCGCAAGCGTGGACGGCGCGAAGCCGAACCGCTCGGGCACGGCAACGTCGAGTTTCCTGCAAATGGCCAGCATGAGCGCACCGTGGTGAACGGTATGACTGAGGACGAACACAACTTCGCGACCCAGCGACGACGCCGACTCCAGATGCGTCCCATCCTCTGCCAGCATCGTGGTCACGCGAACCTCCCGGGTGAGCGTCGATGCGTCCATCGCGGCAATTCGGTCCCGCAGCGCCTCAACGGCGTGCAGCGCCGAGGCTCGGCTCGTTTCAACCGGCGTGCCGCGTTCTCGCCGATCGTAGTCGATCCGGCAGGTGGGGACTCCGGCGCACAGCGCCGCGACGTGGTCGAGGCAGTGACGGACATGGCCGCCCAAGCTGCCGGGTATCACGCCGACCGGACTCCGGACGTACTGGTCGTCGCTCGCGGCACGGATGACCTCGGCGAGTTGATCGAGCGAGGCGACGAGCGTGACGAACGGATTCGCGGCTGCACCAGGCGGCGGTTCATGTGAGGGATTGCGAACGGCTGGGATCGGTACTGCGGAATTGGGCATGGGAACTCATCAGGCACAGGCACACCGGTCGATTCCGCGCCGATGCGGAACGCGCCGCGCCAACACCACTTATGCTAGCGTCAGTCGCTGACCGGCACCATGCGACGCGGCCACCCGACGGTTTGGCCTGAGGCCACCGACAGCCGCAACCAAAGGGTGAACACGGGGAGTGAGGGAGACGGGAGTAAGGGAATGAGTGGACGCGGGAATGACTGTAGTCTGTCATG
This sequence comes from uncultured Phycisphaeraceae bacterium, assembly GCA_964648365.1. Lineage (GTDB taxonomy): Bacteria > Planctomycetota > Phycisphaerae > UBA1845 > UBA1845 > SURF-32. Next base: position 2,112 of record CAZYLK010000004.1, read on the forward strand.
CCTCCCTTACTCCCTCGTTCCCTGCCTCCCTCACTCCCCTCGTTCTTAAGGGAATCGCGCGCCGCGCGGAATATGCACGCTGAATGGCGAAGAGTTCAACTGTCAGAGACTGCTCCTTCATCAGCTCGCGGCGGCGCCGTCGCGCAGCCGCGCAGGGAGCCAGCGTAGCCAGGCGACGAATTGACGCCGCCGAATGAGCAGGACGCCCAGGCTGCACGCGAAGACCACCAGTGCCAGAGCAAAGAGCAACCCACCATCGTCCTTGACCACGATCCCGAGCTTCGTGACGTGACTGGCGATGGCGCCGGAAATCACGCCCAAAGACACGCACGCGCCAAGCACCGCCGACCGCGGTATCAGCAGCAGAACGACGGCCACCAGTTCCGCGACGCCGGAGCCAATGCGCCCCCAGGGCTCCATCCCCAGCGTCGTGAAGATGTAGACCGACTCCTCCGCACCGGTGAACTTGAAGAACAGGGTCTGGAACAGGATCACCGCGGCAACGACCTGGAGGATCCAGCTCAGCGCGGCGGCGCCTCCGGTAGGTTTGTCGGCTAAGACGCCACTCGTTACACAGACGTGGTCGGTTCCGCACGCCCCGAATACAACGCTCTGACTTCCCTGCGTCATCAGTCTACTCCTTCGCGATGGAATCGCCGGGTGCGATCTTCTGCCACGCACCGTCCGCCTGCTTGGTCAGCGTCCGCTCGTCCTTGTTCCAGTCTTTGCGAGCGTCGCCGAGCCAGCCTTTGTAAAAAAGAAACAGCCGGCCGTTCGTGACCTTGAAGTTCTCCGGATCGATGTCGACCTTGCGGCCATCGGCCATCGCGGTCGCGCACCAGCCGCCATAGGCCGGCAGATATTTGTCCGGATCGGTTGCGAACTTTTCGCGGTTCTGCGCCGTCGCGAAGCGATAGGTGACGCCGCGATAGCTGCTTACCCGTTTCGAATCGCCCGGCTGTGCCTGGCCGGCATCGACGTATGCGACCGGATCGTAGCCCTGGATGGCCGGTGAACCACTCGAGAGGTTGTACTGCTCGACGGCGGGATTGACGGCGCAGCCCGCGACTTCGCGAGCAAATCTATCGAATGACAACCGGTCGGCGGACGCGCCGTCGACATACCGGAAGCACTCGTTCCCCTTCGGATCGAGCAACACCAGCGCCGGTTCATCGGCGGCGTGATCGTCAGACGCGTAAGCCGGGGGAAGTTCGAGTTGCTTTGCAACTTCCCCATTCGCGTCCGGGAAGATCGTTGCCGATACGCCGTCCGCCTTCAGCCGTTCGGCCCACATCCGGACCGCGTCTTCCGAGTCCGGCTTGATGAACACGTGCACCACGCCTGCCACTTCGGGCCCGCGTCGCACGGCCTCGGCGATCGTCCGTCGGCAGTCGGCGCATTCGCCCTTCGGAAGATAGTGCAGGGCAACGAACCGGCCGCGGGCGTCCGCGAGGCGGAATGTCTCGTCGCCTGACGCAACCGTGAAGTTCGGGGGTTCGGCATACGCCGACGCGCCTATCAACGCGCCCAGCAACGGGGCAAAAAGGAATCTACAAATCCTGACCACGCCTGGTTCTCCTCAATGGCGGTGACGACGCCCGTCCCCGGCGTCAGCGGGCGTTCGCGCTCCGCGACGGACATGCACGTTTCGATGCGGAACTGGGGCATCCGTTACGCGAAGGCCGGCTCAGCGCCGGCGGATGTTAGTCGGATCAATGCGCAAAACCTGAAGATCGTCGCGCCGTTCGAGCTCGCCCGTGACCTCGACCGGGTCGGCCACGAAGGGCAGAATGCGCTCGTCGAGCGCCCCGCCGTCCCGTCCGGCGAGCAGGTAGTAGCTCCGCCGCCCGGCCTCATCGATGGAAACGAACATGGGTGGAATGCCCCCCGCGATGCACAGCGTCGCGCAGGCCTTGTGCGTCTTGCCCTCGCCCGGCTTCATGGCCCCGGAGTAGCACTTGGGGTCGATGATCTCGCCCCGCAGCGTCACGGCGCCCAGCGACGCGGTCGCCGGCGCCGCTGGACGGACCTCCCGGCCGGACGAAAGAGCGTCGTCGGCAACCGGTACGGCGTCGCCGGACAGTTCCAGCAGCTTCAGACCGTCCCGCTCAAGAAGCGTGCCGGTGACCCGCGCCATGCGGCCGTCCAGCCCCGCGATCGCCGCCGCGCCGCCGCGCTTTCCCTCGGACACCAGCAGGATCGTTTCGACTCCTGCACCCGGGCTGCGGGATGCGACGCGAATGTGCGCGTATGGAACAGCGGCCACCCGGCCGACGAACGTCTGCAACCCGTCCTGCCACACGCCGTCGCCCGGGTCGTTCTGCGATCGAGACAGGAACCACCCGGCCGCCAACGTCGCCGCGATCACGCCGGGCGCCGCCCACTTCCAGAACGCCGCCAGGCGCGGCGGCGTCCTCAGATAGCCTACGTAGAACTCGGTCGACTCAGCCATCAGAACGATCTCCGCAGGGAAGCAGGGAGTAAAGGGATCAGGGAGTAAGGGAATGAGGGAGTCAGGGAAGAAGGAGCACGAGGTTCAACCATTCCTC
>CAZYLK010000004.1:4760-72614 GCA_964648365.1 uncultured Phycisphaeraceae bacterium
AACATCACGGCACGACCGCCGGTTCGACGGGCGTTCCCGGTGGCAGCGGGGCTGGATTCACCTCGATGCGCCGTCCGACGACTCGAACGCGATACGTCGGGATCCGCTCGGTAAACGGCGGCGGCGACTGGCCGTCACCGGGCCGATACTGCCAGCCGTGCCAGGGACAGGTGATGCAGCCGTCGATGATCTTGCCTTCACCCAACGGCCCGCCCTGATGGGCGCAGACGTTGGTCGTCGCCGAAATGCAGTTGCCGTAGCGGAACAGCGCAATTCGTTCGCCGTCGCCGACCGTGGCGGTGATTCCCCGATGCTCGGCAACGTCATCCACGCTCGCAACATCCACCCACGCGCCGCCCTCCGCTGCATGTCGGTGGAGGCCGCGGTCGTCGTGCCGGCGTTCGCGCAGCCCCGCGACGACGTGCAAGGTTCCTACCACCAGGACACCCGCAGCCACCAACCCCGCAAGCCAGGCGCTCCGATGCGTCTGAAGAATGCCCAGCGCCACGTGCATTACCAGCAGGGCGTACGCGAGGTAGGCGCACATGTGCAGCCGCTTCCACGCCGTCGCCCCCAGGTTCTTGAGCCAGAAGTCATGGCTCGTGGCCGCCATGAGGAACAGGATCAACAGTGCCAGGACGCCGAGAATTTGAAACGGAAAAGCGCTCAGCGATCCGTAGTTGGTGTTGCTGGTCAGCAGCGACACAAGCGGGTTGACCACGCCGAAGCCGTGGTAGAAGCCTGTCACGACGGCGCCGTGACCGACCGCGACCAGGAAAGTGGCCACGCCGAGGTGCCGCCGGTTGTATAGCAGCGGCAGGAACCGCGGGTCGAGTCGCGCAAGCGGACCGATGCACAGCACGAGGTGCAGCATCAGATAAGCACACGTGCCCAGCGCCCGGATGACCAGTATCTCGTCGCTGATCGCGTGGGCGCCGGTGTAGAGCGTCTTGCCCGCCGCGAAAAACAGAACCAGATACAGCGCCACCGCGCCGCCGACGCAGCCATCGTAGATGCGCTTGTGGCGGTTCCACTGAACGGCGACGTATCCGACGCTCATGGAAGCCCCCCGGGCGTGTGCGGCCGGGCAGACAGCGCGGAATCAGGATTCGGCCCGCCGGCTGCTTGAGCATCGGGAGAATCGAGCGCCGGCGGCCGGGCCGCCAGCGCCGCCGCCAGACCCAGCAGAATCAGCGGCTCGAGCACCAGCCAGATCCCCGCGTGCCAGCGACGTTGCAACCGATTCATCGCCGAGCCTCCGACTTCGGCGCGCGGCGCCACCGACTGAGTAACAGTGGCCACAGCGCCATGGCGCCTGGCAGTATGAGCAGCCGGAACGACCAGGGCGCCCCGTGCGCCGTCGGGTCGACTCGTTCGATGCCGCGCACGATGAATGCGGCAGCGAACACTGCCCCAAGCAGGGCATAGCTAACCATGATGAAAACGATCGCCTCAGCCATGATCCGCTCGGGCGACGCGGCGTGAGCGCCGCAAGGATACTGCCACGCCTCGCGTGGGAAGTACGCCACTGCACCACACGTTGCGACACGCCTTGGATTCACGCCCCGCGGAATGGTTACGTCGCGTCACACGAGTACCAGCTCCATCGGTACGCACCGGCCCGACACCGGCTTCGTCATGACTGGCATACGTCGGCCCTCAAATGCCCCACTGTGTCTCACATGGCGGTTCGCCCTGGACCCAGTCGGTGTAATCCCGTCGGAAGCGACATGATCCGGTAACGCGGACCGAATGTTGTGCGTCCAACTGCGACCAAGGCCGCGTGCGGAGGCCTGTAAACGCCGGTCCTCGGAGGGCATACCCCTCTGCGGGGCCGCGCCCCGAGCGTTACCCGATTACACCACCGGCGCGCCGTGCGCCGTGCGCCTATGAACTGTTCGTTTTCACACGAAATGGAGAAGCTGGAATGTCCCCATCAACCCGACTGGATTTCCACAAGACTGTCATCGCGCTCGTCAGTACAGCGATGGCGTCGGCCGCGCCGACTTCGCTGGCGCAGGTCTGCATCGACGGCGTCTGCTTCGTGGACCGTACGGCCGAACGCCTCATCGACCTCGGCGGAGCGACCAGCGGGCTGGGCGTGCTGGACTACGACGGCGACGGGTTCATGGACGTGGTCATGGGCAACCCGGAGGGTCAGATGAACCGCCTGCTGCGAAACGTGCCCGACCAGGCCCGCCCCAACGAGCGCACGTTCATCGACACGACCGAGGGCAGCGGTCTCGACGACGCCGACGGCGCCGCCCGCGGAGCGTTCGGCTTTGGCATCGCCGACTACGACAACGACGGCGATCCGGACATCTACGCGCTTGGAGCGCGTTCTGACGATCGCTCCTTCGGCTTGCTCTATCGCAACAATGGTAATGGAACCTTCACGAACGTCACGATCGAATCGGGGCTGCGACTGACGGGTTACAGCCCCGAGTCCTGCGGCTGGGCGGACTACGATCTGGACGGGCGGCTCGACCTCATGGTCGCACATGCCGGCAACAGCGACCGCTCGGTGACGCTGTTCCGCAACCGTGGCGACGGCACGTTTGAGGACGTCAGTGTACTGACACCCGCACTGGACCGCTTCTCAACCGCCTATGCCGTTCACTGGTCCGACCTGGACGCGGACGGTTACCCGGACGCGTTCATCATCGTCAACGGAAACCCATCCACGCTGCTGCACAACAAGTCCGACCGGACCGGCGGGCGTAGGTTCAAGAACGCCGCCGACGCATTCGGCTTCACGCGGCTTGGCCTTGCACCGATGGGCATCGTCTCAGGCGACATGGACGGCGACGGCGACCTCGACTACGCCGTCAGCAACTTCGACTCCGGCACCTACTACCGTAACGACGGCGGCGTCCTTGAGCGGTTTTCGCCGTTTACGTCGGTGTTCGGCTGGGGCAACGCCCTGATCGACGTGGAGAACGACGGGGACCTGGACTACTACATGGCCGGGAGCTGGCGGAATCCGAACTTCGATCGGCTGTTCATCAACGACGGCGACGGCGACTGGCGTGACGCCTCGGCCGCGCTCAACGGCATCTCGGCCGCCAGTCGGTTCTCGGCGCACCTCGACTTCAACAACGACGGACTGCGGGACATCATCACGATGAACCCCAACACGCCCGAGCAGTTCAATTCGGTCTACGAGAATATCTCGACGGCGGGCAATCACCAGTTGACTGTCAAGCTGATTGGCGACGGCCTGCTCGTCAACCGCGACGCGGCCGGGGCTGTCGTGCGGCTGACTGCCGGCGGGCGCACGCAGGTTCGCGAAGTCAACATCGGCTCAAGCACCACCTCGACGGACGACCTGCGGCAGATCTTCGGCCTGGGTGGAAGCGAACAGGCCGACCGGATCGAAGTCACCTGGCCGCGGCGCGGCACGCTGGCATCGCGGACGGAAGTGTACGACGGCCCGTTCGCCGCCGATCGGCAAATCGAACTATCGCCCACCGGCGGATTCCGGTCATGCGAGTCCGTGCGCAGACTGACGGCCCGGTGCAATGACCGGGGACGGGTGAAGGTTACCGCCCGCACGTCGCTGCCGCCCGACACGGAGCTTGTGCTTTCGCTCGACGAAACCCGGGCCGAAGTCACGCAAGTCAACGAGTCCGGCCGCGCAACCGCCCGCTTCAGGCGAACCGGGCCCGGATCGCACACAGCCGGCATCGACGGGTGCCCCCTCGCGGGCACGGACCTCGACTGCGGTTAGACAGTCACGCGCGCTCACTCGCGGGCCTTCTGTAGCCCCATTCGCTTGATCCGCGACGCCAGCGTGGTCGGTCGGATACCCAGGAGCTCGGCCGCGCCGCCGGGGCCGTGAACTTGCCAGTCCGTTTGATGGAGGGCGGCCAGGACGTTCTGACGATCACGGCGTTTCATCTCGGCATCCGTAACCACTCCCGTCGCCGGCGATGTCGCTGCTGGATCGGGCTTGCGTGACCGACCCGATTGCAGGTGGGGAAGATCCAGGCGGATGGCCCCCGCCCGCGATGTAATGACAGCCCGTTCAATGACGTTGAGCAACTCGCGGACGTTGCCGGGCCAGTCGTACGCTTGCAGCGCCACGATGTTACCCTGGGTCAGCCCCCTGCACTGCCGATTGAACCGGCGCGAAGCCTGTTGAAGAAACAGCTCCGCGAGAAGGGGGATGTCTTCCTTACGCTTGCGGAGCGGCGGAACCTCGATCGGAAAAACATTCAGCCGGTAGAACAGATCCTGACGGAACCGACCCGCTTCAACTTCCGCTTTCAACTCGCGATTGGTGGCAGCGATGAGGCGGACATCGACCGCGCGTGTCTTCTCTTCGCCGATACGCTCGTAAGTTCCCTCCTGCAAGACGCGCAGGAGCTTGCTCTGGAGTTCCAGTGGTATCTCGCCCACCTCGTCGAGCAGAAGCGTCCCGCCGTTGGCGAGTTCGAAGCGCCCGGCCCGGTCGCGGACGGCGCCGGTAAACGCGCCCTTGGCGTGACCGAAGAACTCACTCTCGTAAATCTCCCTGGGTACCGACGCGCAGTTGACGCGGACCAGGGCGCGCTCGTGTCGCTGGCTCCGCCGGTGAATCTCCTGCGCCACGAGTTCCTTGCCGGTTCCGGACTCCCCGAGAATCAGCACGCTGGCGTCCGTGGGCGCGACCAGCTCGATCTGCTGCGTGATGCTTCGCAGGGCCGGGCTCTGTCCAACGATCTGGCCGAAAGCTCGTGCGTCGGAGACCTCTTCTCTGAGGTATGCGTTTTCCAACTCGAGCTGCGTACGAAGCGACTGGATTTCCTCAAAGGCGCGCGCGTTGGCGATCGACGCCGCCACCAGGTCGGCGATCATCCGCAGCCAATCCAGGCAGTGCTGACTGAGCGGGCTGCGCGTGAAGATCGCAAGGACACCGAGAATCTCTCCCTTGAACACGAGCGGCTGCCCCGCGAAACCCCGGATCGCTTCCCGTTGCGTCCATTCCGGCCGGGCGATCCACTCGGTGTCCTTCAGGACGTCGGGCACCGCGACGCATTCTCCCGAAGCGGCTACCCTGCCGACCTTGCGGACGCCCATTGGGAAGCGGGAGAACTCGCCATCGAGCCGAGTCCACGCCGGCCCGTCGTCCTCAACTAACGAACGGCCGGCACTGGCGACCAGGTGAAGGCACCGTGCCTGGGCGACACACACGTCGGGCATCGGGCATTTGGAGCAGATGCCCCCTGATCGAATCAGCCAGATGCGGGCCAGGGCGATGTGTTCCTCCCCCGCCAGCCGATCCACCACCACCCGCAGCACCGCGTCCGGCGAACGCTGCTGCCCGATTTCGAGCAGAAGATCCTTGAGGACGTCGGACACCGACATTCGTTCGCCGAGGGCTGACATACCGACCGATTGTCGCCGAGCTACGAGATTTCGCAACGCTTTTTCGTGAATCACGCAAATGCGTCGCCATGCCGCCCGCGCCAATTCTGCTGTAAGCCTGTTAATTGGAAAGGCTTGTGCATCTCGATGGCGGTGGCACGCGCCGTGCGAATGGCAGGGGCATTACCGACCGTGATGGGCACGGTCGTTGTTCAGAACAAGGAGTCAAACATGCCACGCATCAGAGCCATCGAAACGTCACAGGCAGCCCCGAAGGCCAGGTCACTCCTCGAGGGTGTGCAACAGAAACTCGGCATGACGCCGAACCTCATGCGGACCATGGCGAACTCGCCGGCCGTGCTGGAGGCGTATCTGGGTTTCAGCAACAGCCTCGGTCGCAGCAGACTTTCGCCGAAGCTGCGGGAGCAGATCGCCCTGACGGTCGGTGAGGTGAATCAGTGCGGATATTGCCTGGCCGCACACTGCGCCCTGGGCAAGATGGCGGGGCTTGGCGACGAGGAGATCGCGGACAGCCGACGCGGCGCCTCAACGGACCGCAAGACGGAAGCGATCCTTCAGTTCGCCCGCAAGATCGTGACGGAGCGCGGTCGGGTGAGTGACGACGACGTGACGTCGCTGCGCGCCGCTGGCGTGAGCGATGCCGAAATCGTTGAGACCGTCGCCACGGTCGCGCTCAACATCTTCACGAACTACTTCAACCACGTCGCCGGCACCGAGATCGACTTCCCGGAAGTCGAGCCCGCCGCGACGCCGGCGTGCGCTTGCTGACGACCGCGTCGGAGGTTGATCGGGTGGCGGTGACGCCACTCGATCGACCTCAATTCGAACAGGGAAACTCAACCTGCGTAATCGGTACGCAGGCTTCCAGACACAGACGCTGCGGACAGCAGCGGACAGAGGAGAAACATGATGATCCAGAATGTGAACATGGCCGCGCTCGTAGCGGCAGTCACGATCGTACCCACGGTGACGTCGGCGCAGTTGCCCGATCCGGGGTTCGATATCGACCCCGAGCGAACGGCCCTGGTCGTCACCGATCCGCAGAATGACTTCCTCAGCCCCGACGGCGTGACGTGGGGCGTGGTCGGCAAGAGCGTTACCGATAACGGTACCGTCGAGAATATCGAAGCCCTCTTCAAGGCGGCGAAGGACACCGGGATGCAGGTATTCGTGTCCCCGCACTACTACTTCGCACACGATCACCGCTGGAAGTTCGAAGGGACGCTCGAAACGCTCATGCACAAGATCGGCATGTTCGACCGGCCGCACGCGCTGAGCCTGGAGGGGTTTGAGGGCTCCGGCGCCGACTGGCTCGAGCGTTACAAACCCTACATCAACGACGGCAAAACGGTCGTCGTAAGCCCGCACAAGGTATATGGCCCGGAGTCGAACGACCTGGTGCTTCAGCTTCGCAAACGCGGCATCACCAAGATCGTTCTGGCCGGCATGTCCGCCAACCTGTGCACCGAATCGCACATGCGGGAGCTGGTCGAGCAGGGTTTCGAGGTCGCTGTAGTCAGCGACGCGACTGCGGCGGCGGTCCTGCCGGACTACGACGGCTACCAGACGGCGCTGGTCAACTTCCGCATGATCGCCAGCCGTGTCTGGAAGACCGGGGAGGCGGTGAAGGCGATGCAGGATGCGTCCCGATTGTCGTCCAGCCCATCATCGCCGGTTTGGCAGCGGGTCGCGCCGAGCCGCGCGTATCACGGGGCTCGGAATCTGTCCGCCAGCGGCGTTGCGATGCAGGGCTTCAGCCCGGTGTCATACCTCACCAAGGGACGCGCCGAGCGCGGCCATCCCCGTTTTCAGGCCGAGTATGACGGCGTGACCTACTTCCTGACCTCAGCCGAGCAGGTGGAGCAGTTCGAGCGCGACCCGAAGCGATACGCGCCCGCGTACGGCGGCTGGTGTGCGTACGGCATGGCCGTCCAGGACAAGTTCCCCATCGATCCGACGAATTTCAAAGTGGTGGAGGGCAAGCTGCTGTTGTTCCTCAGGAACGACAAGGTCGACGCGCTCAAGCTGTGGAATGTTGGCGACGAGGCCGACAACCTCCGGAAGGCTGCCGGCCACTGGAAGGAGGTTTCGGGAGCGTAGGCGCGGATCGCGCTGACGTGCCCGTCGCCGTCGTTCCCAGGGGAGCGCGCTGATGCCGTCCGGGCGCCAGCGCGTTCCCTTTGCGACGCGCAGCGATCTGCGGGGCCGATTGAGTTCGAGGCGGGGCTCCGGTCGACATTCCGTCGAGCGATCGCTGATGACCGGGCGGAAGATGCCTCGGACTGCTCAGGCTTGGTTACGCACGGTTCAGTCGCTTTTCATCGCGGCCTCAGGCTCGCAGGGTAGAACTGAGCAGACGACAACGCGTCACCGCCGCGCAGCGACCACCCGGACCGCGCAGGGCCTCGGCTTTGCAATAAGGCTCCGGAAGAGAGATCGCGCCTCGGGAAGTCTATGAGTCCGCAAGCGACCGTCCCGACGCGACGGAGGGCTACGTCGGTCACCCGGCTGATGCGGCGCGATCCGGACGTTCGTTGCCAGACAAGGAGGGAACATCATGTCAACGACCCGCGTTCTGATTGTTGGAGACGACCTTGCGCTCGTGCAGCGTCTGAGTACCCTCTGCGATACGTTGCTCGGATTGGAGGTGGCGGTCGCCGGAAACGGGTGTGACGGTCTGTTCCGTACGACCCGTGACAGGCCGGATCTTGTCTTGCTCGACGCCGACCCGGCCGGTGAAGGATCAGTGAAAACGGCGGAGGCCGTGATGGCCGACGAGCGAACCGCGGCGCCGCTGATTGCAATGATCCCACCCACGGACGTTGAACTCGAACGGCGGTATGCGCGCCTTGGCGTGCGCACGATTCTGAAAAACGGCGATCCGGAAGAGTGGATCCCCCGGACGATCAATGCCGCGCTGACGACGCTGGTGGGCGTCGCCTTTGACCAGGCCGAATCGGACTTCCGACACGCCCGCTCCCGATTGGCTGTCCCGATCTACGACTGAGACGCGGCCGGCCTAGCCTTGCGTCACGACGGAGGCGCAACTCGGATGACACGAACCTCGGACCCGTGAAACTCACGAGCGGCCCAGCACGTCTGCCAGCGTCAGCCCTCCAAGGATCGCCAGCCAGAAGAGCCCGGCGCCGGCAAAGAGCCGGGACGCCGGACTCGCATGGCGCAGGTGCATGAAGTAGGTCGCGATGAGCAGCGCCTTCGCCGAGGCAATGCCCAGCGCGACAGCCCAGGCGAGACCTCCCAGGTCCACCCCATCGGATAGGATCGTGGCGATCAGCAGCGCCAGAAGCGCTGCGGCTACGCGCGTATATGGAAGTCGCTTTGAGTCAGTTGTGTTCATCCAGCGCCTGCAAGATAGAGCAATGGGAACAGAAACACCCACACGATGTCGACGAAGTGCCAATAGAGACCGGTACACTCGAGCGTGTTACGCATCGAGCCGAGAGCATCTGCCCGCTTGACGCGGATCATCATGACGGCGACGGCGCCGATTCCCGCGAGCATGTGAACGGCATGAAGGCCCGTCAGAATAAAGTAGAGAACGTAGAACAGTTGCACGTTTGCGGCCCTCGTTGACCAGTCGGTGCGGAAGCCGGCGCCCGGAATCAGGCCCTCGCGGTAATCGAACGAATACTCCACTGCTTTGACAATCAGGAACACCAGCCCCAGCGCCGCGGTCGCCCCCAGCATGGCGAGGCACCGGCGGCGGTCCTCACGCGCTGCCGCGTCGATGCCCAGCACCAGGGTCCAACTGCTGGTCAGGAGCACGGCCGTGTTGGCGGCGCCGAGCCACATCAACAGGCGTCCGCCGGCCTCCGCGAACGCGTCGGAATAGTGCTGCCGATACACCGCGTACGCCAGAAGCAGACCGCCGAAAAACAGCACCTCGGTGGTCAGGAAGGCCCACATTCCCATTGCGGCGGCCTCTCGCTGCTGCGCGGGGTCATGGAACTGTCCGGCGGTGGGCGGATCAGCCATGGGCGCGCTCCCGGCCGGTGGCTGCGGCCTCCGTATAGGCGTACGGCGCCTCGGTGACGACAGGCGTTTCGGCGAAATTATGCTCAGGCGGCGGCGACGGAGTGCTCCATTCCAGCCCCGTCGCGTTCCACGGGTTGGGGTCCGCCTCCGGATGTCGAATCAGAGACCGGGTCAGGTACGTGAGTGGAATCAGATACGCCAGGCCGAGAATGGACGCACCCGCGGATGAAAGCACGTTGAGCACCTGAAACTCGGGTGGGTACTCCGCAACGCGGCGGACCATGCCCAGATACCCGAGCAGAAACTGTGGAAAAAAGGTCAGGTTGAAGCCAAAGAACAACAGGACGGCGCTGAAGACGCCCCATGCCTCAGGGTACATGCGTCCCGTAATCTTGGGCCACCAGAAGTGGATGCCACCGAGCGTGGCCATCACGGTTCCGCCCACCATGATGTAGTGAAAATGGGCAACGACGAAGTACGTATCATGCACGTGCAAGTCGACGGCAAGCGACGCCAGAAACAGCCCCGTCAATCCACCGACCGTGAACAGGCCGATGAAGCCGAGCGCATAGAGCAGCGGGGTCTTGTAGCGGATGGTTCCGTTGCGGAGCGTGACGATCCAGTTGAACACCTTGACCGCGGACGGAATCGCCACCAGAAAGCTGAGCAAGGCGAAGACCAGGGACATCCGGATGCTCTGACCGGCCACGAACATGTGATGGCCCCACACCAGGAATCCCAGGACGGCGATGGCGACGCTGGAATAAGCAATGAAGCGGTAGCCGAAAATGGGATTCCTGGCGAAACATGGAATCAGCTCGCTGATGACGCCCATCGCGGGCAGGACCATGATGTAGACCGCCGGGTGGGAATAGAACCAGAAGAGGTGTTGAAACAGCAGCGGATCGCCGCCGAGCGCCGGATCGAAGAGGCCCACGCCCCAGAAGCGTTCCATGGCGATCAGCACCAACGTGATGGCCAGCACCGGCGTCGCCAGCACCAGGATCAGACTGGTGGCGTACATCGACCAGATGAACAACGGCAGCCTGAACCAGGTCAGGCCGGGAGCGCGCATCGTGTGGACGGACACGATGAAGTTGATGCCGGTCAGAATGGAGGAGAAGCCCGCGATGAAGATGCCGGCCACCATGGGAAAGACGGCGGAGTTGGCGAACGCCGTGCTGTACGGCGTGTAGAACGTCCAACCGGTATCCACGCCACCCGTGACGATGGAGACGACGGCCAGCGCGCCGCCGAACATGAAGAGGTACCAGCTCAACAGGTTCAGACGCGGAAACGCCAGGTCACGAGCCCCGATCATCAGAGGCACGAGGAAGTTGCCCAGTACCGCCGGGATCGACGGGATCAGGAAGAACCATACCATGACCGTCCCGTGAATCGTAAAGAGCCGATTGTAAAGCCCCGCCGCGACCAGGTCCGCTTGCGGCGTCGCCAGTTCCAGGCGCATGAGCACGGCCGCAGTGCCGCCGATGAAGAAAAAGCCGGTGATGGACACCAGGTACAACATCGCGATCCGCTTGTGATCCAGCGTCAGCAGCCAGGAGCGCAGCGACCACCGAACGCTCAGATAGTGCGGCTGCGGCAGTGCGAGCGACGGCGCCGTCGTCATGAGCCGCCCTCCCGGTTTTCGTCGGGGCGTGGAAGCGCCTTGATGGTCTCGACGAGCTGAATCATCTCCTCCTCCGTGATCTGCCCCGCGTAGGCGGGCATCGTCGAGGGACTGTCATAACCCTGAGGAACGCGGTCATTCGGGTCGAGGATAGACTGCCGGATGTAGTTTTCGTCGGCGGTGACGCTGCGTCCGTCGCTGAGCCCAACGGTCCGGCCGAAAAGCCCCGTCAGCGCCGGGGCCGGCGCGTCGGCGGCACTCGTGTGGCAGTCCAGACAACCGAAACGGCGGAGGATGTCAGGGGAATCACCGCGGCCCGCGGCCCGCGCGCCGCCCGGCGCCTCCTGTGCGGCTGTCGTCCCATCCCCGGCAGCGAGCCAGCGCTGGAACTCGGCCGGCGGCATGATGACCACGCGGCCGCGCATGCGGGCGTGCTCGGCGCCGCAGTACTCGGCGCAGAACAGATGATACTCGCCGACGGCGTTCGCCTGGAACCACAGCGACGAATAACTGCCGGGCACCGCGTCCCGCTTCACGCGGAACGCCGGTACGAAGAAACTGTGGATGACGTCCTGCGACGTCAGAACGAGCCGGATGGGTTCGCCCGCGGGAACGTGCAGCTCATTGATCTCACGGCGCCCGCCGGGATGCTGTACCTTCCACATCCATTGCCGGCCGACGACGTAGATGGTGCGGGCATCGGCCGGCGGCGTGTTCATCTCGACGAACACCCAGGCGCCCCAGGCGAAGATCGCCGCCGTAAGAAGCAGCGGCGCCGCCACCCAGGCGACCTCCAGTTGCAGGCGGCGCCGGATCGGACCGGTCCGATGCGGCTCGGCGCCCGCCCGGTACTTCACCCCGTAGCCGAGCGTCAGCGCGCCGATCAGCACCACGAAGAACAGCGTCAGCCCGAGCAGACCCATGTAGACGTGATCCACGTCGGCGGCGCCCGTGGAAGCGCTGGGCGGCCAGAGCGAAAACGGCGGCGTCTCACCGATCTGCCCGATGCTTGCTCCGAGGTTTGTCATGCACGGCGCTCCGCTTCGCGCAGCGCCGGCGCCCGGCGCCGCCGGTTGAGCAGGAGGACGGCCGCAGCCAACGCAATCACCGTCATGGCGCCCCCGGCGCGAACGGCGGACATGACAGCGAATCCGTAGCGCCCGGTTGACGGGTCATAGCGGTAACATCGCAGGATGATTCGGTCGGCGACCGATCCGATCGACCCTTGCGATGCTTCCAGCAGAGCCAGACGCAGATCGCCGGTGTCGTAGTCGACGCCGGTCAGGTATCGCGAGACTCGCCCGGTGGGCGTCAGAACGGCGATCGCGGCCGGGTGCGCGAACTGGTCCGTGGCCGGGTCGTATGTGTAGTGAAAGCCGATGGCCCGCGTAAGCTCATGAATCTCAGACTCGGCGCCGGTCAGAAAATGCCAGCCGCGGTGGGACGCATCGGACATCCGCCGGCGGAAGTAGCTCAGCTTCTTCTGCGAAGCGAGGTCCGGCCCTTCCCTGGGATCGATGCTGAACACGACGACGTCAAAGCGCTCGCCGGCTCTGAAATCCAGCCGCTCGGTTGCGCGGATGAGGGCGTTGAGCACTTGCGTACACAGCATCGGGCAGCGGTAGAATACGGGCACGAGAATCACCGGACGCTCGCCCCCGTAGTCCGAAAGTGTCACCTCGGCCGCGGTTTCGTCGACAAAACGAGCCTCACGCGGAACGGACTCGCCCAGCCGTTGCTCAAGCCGCACGCCCGCAAGCGACTGTGGCGGCCCGCTCACGGCCGGCTCGACCGCAACGGCTGCAAGCAGCGCGGCCAGGGCGGGCAGGCGCCGCCCTCGCGCGCGCGGCGGCGGGCGACCGACAGGTTCGCTCTGATCGGCCAGGTCGCGACGCGCGTCATCGCTCGTTCGAGTGGCGGCTCTCATCGTCTGCCTCCGCAACGACCAACCTCATGGCTCGTTCGATCGGGATTCTGACCACGCCGGCCCCACGGTCGATCCACTGATAGGTCGTCAGCCGTTCGTCTTCTGCGGCCCGCATCGCCGCCAATTCCCCGGCAGGGTTTGTCCAATGACGGGTGACGCCGTCCCGCTCACCGGCGTCAATGGGTTGGAGCCGGTCCGGCCCGCGGTAGACGTGCAGCACGATGTCCGCCAGCGGCACACTCAACACGACGACGACGGCGATGGCCGCCGCGAACGCGAGGACGATCCCCGCACGCGTGCCGTCCGGCTCCGGCGCCTGACGCTCCGCCTTGAGGTATTCTGTTGCACGTCTGCGTTGGGTCATGATCCGTCCTGCTGGGGGGTTTGGGCGTCGCGCACTGCCGCAACGCGGTTCCAACTCCAGTTGAAGGCGACCAGCCAGAGGCTGCTCAGCGCCAGCACGGGTGGACCGGCCGCGACGAGCACCAGCGACACGGAGCCGCGGTACGACGGCAATACGAACCACGCCGCCTCCAGACACCGGGCGGCCAGAATGAGGATCGCGATCCGCGTCAACACGCGCGGCCGCCGCTTGACGTCGCGCGAGCTGAGCAGCAGCAGCGGCGCCACGAAATGCGCCGCAATCAGAACCAGGGCAGCAGCGCCCCAGATTCCGCGCATCCGCGGCAGATACCAGCCGATCTCGCGGGGCAGATTGCCATTCCAGATGATGAAGAACTGGGAGTAAGCAAAATACGCGTGCAGCACGACTGCGGTCAGCAACAGTGTGGCCACGTCCTGAAGGATCCTATCTGCATCCGGCCCGTCATCCGCCCCGCGACGCCTTGCCACCAGCACGATGATCAGTGCCAGTGCGCTGACAACCTGTCCCATGATCACGTACAGGCCGAACATCGCCGAGTACCAGGCAGGTTCCAACGAGCCGATCCAGTCCACGGCGGCGAAACTCGTCGTGACGACATAGATCAGCAGTCCGACCGCCGCCGGCCGCGCGGCGTAGCCGACCTGAGCCGTCTGTGACCCCGACTTCGCCCACGAGCAACGCACGACCAGCCACGCGCCGGCGCTCCAGATGAGCAGGAACGCCGCCGACCGAATCAAGAACCCACCTACGCTCAGGTATCGGCGTGTCGTTTCGGGGAGGGCGGGATCGCGCTCCACGGCCCACGGGTACAGTGCCGTCACGCCGATCGCGACGGGAAGAAAAAAGAGAATTAACACCGGCGTCGTAACGGCCATGGCGGCGAGTTCCGTTCGCACGGCCACCCCCCACCGACCGCCGGTCAAATGGTGCAGCATCAGAACCGCCGACCCACCCATTGGCATCCCCGTGCAGAGTATGAACGCGCAGAGGCAGCCCAGCAGCGTCGCTGTCGGCGCGGCGAGCGCCAGGACGACAGCCAGCAGCGCGGATGCACCGGCCGTCCGAAGCGCGGGCTTCGTCAACCGGTCCATCCACTCCGAATAGTGCGCGGCCGCATTCACAGTTCAACGATCCCCCGTCGATGGCTCTGTCCCTGAGTCCTTGGCGAGCAGCCTGGCCCGTTCGCCCGGTGGGACGTCGTCGAAGGTCGCGCGCTGGCTGCGTTGCAATGCGCGCAGGTAGGCAACGATCGCCCAGCGGTCGTCGATCGGAACCAGAGCGCCGTGCGCCGGCATGTTCCCCGTGCCTTCGGTGATGACCGTGAACAGGTAGGCGTCGTCGACGTCGCGAAGTCGCTCTGAATGATGCGATGCCGCCTGCGGGAACCCGCGTTGAATCACCATGCCGCGCCCGTAACCGTCCCGACCGTGGCACGGAGCACAGAAGATGTCGAATCGCTCCCGGCCGCGCTGAACCAGCGGAAACGAGATCGGCGGCCGGGCACGGCGAGCCGCCGCGTCGTCCAGGGATCGGCCGGCCGGCCCGGGGCGCGGGATCGTACCTGCCACGCGCGGCCGGGCGAGCGCGCCGTCAGGGAACACCGTCGATGCATCGAGCGGTCCGGCACGGCCGCGGTCAACCATGCGGTCGCGCCCCTCACAACCGCTGATCGCCAGGATCATGCCGACGGCGGTAGCTCCACACGTGATGGGGATGATCCGTAGCGTGTCGCTCATCGGACCGCCTCACTGACACGGATCGCGCCCAATCGCAGCAGCGCCGACCGCGTCTGCTGGCGGTCGAAGCGATCATCGGTCGACTCGATGCACAGGAAGAACGAATCGCGCGACGCGCGATCGAACGACGGCGTGTTGAACACGGGGTGGTACGGCTGCGGGAGCCGGTTCAGGACGCACAAGCCGAGGACCGCGAAGGCGGCGCCGCCCAGGATGGCCAACTCGAAGGTGAGCGGAATGTAGGAGGGCCAGCTATGATCGGGCCGCCCGCCAATGTTGATCGGGTAGTGGATGGCGTTGGAGTACCACTGAACGATGTATGCAAGCGCACCGCCCAGAAGCGCCCCGACCGCGACGGCCGTCGGGATCGGGGATTTCGCCAGCCGCAGCGCGCGGGGGAGTTCGGCGATCGGGAACGGCGAGTACGCATCGACGTGCGTATATCCGGCCTGGCGTGCCGACGCCGCAGCGTTGATGAGGTCCGCAGCGCCGCGGAACTGGGCAACGATGCCGTAAAGCCGATCGTCCGGGATGACGCCGGCCAGGACGGGCTGGTCCCTGTCCGGCCCGGAATCAGGGCCGTCGGGCGGAGGCCGCTGCGGCTTGTACCGGCCGTGATAGACGTCCTCCTTAAGTTCGAACATGGATATCGCCGGGAGAAACCTGACGAACAGGAGCATCAGCGCCGCAAACAGGCCGAGGGTTCCCAGCAGCAACGACCAGTCCCAGCGGGTCGGCACGTACGTCCCCCAGGAAGAGGGCAGATAGTCGCGGTGCAGGCTGACCACGACGATGACGAATCGCTCCAGCCACATTCCGAGGTTGACGAAGAGGGCCACAATGAATAGCGCCGTCGGCGTCGTGCGCACCCGGCGAAACCACAGAAGCTGACCAGCGCCCACGTTGCAGGCGATCATGCCCCAGAAGTAGGGCGAATACGGCCCCAGAGCGCGGTTGCGCACCAGGTACAACTCGGCGCTCTCGCCGCTGTACCAGGCGGTAAACGTCTCCATGACGTAGCCATAGGCGACGACCAGACCTGCCGTCAGCATCACTTTGCCCATGTTGGCGAGGTGACGAGACGTGATGAAGTCCTGAAAGCCGAAGACGGCCCGCAGTGGGATCGCCAGCGTCAACACCATCGCGAATCCCGAGTAGATCGCCCCCGCCACGAAGAACGGCGGGTAGACGGTCGTGTGCCAGCCGGGAACGATGGAGACGGCGAAATCCAGCGAGACAATACTATGAACCGACACGACCAGCGGCGTGGCCAGGCCCGCCAGCATCCAGTACGTCATCTGATAGTGGTGCCAGTGCCGCGCCGAACCGCGCCATCCCAGGGAGAAGAACCCGGTCAGACGACGCACCCAGCGTCGATCGGCTCGATCCCTCATGGTGGCCAGGTCCGGCACGAGTCCCAGATACCAGAACAGGAAGGAGACGAGCGAGTAGGTCAGCACCGCAAACACGTCCCACATCAGCGGGCTGCGCCATTGTGGCCACAGCCCCATCGTGTTCGGGTAGGGGAACAGATAATAGAACTTCCAGATCCGTCCGAGGTGCAACAGGGGAAAGATGGCGGCGTTGGCGACCGCGAACAGCGTCATGGCCTCGGCGAACCGGTTGATCGAGGTCCGCCAGTCCTGCCGCATCAGCAGCAGAATCGCCGAGATCAGCGTGCCGGCATGGCCGATCCCGATCCACCACACGAAGTTAACGATCGCGAACCCCCAGGCGACCGGCACCGATACGCCCCAGACTCCGACGCCTCGGACCACCAGCCACACGACCGAGATCGCCCCTGCCATGGCCAGCGTCATGGCGCCGCCGAACAGCACCAGCCATCGTGGTTGAAACCCTGGCCGCAACGGGATCCCGCCGATCCTGTCGGACAGATCGGCGCATGCGAGCGAGAGGTCCGCCGATTCCGCATCGACTGGCTGAACGGCGGTGGTCATGGCGCGGGCTCGCCTCGCGTGGAGGGCGGCCCGTGGTGAGTTGATCCCGGCTCGGCGGCGTCTCGCGCAAACCTGCTGTTCGGATTGAACACGCGCGCCAGATAGGTCGTGCGCGGACGCACATTCAGATGAGCGAGCAGGGCGTAGTCGTGAGGCTCGCGTTTCGCGGCGGCCAGGGCGCCCTGCGGGTCGAGCAAGTCGCCGAACACGATCGCCTTTGCGGGGCACGCCTGCTGACAGGCGGTGAGCACGTCACCGTCGCGGATGTCCCGGTTGTCCTTACGGGCTTGGATGTGCGCGGTACGAATCCGTTGGACGCAGTAGGTGCATTTCTCCATCACGCCGCGCTCGCGAACCGTAACGCCCGGGTTGTACTGGAGACGAAGGCTCGGCGTCTCCACGTCGGCGTACTGATGGAAATTGAACCGCCTCACCTTGTACGGGCAGTTGTTGGAGCAATACCGCGTGCCGACGCATCGGTTGTACGTCATCTCGTTAAGCCCGTCGTGGCTGTGCGTCGTCGCGCTGACCGGACATACGACTTCACAGGGAGCGTCTTCGCAGTGCATGCAGGGCACCGGCTGATGGTGCATGACGGGAGCGGCGGGCAGTCCCTCGAAGTAGCGATCGACCCGGATCCAGTGCATCTCCCGTCCGAGCCGCACCTGATCAGCCCCGACGACCGGAATGTTGTTCTCGGCCTGGCAGGCCACGACACACGCGTTGCAGCCGATGCACGTGGTCAGATCGATGCTCATGCCCCACTGAGGACGTTCACCGGTTCGGGCCGGATACAGCGACAGGGATACGTCTTCATGAGCGGAGCGGACCAGGCCAGCGGGATCGCTGGTATACTGTCTCAGCGTCCCTGCCCGGACCAGATCGCGATTCTCCATCAACTGATGCGATTGCGTGCAGGCCAGCGCCATGCGACGCCCGGTGGGTTGGACCGCAAGTCCGTCACAAAACCACGGCGCCTTGTCTACGCGAAGCGTGTACGCGCTGAACCCACGTCCCGTACCGACGCGGCCGCCGGCCCAGCGGCCGTATCCCAGTGAAACCGTCACACATGCGTCCGCATGACCGGGCAGAATCCATGCAGGCGCCTCAAGCCGGCGCCCGCGGTGCTCGAGCCGCACAACATCCTCGCTGGCGACGCCCAGCGCCGATGCGGTGGCGGGGCTTAATAGCGCTGCGTTGTCCCAGGTGAGCCTGGTCAACGGCTTCGGCAGTTCCTGCAGCCAGCCGTTGTTCGAGTGGCGGCCGTCGCGCACCGTGGGGTCGAGTTGAATGTTCAACTCCAACGGCGGGGCGGAGGCTGCGCGGACTTCCCCGGCGTCAGGCGGCGACGCCTGTCGGACCGCCTGCCGCACCGCGTCCCGCTTGACTTTGATGGAAACAGGTCGGGCGGCGGAATCCGGCGCCTGGCCGCGCTGAAGTGTCGCGACCCACCAGGCGTCGAAATCCACGCGACCGACCAAACCGCGCCAATGATCGCGAAGGATCGCACGGGCGGTTCGCTTCTCCCCCCCAGTTCTCTCCCCCGGTTCAGTTATTGCCACGTTTCCGCTTCCAGCCTTACGCCCGCCCAGTAGTTCCAGGACTTCCAACAGTGGGCGCCCCTCGTACAACGGCGCGATCAGCGGCTGGATCACCGCCAGCGAACCGTCGTAGGCGCGCGCGTCTGCCCACGATTCCAATTCGTGCGCCAAGGGCACGTGCCACTCGCACATTCGCGCCGTCTCGTCGCGGTAGTGACCGGCATGGGCGACGAACGGCACGGCGCGCACGCCTTCGACGATATCCAGATCGACAGGGGCATCGTAGATCGGGTTGGCGTCGAGAATCAGGAGCGTCTCGACGCTCCCCGAGTGGACGTCATCCATCAGCGCCGCCAGAGATGCCGCTTCCGGCATCGTCGCGGCTGATACCGGGTCAATCATGGCCAGCGTCTGGCCCAGGTTGGCCAGGTATTCGTTCACCAGATGGACGAGGGCGTGAACATACGCCGGCTGTGATCGCCCGGCGACGACGACGCTCCGGCCCCGATGCGCCCGCAGGTCGGCCGCGACGTTTTGCAACCAGACGGTTTCCACATCCGACAGCGCCGCCTCCGGCACGTCACTCTCGGCAATGGCGCCTGCTTCGATCGCCAGGCGGCAGGCGAAGTCACTGATGCGCGTTGCGGGTGCTGGAAGCCGGTGGTCCGCGTTGGTACCGGTGACCGTCGGACAGGGTTCGGCGACGTAGAGCCGATTCATGCCGGCGGTTGATTTGCCGGGCAGGCTGCTGACGCGACGAGCATCGGCGTAGTCGCGGGCATAGCGGACGGCGCCTGGGTCGTCATAGAGAAAATCCGAGTCCAGCGCGACAATGACCTCGGCCCGATCCAGCCTGTACATCGCCTCCAGCGGCCGGTCGAATGCCAGGTTTGCGCCTTGAAGCGCTCCGGCGCCGAGCGCGGCGCTATGAACGTGCCACCTGGCCTGGGGCATATCATCAAGCAGTTGCCTGATCTGCCCGATCAGGGTCGGAGACGTCGTCGGACCCGTAAGGAGGCGCAAGCCCCGCCCGTTTCGACCCCGTGCCAGCGCAGTCCGATCGGCGATCGCGCGCTCGGCGGCAGACCAGGTCGAAATTCGACCGTTGTGATAAACCGCCTGCGATCGGTCCGGGTCGTACATGTCCAGGATGGCCGCCTGCGTAAACACGTCCGTAGCGCCCAGGCTGGCCGGATGGTCGGGGTTCCCCTCGATCTTGGTCGGCCGGCCGGCATGGCTTTTGACCAGCACTCCGTTGGCGTAGCCGTCGCGCGTGATCGCCGTCGCATAGTAGAGCGGGTGATCCACGGGCGCCGCGTCGTCCGCCCGCACTCGGGGAACGATCGGCCCGCCGGCCGGTCGGCTGCAGCCGGTCCATCCGGCGAGCGCCAACGACGCGGCCATCAGCGCCAGCGCCTCGCGGCGCGATGGTCCGTCCGGACCGTCCATCAGTCCCGACGGGAACTCGCTGGCGGCCCAGGCGCGGAACGCCTCCGTTTGCGCCCATTCATCCAGCGATCGCCAGAAGGCCGGTCCGTCCGCGGCATCGAGCGGGGCCGATGCCTTCAGATCATCAGCGAACTCATGCATACGAAATGAACTGAGTCGGTGGTTCACACCCAAGTCCGATCAACGGTGACAGATTGAGCAGTCCGTCAGCGCGGCGGTCGCGATGTCGTCCGGCTCGGCGTTTGGATCATGCGGCCCCTCGGCACGGGACGGCTTCCACGCCATGTTGAAGAGTTCCCCGGAGGGACGCAGATGCGGTTCCGGGTTTCGATGACAGTCCAGACACCAGCTCATGAACAAGGTCGACTCCTTGCGGGCCAGACTCATCTGGTCGATGCGGCCGTGACACGTGGAGCAACCGACACCCCTGGCGAGGTGGATCGAGTGATCGAAGTACGCAAAGTCCGGCAGGTCATGCACGCGGTTCCACCGTACCGGCTCGCCCGTGCTCCAGCTCCGGCGAATGGGTTCCAGCACGGGGGCGTCCGTCCAGATCCGGGCGTGGCAGTTCATACATGTCTGAGTCGTGGGCATCCCCGCGAACGCGGACGCTTCGACGGTCGCATGGCAGTAGCGACAGTCGATGCCCAACCCCGCGACGTGATGCTGATGGCTGAACGGAACCGGTTGCGAGACTTCGACGCCGACGCCGGTCCGGAACGACGACCGGACGAATGAAAGCGCCGATCCGGTTGCGACCAGCACGGCCATCGCAGACAGGGCCAGACTCGCATGGGCCACGAAGTTCGCCCTGGGTGTGAACACGCTCCACAATGAAACACTCCTTAATAGACAGGGTGGCAGCATGTGCAGCCTAGATTCCGCCGATGACATGCTGCTGAATGAGGACTGAATTCGGTGTCAGCGCGATGTGCCCCGAATTGGACCGCGGTGCTACGATCCTTCTGCCCATGCACGAACTTCAATCCCTGCCAATCGGAGCCTCGGTAACGGTTTTCGTTGCCGCCGGGGCAGTGATCGGCTTTGCGGGTGTCCGCATGGCCCGCGTCTCCGATGCGCTGGCGGACGTCACCGGCTGGGGGGAGGCCATGTTCGGCGGCGTGCTGCTGGGCGCGAGCACGTCCCTGCCGGGGATCGTCGCCTCCATCACGGCCGCCGCTGAGGGCGCACCGCGCCTGGCCTTCAGCAACGCCATCGGCGGAATCGCGGCGCAAACGGTGTTCCTCGTCATCGCGGACCTGGCGTACCGCCCGACCAATCTGGAGCACGCAGCCGCGTCGCTGTCGAACATCATGCAGGGCGCGTTGCTGACGCTGCTGCTGATGCTCGTTCTACTCCTCGTGACTGCGCCGGCGTGGACCGTGGCGGGCGTACATCCGGGTTCGGCCGGACTCATCCTCACCTACGTCCTCGGCGTGCGTCTGATCCGCGGCGCCCGCGGCGCGAACACCTGGCGGGCGGCGATGACCCCGGAAACAGTCGCCGACCGGCCCGCGCTGGGGCCCTATGCCCGTCCATCCGCGCTGTGGCGACGATTTGCCGCGTACGGCGTGCTGCTCGTCTTTTCCGGCTACACCATCGCGGAGAGCGCGCTTGCGATCACCCGAGCCACCGAGCTTGACGAGACGCTGGTGGGCGCCGTCTTTACCGCGGTCACCACGTCGATACCGGAACTGGTCATCTCGGTGGCGGCGGTGCGTCAGGGGGCGCTGACGCTGGCGGTGGGGAACATCATCGGGGGCAACAGCTTCGATGTGCTGTTCGTGGCCGTCGCAGACGTCGCCTTTCGGGAAGGCTCCATTTACCACGAGTGCGACGCGCATCAGATCTTCGTGATCGCGTTGGCCGCGGCGCAGACGGCGGTACTCATCCTGGGCTTGCTCCGACGGCAGCGCCGCGGCATTGCCAACATCGGGTTCGAGGGCGTGCTCATCCTGCTGCTGTATGCGTCAGGCATCGCGGTGCTGACATCAGCCGGCGCCGGACGTTGACCTGGTCAGACCGGCCGAACGCTGTCTCATCGACGGCCGGCGCTCGCCAGGAGCACAAGACCGATCACGATCAGCGCCCCACCGACGATCCAGATCCAGACGGGTTGCGATCCTCCCGGTGGAGACAGCGATTCGATGCGTCCGGCGAGTATCTCATACGCACTGTGGTACGCGATGCATCCGAGACCCGCCATGATGGCCACCAGCCCGATTGAACACCACCGTTTCTCCCGCCTCATCATCGGCGCTTCGCCCATGCGCATTTCGGGACGCGCGCCGGCACTCGCGCCGGCGTCACTCGTTGAGATTACGCCAACTGCCTGAATTTTCCCTGAACTGAGGATTTCACGCGCGTCAGACCCTGGCGGAAGCGACCGCGGGTCGATCGATGGGAAGCGACAGGGTGAACAGCGCGCCGCCGTCGTCGTGATTCTGTACGCGGATGGAGCCACCGTGAGCCGCCGCCACCGACTTTGCGATCGCCAGTCCGATGCCGCATTGTCCCGGCGCGCGGGTGGTGGACGCAACCTGATGGAACGCATCGAAGATCATGCCAATCTGGTCGGGCGGAACGCCCGGCCCGCGGTCGCGAACCTCGATCTCGACGTTTTGGCCCGCTTCATGGACCTCGATCGTCACCGCTTGATCCGGGGGCGAGTATCGAATGGCGTTGTGCAGAAGGTTCTCGAGGGCGGAGCGGAGCAGGTCGGTATCTCCCTGAATGTCGGGCTCGGCAGCGCCCGCCGACGTGTGCAACAGCGGCACGAGCCGTACGCTCGCGCGCTGCGCTTCCTGCCGGCAGTTCCGCACGGCCGCCATGACGATGTCTTCGATCGAAATGCGGCTCAGAACCAGGGCGCGAGCGCCGTCCGTCGCCCGTGTCAGCAGCAGGAAGCTCTCGACGGTGCGCAGCATGAGCCGCGTCTGCTCCTGCACGCGCTCGCGGAAA
This sequence comes from uncultured Phycisphaeraceae bacterium, assembly GCA_964648365.1. Taxonomy (GTDB): domain Bacteria; phylum Planctomycetota; class Phycisphaerae; order UBA1845; family UBA1845; genus SURF-32. Next base: position 27,714 of record CAZYLK010000004.1, read on the forward strand.
CCGTTTTGCTCTGCCCGGCGCGACTGCGCTTCCGCCAGCAGGACGCTGAGGGGCGTCTTCAGTTCGTGCGACACGTCGGCGATGAACTGCTTCTGCCGCTTGAACTGAGTTTCCAGGCGGTCGAACATCTCATTGAGCACGTCCACCATCTCGCTGATCTCGTCGTTCGATTCCGGCGCGGGAAGCCGCTCGTTCAGCCGGTTGACCGTCAGGCGGCGCGCCTTGCGGGCGATGACGCCGATGGGCGCAAACCAGCGCCGCCCCAGCATCCACGAAGTCACGCCGACCACGACGATACTGGTGACGACGAAGAGCAGTAGAAGCTGCTGCGTGGTTTGCAGCGCTCCGTGCAGCGGGCCCAGGCTCGTCCCCAGACTCAGCACAAACTCCGGCAGGCCGTCCGACGACGCCTCCCGGCGCACCGTGAGCCACCGCGCGGCCGCTTCCGGGCCAGCCGAACCCCCCTTCCTGCTGCCGCGGCCGGTATAGAACGTCGGCGACGTCGACCGGTCCTGCGGCACGTCCGGCGGAATGCTCAGACCGGGCAGACCGGCCGACGTGATGGAATCCTGGGTGGCTGGAAAAGAGACATGAAAAGCCGGCCCCCGTTTAATAGAGGGCGCCAGGGCCTCTCGAGCCCAGACGGACGGATCTTCCCCCGCATGAACACGGCCCGCGTCTTCCAGCAACGCAACCATGTGCTCCGACTGCTCCATCAGCTTGGCGTCGAAACGCGCGTAAAGCTGCCGGCTCAGGACCGTATGTATCGAGAGCCAGAGGGCCGCCTGAAGCACGGCGAAGATCGCCACGTGCGCCAGCGTCAGTCGCACGCGCATGCTGCGTAGGGCCGGGAATGGCGCCTGGGCGTCCATGAGCGCATCACGCAGGAGGACCATCCTGACTGAGGACGTAGCCGGTCCCGACGACGGTGTGCAGAAGGGGTTGTTCGAACCCTTTGTCGATTTTGGCCCGCAGGCGCGACACGTAGACCTCGATCACGTTGCTCTGCTCCTCGAAGAGCATGTCCCACACGCGCTCGCCGATCACCGCTCGCGTCAGGACGCGGTCCGGCTTGCGAAGGAAGAACTCCAGCAGCGCGAACTCTTTGGCCGTCAGGGCCACGGGGGCGCCGCCCCGCGTGACGCAGTGCCTGACCAGATCCATTTCGATATCGGCGAAGTGCAAACGGGTTCCCTCGACGGCTTGCGACCGCCGCAGCAGCGCCCGAACGCGCGCGACCAGTTCCTCCAGTTCGAACGGCTTGGTCAGGTAGTCGTCGGCGCCGGCGTTCAGTCCGTTGACTTTGTCCTCGGTGGACGACAGAGCCGTCAGCACGAGAATCGGCGTGTCGATCTTCATCCGGCGCAGGTTACGGCAGATCTGGGCGCCGTCATGATCCGGCAGCATCAGATCCAGCACGATGCCGTCATAGGAGCCGCAGGCGGCCTTCTCCTCTCCGTCGTGGCCGGAGGTTGTGTGGTCGACCACGTAGCCCTCGTCTCGCAGCGCGCTGCTGACCAGTTCACCCAGACGAGGATTGTCTTCGATGACCAGAAAACGCATGAGGGGGCCTCCTTCGGTAGCGGCGCCGCCGCCCGCCGGCTCCCAGCGAGCCGGCGGGCGGAACCGGCGCCTCGTAACTGCGAATTCAGCGGACGTTTAATTGGCCGTCAGATCAGTATACCCCCATCTTGAGGTTTCGACCAGCAAGCGTCTCCGAGAAGCGCGCATCTCCAACCGCGACGGTGAATTACGGCGATTTCAGGCATGTCTCACGCGTGCGTCAGAACGGCGGGTGAGGATATGTCTGAGAAGAACGCATCGAGGCCCGCGCCCGTGCCCGCCCGACTGCGCCGTGTGGACCGGCGGGCGGCCGCGCCGCGAAACGGTGAAAGGACAAGACCATGACACGCTGCGACACATGTGGGAACGAATACGACAAGACGATCGAGGTGACGCGAGGCACGGAGCGACGCGTCTTCGACAGCTTCGAATGCGCCATTCAGGCCATGGCGCCGGTGTGCGCCCACTGCCAGTGCCGCATCATCGGGCACGGCGTCGAGACCGATGGCAAGATGTTCTGTTGCGCCCATTGCGCGAAGCAGACGGGGGCCGAGGACGTGCGCGACCGCGGCTCGCTGTAGTCAGTTGTAGCAACATGAACCTTACGCCTCAGACTGGCGATACGACGCGGCGGCCGACGCGACCAGACCCGGTTGCGGCGCCTCGGCGTCCAGTTCCACCTTCAGAGCGATGAATTTCATCAGGTCTTTGAGCGTCAGGATGCCGCGCAGGTGGCGCTGTTCGACCACCAGCAGCCGGGACTGCCCCTCGCTGTTCATCCGGCTGAGCGCCGCGACGGCGTCGGTATCGGGTTGCACGGTCGCCAGTTCGTCAATGGGGCGGGCTATGTCCTCGACGCGTTTTTCGCGCCACTGTTCGCGCGGCAGGTCGCGCACGTCCTGCGTAGACACGGCCCCGTAGAGCGACCCATTGTCGGTCACGGGGAACATCTGGTGGTGGCGCTGATAGATGTGGTCATGGACCAGCTCCTCCACCGAGATGTCGGCGGGCACGGTGTCAGGGTTGGTGCTCATGAACCGGTCCACCGCCTCGCCCTCCAGCGCCCGCCGCACCAGGAGCTGCTGGAACGACATGCGCGCCGCGCCGCGCAGGAACAGGCCGATCAGCACCCACCACATGCCGCCCACCACCCCGCCGCCCAGAAAGACGACGACGCCGACGATGATCAGCGCCGTACCGAACCCGGACCCCACTTCCGACGACACCCGCGTCGCCCAGCGCAGATCCTGCTTCCACCGCCACAGCAGCGAACGCAACACCCGCCCGCCGTCCAGCGGGAAGGCGGGCAGTACGTTGAACGCGACCAGAATGGCGTTGATGCCGCCAAGGTACTCCAGGACGGCCACGACCGGCGCCGGTCCGGACAGCACCTGAACCAGCCCGCCCAGACCCAGGCAGGCCGCCGCCAGCACGACGCTGGCGATCGGACCGGCGACGGCCACGCGAAACTCCGCCCGGGCGTCGGGCGGCTCGGTCGTCATCTCGGCCACACCGCCGAACAGGAACAGCGTGATCCCGCTCATCCGCATCGCGTGACGCCGCGCCACCAGCGCGTGCGCGAGTTCGTGTAGGATGATCGAACCGAACAGCCCCAACGCACCGGCGATCCCCATCACCAGCATGACGTCGCCCGACAGATCGGGGTAAAGCGCGGGAAAGAGCGACCCGGCCAGCGACCAGGTGATGAGCACGAACAGCAGCAGCCAGCTCGCGTCCACGCGAATCGGAAAGCCGAACAGCTTGAAAAGCGTCATGCGGGGTCCGAACATCGATCCGTTGATCTCCCTTTTCTCCGGCGTTTCAACGGCGCAGGCACCGCGGGCGGGAATCCTGGACGGCGGTCACGCGCCTCCGCAGGTCAGTCGCGGACCAGGAAGGTCACTTTCATGTCCACGCGATACTCCGTGATCTCGCCGGCCTCGACGACGACCTTCTGCTCCTTGATCCACGCGCCGCGCACGTCGTCGACCGACGTGTGGGCGCGGGCGATGCCCTGCCGGATGGCGTCGCCGAAGCTCTCAGTGGACGAACAGGACAATTCGATAACCTTTGCAACCTGCACTTGCATTGCTCCTTTCTTGTCTGGACGATCTTCCAGTCATGGTTCGCTTCTGACGCCTCCTGCGCCCGCTGACGCAGCGGACGCATCTTCTTCCCACGCACGCCACGCCGACGGCGGCTGGCTCGAACTGCTCGGCACCACCGCGAACATCACAATCAGCAACCCGACGATGACGCGGTTCTGCTGGTCGGGCGGCGCCGGCGCCGCGGCGGCCAGCAGGCCCACCGCGGTCAACCAGGAGCCGGTTGCCACGTTCCACCAGTGCAGCCGCCGCCACGACGGGTGAAAACTCGCACCGGCCAGCGCCGCGACCAGCACGGCGCAGACCAGGTCGTGGACGAGCATCCAGCGCGAACTCGGGTCGATCACGAGGAACGCCGCGGCCAACCACACCGCCAGCAGAATCTCCGAGGTCCGACCCCACATTCATGACGCTCCCCGCGCGATCGCGCGGCCGGCCTCCCAGGCGGTCTGTGACGGACGCCCAAGGAAGGCGTTCCACAGCGCGCGATTGCTCCCGCTGATGCGTCGCACGCGCCGCAGATACAGCACGCACGAGATCACTTCGTCGCCCGCCAGTACGACCAGCGCCAACGAAATCACGGCCGTGACCAGGCACAGAAAGCACCACGCCCCGAGCGCCGCTCCCTGCAACACCACCAGAACCGCGCTGACGATGCCGAGCGGGATCACGTCCAGCCCGAACAGAACCACCAGCCACGGGCGGTACTGCCACCGTCGTGTCGACCCGGCCAGCGCCAGCACCACGTCACCCAGATACGCCAGCGCTCCGAGCGCCGCGTCCGGAATGCGGAACCAGCGCCTCATGCGGTGCGAGACGTCCGAGTCCAGCACCTGGACCGACTGCTCGCCGAACACCGGATCCCACACACCGCCGATCAGGCGCCACTGGAACAGCGCCATGTACGACGCGATCAGAAACGCGACGAATGCCAGCACGGCGACGCGGAAGCGCTGCTTCCAACTCGACGGGTTGAAGCTCCACGGAGCCGGCGCCGCCCTGCGGGCGTCCGCCGCGGCGGCGGTTTCAGCGGCTGCGGTCACCGGCGCATCGGCTCCAGTGCCGGCGACTCGCCGCAATGATGTTCCTTGACCTCCGGCGGGGGCTCGACGCCGTTGCGCTGATACCAGCCCAGCGGATCCTTCTTGAGCCGGGCAATCATCTCCGGCAACGCCGACTGCAAACGGCGCCGCGGCTCCCACGCCAGCCGCCGGCGCGCCCGCTCGATCTCCACCGGATAGTGGTCGTCCGCCAGGTCGATCATCCAGGGTCGAATAAAGCGGTCTTCTCTGGTCATCGCGTCCTTCACGGCCGCGCCTAACTTGGCCGCCGCTTTAGGCACGCGCACGGTCGGCCAGCTCTTGCCGTGGATCAACTGGCCCAGTTCGTGCTGCAACCGTGCATGACTCATCACCTCCGGCTCAGCAACCAGAAACGTCTCCAGCAGATCCAGTTCGTCGCGACGCGCGATGGCCTTGCCGAAACACGCGGCCGCGTCGTCGATGTGAATGAAGGGCTGTCCGTGGTCCGCGTTGCCGGGAAACACGTAGCTCTCGGGGCTGCGGGCGTGGATGCGGCGGATGTGATGCACCAGAGGCAGCGACTGGCAATCATCGGTGTAGACGCCGGCCAGGCGCAGGATTACGACCGGGATGCCTGCGTGCTGCTCGTGCAGCACCTGCTCGGCGTGCAGCTTGGAGCGCGGGTAGGCCCACTCGGCCCGGGTCGGCGATTCTTCCGTCAACCGCGCCGGGCCGTCGTCGATCGGCTTCATCACCAGCAGACTGCTGCAGAAGATGAACTGCTCGACGAACTCGAACGTCCGGAGTTCGCGCAGCAACCGCTCGGTCCCGGCGACCGTCAGTCGTTCGTAGAGCGGGCTGGGGTCGCCCGAGAAGTCATAATGGGCCGCCAGGTGGATCACCGCTGCCAGCCTGCTTCCGCCACGATCCCGCACGTCGGACAACGCATCGCGGACGCTCTCGTCCGTGGTCAGATCGCAGTGAACAAACGTGCAGCGGTCCTCCAGATCGACATCCGGCGGCCTGATATCCAGCCCAAAGACCTGGTACTCGTCGCGCAGCGCTTCGCACAATGCGCTCCCGATCAGGCCGGAACTGCCGGTCACCACGATCGTCCGTTTCGACTTTGCCTGACTGTCATTCATGTCGATCACTCGCTGACGCGCGAGACTTCCCTGCGGAAGGCCCCGCGAAGTCGGGTTACGCTGTCAGCCGAGCAGCCGCAGCATCTGTTCACCGTGTCGGGCCTCGTCGGCCGCCTGCTCCTCCATCCGCACTTTCAGGTCCGCAAGGCCCTGTTCGTCCGCCATGGCGGCGAGCCGGCGGTAGTGCTGGACGTCCGTGCGTTCCTCCTCGATGTCGCGGCGCAACATGTCCGGGACATCTTCCGGCGGCGGACTGAGTTGTGGATCAAGGCGGGGAACGCCCCCCAGCATCACGATCTTGTCCGCAAGGTACTGAGCGTGTCCAAGCTCGTCGGGGATTTCCCGCAGGTAGACGTCCCGGACCGAGGACCACTGCGCGCCGGCGATGCGGGACGCCTGCTGTACGTATCGCAGGAGCGTCGTGATCTCGCGATTGAACGCGTGGTTGAGCCCCTGCAGCAGTTCGTCGCTCGCCTGGACCATCATCAGGGTCTCGCCCTCGCGGGTTGGGGTGTGTTCGTGTGGCATCTCGCTCGCTCCGATGGGCCGCCGTGTTCCACTGCACGGCGTCGACTCAAGGGCTGCTTCTCAGCGGCTTTCCGGCCTTGCTCCAGTCATCTGTTCCGCCGGTGTAGTCGTAGACGTATTGAAACCCCGCGGCTTCGAGTTGCTGGGCCGCCCGCGGGGAGGCGTCGCAGGCCTCGTTGGCGCAGTACACCACGACTTCGCGATCCCGGTCGCCGACGGCCCCCTCGACGCGCCCCACGAACTCAGGGTCATCGACGGGAATGTTCTTCGAGCCCGGAATGTGGGCTGCCTCGTACTGATCCGGACCGAGCACGTTGATCAGCGGCAGGTTCGGATTCTTGTCCCGCATTTCTTCCAGTTGATCCGCAGTAATGTTGATCATGGTGAGCCTCCTGTTCGCGTCTTTCGATCACTCGACGACGACGCCGTCGTCGCTCACTGGATTATGGACGGGAGGTGTAAAGCCGCGCTGAATTGGAACTGAATTGGAAGTAACGCCGCGCGGGTTACGACCCAGTCACGGCTTGTTCAGCGGACGCTCAGAAGCGCAGCGCTAGGTTCTACAGGTCATCACCGAGTCCGGGAGCGGAGGAGAATGGAGGATAACCCATCGTGACCCAGCAGAACGTGACACAGAAGCTGATTGACGCCCACCGCGTAAACGGTGCCGCCCGGCCGGGCGAGCCTGTCGAACTGCGCATCGACCAGACGCTGACCCAGGATGCGACCGGCACGATGGTCATGCTCATGCTCGAAGCCATGCAACTCGACCGCGTGCGCACGGAACTCAGTGCCCAATACGTCGATCACAACCTCCTGCAGGAGGATCACCGCAACCCCGACGATCACCTCTTCCTGGAGAGCGCCTGTCGCCGCTTCGGCGTCTGGTACAGCCCGCCCGGAAACGGCGTCAGTCACCCCGTGCATCAGGAGCGGTTCGGCGTCCCCGGAAAGACGTTGCTGGGGTCGGACAGCCATACGCCGGCGGCCGGAGCCATCGGCATGCTCGCCATCGGCGCCGGCGGCATGGACGTTGCCATGGCCATGGCGGGAGAGCCTTATCACCTCGACATGCCGCGCATCTGGGGCGTGGAGCTCACCGGCCACCTGCCCGCCTGGGTCAGCGCCAAGGACGTGATTCTCGAAATGCTGCGAAGACACGGCGTCGATGGCGGCGCGGGGCGGATCATTGAGTACTACGGACCCGGCCTGGCCGCCCTCAGCGTGATGGATCGCCATGTGATCGCCAACATGGGGACCGAGCTGGGCGCCACCACCACCGTCTTTCCGTCCGACGACGTCGTCCGCGCCTTCTTGCGCAGCCAGGGTCGTGAGCATGACTGGGTCGAACTGACTGCGGACCCGGGCGCCCGGTACGACTGTCACGACCGGATCGCGCTCAATGATCTGGAACCCCTGATCGCGATGCCGTCCAGTCCGGGCAACGTGCATCCTGTCCGCGAGGTTGCCGGACAACCGATCTATCAGGCCTACGTCGGCTCGTCAGCGAATCCGGGCTATCGTGACTTTGCGGTTGCGGCACACGTTGTTCACGGCCGCCGCGTCGCACCGGGCGTTTCGTTCGACATCAACCCGACGTCGCGGCAAATTCTGGAGAATCTCGTCGAGGATGGGCATCTGGCCCGGCTGATCCACGCCGGCGCGAGGATTCACCAGGCCGGGTGCAACGGCTGCATCGGCATGGGACAGGCGCCGGCCACTGAACGGCTCAGTCTGCGGACCGTCCCGCGCAACTTTCCCGGGCGGTCCGGTACGCGCGAGGACCGCGTGTGCCTCGTCAGTCCCGAGACGGCCGCGGCCTCCGCCATTGCCGGCGTCATCACGGATCCGCGCGACCTGGACATGACCTGCCCGATCGCTCGTGAACCGGCCCGGCCCCGACTGAACGTCGACCTGCTCCAGCCTCCCACGAGGCCGGACGCTGCGAACGGCGCCCAACTGTTAAAAGGCCCGAACATCGCGTCCGTCCCTCTGTTTGACCCCCTGCCCGACGACCTCCACATCCCGATCCTTCTGCGATGCGGGGATGACGTCTCAACCGACGAGATTCTGCCTGCCGGATCGAGAGTTCTGCCTTACCGCAGCAATGTTCCCGCGATCAGCCGGTTCGCCTGCGAGGGCGTAGACGATACCTATGCCTCACGGGCGGCGGAACGCGGCGCCGCCCACGCCATCGTCGCCGGCCGGAACTACGGGCAGGGCTCCAGCCGCGAACACGCTGCGCTCGCGCTGGCCTACCTGGGGCTTCGCGTCGTGGTCGCCGAGTCGATCGCGCGCATCCACCGCGACAACCTGGTCAACTGCGCTGTGCTTCCGCTGACGCTCGAGTCCGGGGACGCACTTGAGCGCCTTCAACGGGGGGCGCCTGTGAGGCTCCGAGGTGTACATGACCGATTGCGCCGCTCGAAGCGGGTCGTCGTTGAGACCGGCGAGGATGCGACGGAGGTCCACTGCCGCCATGACCTGAGTGCCCGGCAGATCGACATCCTGCTGGCGGGAGGACTGGTCCGTTATGCCCACGGCCGGCTGAGTAAAACGGACGGAGGCGCCGACTGACGGTGTCAGCAGCGCCCCGAGGAGGAGAGATGAGGATTCGATTCGGAAATCTGGATCGCACGATCACTCGACGATGAGTTCGTTGCGCACCCATCGGGCGCCGCCTTCGAGCGCGTTCTCGGTGGCGGCCCAGCACTGTGACCAGGAGTCGACCCGGCCCGTCAGCGTGGCAACGCCATTGCTGACGCTGACCTGAACGTCATCGGCGTCGACGAAGGGGCTCCACCACAGTTCGTCGTTGATCTCCTGTTCGATCCAGCGATCGCCGGTCAGCTTGGGCACGGGTGGAATGGTGTACCAGTCGTAGCCATAGGCGAACCAGTCGTCCACGTAGGGGTCGTAGGTCAAGGAGCCGTTCAGCGACTGGACATCGAGGTAGTTGCGTACCTCCGTCACGCCCCGGACGCGGGCGGCAATGTCATCCGCTTCTGCTTTTTTGAAGTACGTGTCTACCTCGCCGCTCAAGTACGCCATGCCGTCGACGACACGCACGTCAATCTCATCACGTTCGAGATAGGGGTTTCGTTGCACCGCGGCCATGATCTCGGATGCGATGTCTTCGTCGGATCCGTCGGCGCCCGGCCGGACGTGCAGCCGGTTACGGACGGCCATGACACCCACGGTGTTGCGGGCGTCCTCGGCGGCGGCGCGCTTCGCCTTCAGATTGTCTACCGTGCCGCGGAGGGTGGCAACGCCATCGGACACGTCCACGTTGACGTTGAAAGAAAAGACACGCGGGTCATAGAGCATCGCGTCCCTCACGGCTTGCCGGACGGCACTGTCCGATTTGGCCGAAATGCTGAGCATCTTCATGCCGCCGTCCACGGGACCGTCGCCGACCTTCAGCCCGGTGTCATCGACGGTCGTGACCCCCGCGACCCAGCAGCGGGTTACGGCCCGCGACTTGGCCGCCGCGCTGCCCGTCTTCCCGCTGAGCGTGACGCGACCATCGTCGACGGACACGTCGATCGCCGATCCGTTGACCAGCACGTCCCACCGGAGCGCGCCGTTGATGTCCGCCCGAATCTGCGCGTCGGACCGATCGGACACCGGCTTCACGGTGATCTCGTTGGACACGTCCACGACCCCCGCCACGCCTTTGGCGACGGTTTCCGCCAGCCGATACTCCTGCCACGATTGCACCGTGCCGGTCAGCGTCACCACGCCGTCATCGGTCGACACGTTGATCTCGAACGAATCGGTCGCCGGATCCGCCACCAGCGCCATCCACACACTTGACTTCAGCTCCGCGTCGCTGCGTTCCTGTGCCGGCCGAACCCGCAGTTCATTAACGACGGACCGTACGCCCTTCACGGTTTCTGCGATGCGAAGCGCACGCTCCTTGGCCAGCAGATTGCGGACGTCGCCGCTCAACGTAACGATTCCCTTCGTCACGCCGACGTCGATTCCGTTGAACGGCACGGCGTGGTCGTTGATCATCTCGCGCTCGATCGCATCCTGGATGCTCGGGTCGTCGAGGGACCGCGCGACACTGTACGTTGCCGCGCCGGTCCCGGCCGGTGGCATGGCCTGCCGCTGTGCCCTGACCTCAAGGACTCCCATTGAGCACACCGCTACTGTTACCGTGATTCTGTACTTGGACACGTTTGCTGACCCCTTTCCGATTAGCTCGTGCGTGAACACGATTCCCGATGCGCGGCCGCAACGGCGGACGCGCGAACACCATGACATGACTCCCGGTCATCGTCAGACGCTGACCATCGCAATACGAGAGCCTACACCACACGTGTGAAGTGCCGCTGACGCGCCGCTGAAATCCGCTTCAGTCGCCCACCGGCTTGCGACCTGCGCCGGGCGACGCCGATGTCCGCTTGTTGCGGCTGACGATCAATTCAAACGGCCGTCACCGCCGCTTCACGTGTCGCGCCCATCCTAGAAGAAGGAGCGCATGACGAGCCGCTGCCCGCGGAGCCGTCGCGGGATTGCGTCCTCTGCGACCCACGGGATCGTCGTGCTGTCGTCCGGGCTGCGCCCCTCGGCGCGTCGTTGAGCTGCTCAACCGGCTCACCTAGGAACCTGGTCATTTCAAGGAGACTGTCATGAACATCAGATCGAACAAGCGTGTCTGGCGCCGACCAAGAACGGTCGCACTCGTCTTCATACCCCTCACGATCGCCGGATGTGGGCTGCTTACGGAAAAAGTGCTCCGCGATGCGGGCTTCTTCGGAGCCGGCGCGCTGGCGGTGAGCCTCTTGGGTGGAAACTTTCCGCCTGACACCGGCGGCGACGACGGCCAGCCGACCGATGGCGACGGCCCGACTGGACAACCCGTGCCGGGAGAGGACGGAATCAACTGCTGGGACGTCAACGGCAACGGTGTGAACGATCCGGAAGAGGACGTCAACGGAGACGATGTATTCGACGCCCAGGACTGCCTGGGAGCGCCCGGACCTGAGGGTCCGGAAGGGCCTCAGGGTGAACCCGGGCCGCCGGGGTTGCCGGGCGACGCGGGCCCGCAGGGACCGGACGGACCCGAGGGCCCCGAAGGACCACAAGGCGTCCCCGGCCCCGAGGGCCCCGAGGGCGACGGCGGACCGCGCGGTCCGCAGGGTGAACCCGGGCCGACGCTGTTCAGTACCATGGTCGAGGAGTTTTTCACCGTCGAGGGAGGCGACTACGGACGGATGCAGATCGACCCGGGTGGATCACTGCCGATTGTCAGCATTCGCGAGCCCGCGCTGGGAACGTGCGGCGACGTGGAAGGCGACGTGGGCGTCGTCGCCATGCGCGTGGCGGTTCCCCACGCCTACACCGAAGGCAATCCCGTAACCATGCGCCTGTTCCTGTGGCGCACCGGCGAAGTCAGCGACGACTGCTCGGTCTTCAGGCTCGACGCATTCCGGGCCTGGCACGGCAACACGATCTCAAGGTACGGCGATCCGCGATTCGTGAAGTTCGAGTTGCCGCCGGATCTGGCGTCCGACGGCTCACTGCTCTACGTCGACCTGCCGTTGAACGCCGCGGCCCGGCCGGGAGGTGGGCTTTCCTTCCCCGACGACCTCCAACCCGCGGATCTGCTGGCATTCGAGTTCAACACGATGGAGGACTTCAGCGACGGAGGCTGTTACAGCGTACTTGCCGCCGAGTTCTTCGAATCCGAAGTCGACGACTTCGTCGAAGTGCAACATGCCGTCGTCTACGACCACTACGGGGACATTCTGTGCAACGACTGCAACGGAAACGCAGTGGACGACTTCATTGAGACCGACCCCCAGACCTGCGTCGAGGGATCCGATCTGTGGCCGGACTGCATCGACTGCGACCAGAACCGTCGCCCGGACATGTGCCAGGAGGTACGCCCGCTCTGCCAGAAAGCAGACCTTGTCTTCGTCATGGATACTTCGCGTTCCATGGATAATTACGGCGAGCGCGGTTGCGATATGAGTCAGGAGATCATACCGATGCTCGAAGACGTCGGAATCACCATTCAGTCGCGGATCCTCGCCATCACCTCGGAAAACGCGCTGTTCTCCTGCCAGGGCGACTCGGTCGAAGGCCTGCTCGGGCCGGAGGTGCCCGGCACCGATGACGAACTGCTGGACAGCGTCGAGGACTGGGGGCCGGCAACAGCCATCGTGGCGCAGCGGTATGACTGGTCGGACGACGCGCTGCGCATTGTGATTCCAATCTCCGATGAAGGCCCTCAGAACGGCAACCCCTGCTTCTGGCACACGGACGGGGAGGCAATCAAGAACGCGATCGACGTGGCTCAGCAGAACAACGTGATCGCAGCGCCGATGGTCGCCGGACATCACAACCTGTGCGTCAAGTGGCGGGCGGGCAATCTGGCGGACGGCACCTGCGGCCGCACGTTCCAAATCGGCGACAAGCCCGATGAGTTCGCCGACTGGGTCGCGTCCCTGTTCAATCCCGAGCTGGGATGTGAGGCATCAAGCATCGCTGAACCGGATCCGGAGGGCGTGGACGACGCCAATCTGGACGAATCCTAGGCGAAACCGTTCGCGACCGGTCCGGACCGGCGATGACGTCCCGGCACGGTGCCGCCTGCCGGGCGGGTCGCGTTCGGAATGCGTGCGACGGACGAACCCCACACGCACCTCCCGCACCGCTGACGCCGTGGCGGATGGAACCGCCACGGACGTCAGCGGCTGTCGCAGACATTCAAGACCAGAACATTCATACACGACGAGTCGCCACGTCCAGGTCGGCGTCTGCGCGCGGGTTGGCGCGCCCGGCCGGGGTATCGCAGCGTGAGCGCGCACCGCGATTCAGGGGCTTTCGGCTACGCTTCCGTGCTGCGATCCGGTCGATGAATGGCGCAGCAAGGCCGCGACCGGGGAGGCGGGCTCCGGCAAGTGCTCGGCGCCGGCGGTCAGTACGCGCCCGCCGTAGCGCGTGGTGAATACGGCGGCCGCGTTGACCAGGTCTTCGATCTCGGCGGCGTCCCCGTGCGCGGGCGCGGCGCCTGGCAGCCGATCAATGCGGCCCCAGACGGGCCGGTCGGGCGCAAGCACGAGGGTGTCCACGCAGCCTGACACAGCAGCCGAGACGACCGTGCGGATGTCACACACCCCGCGCTCGGCGAAGCCCGCGCCCAGGACTGAATCGAGCATCTGCGCCCGGCGGGCGTCGTAGACGCGCCTGGCGATCGCCCGGGCCTTCGACGGGAGGTCCGCCTCCAGCGGCCGCGAAGAGGACGCCGCGACGCGTTCGTCACAAAGGTGCGGGTAGCGGTTGATGGCACGGTACAGACCCCACAGGCTCGCCTCGCCCGCGAATACGAGCGGCGCCTCGGATCCGACCAGTTTCCGGCAGACCTCCGCGTCGAGGTCACGAACGTACCGACGCAGATACTCGGGCGGCGGGCCTTCGCGCCCGCCCTGGCCATGATATATCGCGGCGTCAGCGTGCGCCGGCACCGAGTGAAGTTGCAGGTCACGCGGCCATTCAAGTGCGCGACCGGCGTGACGGACACCGGCGGACGCTTCGGCCGATAGGTCGAGTTCCCGCACGGGGCTGGCCTGCTCAACGGCAAGCAGGCGTGCCCCTCCCATGCTGACCCACAGCACATGGCACGCGCAGAGGTTTTCCAGGTCGGCCCACAGGGGCGTAAGATGAAAGCGGCCCGACAACACCATCAGCCCGTTCGGCCGGGCCGGCAAGGGTACGGCCTGGTCGACGTCGGGTGCTATGAACACGGCAACGCCTCCGCCATGAGTGCTCCGCGAGGCGTCTGCCATGCCCCCCTCAAGCCGGCTCAGCGTGGCCTCAACCAGCCGTTCGGGCAGGTCGCGATCCCCCAGCGCGTCCCGCGTCCTCGAAACGATGTTCTTGAATCGGATGTCGTTCTGCCTCGCCGCCGGTGATCCGGCCGGTTCCAGCGGAACGTAGTGGGAAACCGCCCACGCAGCGTCCCGGGCGGAAAGCTCCTGGATGGTATCAAGCAGGGTCATGGTTCGTTTTCCGTAAAGTTTGGATGGACCGGCTCCGCCCGGCGCCGCAGTCACACGAAACAGACGCGGCGCTACGTCATCATCACCCGGCGAACCCGCGGCCGGCGCCGGTGCTGCGTGCGCCGGTCGCCGGCCGGGCTGGTTCGACGTTGGCTACGGCTCCAGAAGAAACACGCGCAGCGGTCCCACCAACTGCGTCTGCGTCCCCTGGATCGTCCGGTCGGGTGGCAGCGACCCGTTGAGCGTGGCGATGTTGTCGTAGGAATACACCGCGTCGTTCAGGAAGTCGGTAAGGTAGCCCGTGCCGTTGGAATCGACGGCGATGGACGTAAGCTGGTTCCCGGGAATCACGTCAAGCGTAAAGTCCGGCGCCACCGTACCGTTCAACGTGGAAGCATTATTGAACGTGAATACCGCGCCGGCGGTGGGGTCTACGACGTACATGGTATCATTGCCGTCCACAAAGACGTCGAAAACAGTGTTGAACACGCCGCTCTCAATCACGCGGTTCGGGGCCACGTCGCCGTTGAGGCTGCTGGCGTTGTGGAAGACCAGCACGTCATCGTCGCCGTTATTGGCGACGTAGAGCGCGTCGCTTTGTCCGAAATTGATGCCCGTAGGCGAGTTCAGGTCGCCGCTGGAGATGATGCGCGTCGGCGCCAGATTGCCGTTGAACGCCGCCGTGGAGGCGCCGGCGTAGACATAGATCTGATCGGTCCCGCCGTCGGCGACGAACGCCAGGTCCGAGGCGGTCCGAACCGCCAGCGACGCGGGCTGGACCAACTGCGTCGCAGCGCCCTGCACGTTGCGATCCGGCGCCAGGTTGCCGTTGGCGCTGACCGCGCTGCTGTAGCCGGTGATGGACGGCGTGCCGAAGTTGGCCACGCGCAAGTTGCCCGCCGCGTCCACGAGGATGTCCGCGGGATCGTCCAACCGGGTCTGAGCGCCGGCCAGGTTGATGTCGGGAATGATGTTACCGTTCACGGTGGCGGGGTCGTCGTAGCTGGTCACGTTGTTTCCGTCAAAGTTGGCGATAAAGAGCGTCATTTCCTGCGGCGGCGGGGGCGGCGGGGGAACGTCGGCCATGATGGTGACATCGACCACGTCCGTATCGGCCCCCCCCTGCCCGTCCATGACGGTCAACTCGAAGCTCACCGTGCCGGGTTCGCCGGGGGCCGTAAAGGTCGGCTGAGGGGCGTTGGGATTGCTGAGGTTGACGTTCGGGCCGCTGGTCTGCGTCCAGTTGAACTGGAGGGAATCGCCGTCCGGATCGGCGCCGGAGCCGTTCAGCATCACGTCCGACCCCGTCTCGACGGTCTGGTTGCCGCCGGCGTTGGCCGTGGGCGACTGGTTCGTGTCCGGCGGCTCCATGGTCGTGGGAGGACACCCTGACATGCCTGCGCCGAGCAGCACGAAGAGTGAGACGGTGAGTTTCGCGTCGATGCATTTTTGCTTCATCTTGCTTTTCCTCCAGTTGTGCCGCGGGCATTCAATCGGGCAAATGGGCCGCGGGCATACATTCGCGGACGATTGCCGCTGTGACAGGTCTCCAGCGGCCGGGCGCTCCGGCCGCGAGCCAGTGGGAGGACACGAGCAACACGCCCCCTCCTACTGTCTACATAGTCGACCGGCCTTGCAGCATCGTGATCCACGGCTGAACGGCATGTAATTCCAGGTCGTCATGGGACTGCCGCGCCCGTCGCCCGCCTGGGTGAGAGCGCCCCCCCGAGTGCGTGGATGGGAACGCCGCCCGGTCTGGAGCAGATGTCAGCCAACTGTAATCCCGGATTCAGACCCGACCGCCTACAGTAGTGCGACGGCGCGTAGCGGGCACGGACGCGCCGGCGGCTATCCGGACATCCGGCGCCGGCACCGCAATCCGGAGTGGACAACGGACAGCCACTGAAGCCGAGGCCCCGTATCAGGAGATCGAACATGAGCCAGGTTGCCGAGAAGCAATACAGAAACGTCGGGCAAAGCAGCGGCTGTGCCGACCACGATCACGATTTGATTCACGAACTGGACAAGCGCCTGAACTCGGTCTGGCGCATGGACCAGTATATCACGAACGCCGGCACGCGCCCGCACATCAAGAAATTCTGGGAGCAGCTTCGTGACCAGGAGCAGGGAAACATCGGAAAGCTGAAAGAGCTGGTGGCCCGGGAAGTCCGCGACGACTGCTTCTGAAGTCACGATGTTTCGAGCCCGAAGCATCTTCAATCCCGGACGCCTCGCCCGCAATACAGACGAGGTTTCTGCGGGCGAGGCTCCCGGCATCGCGGCGCTTCAGGATCGCGTGGACCAGCTTGTTCGCGCCTATCGTGTGCGCGGACACATGGTCGCCCGTTTCGATCCCCTCGGGCGGCCCCGATCCCGGCAGCCCGAACTCGACCCCGATCACTACGGTTTCCGCGAGGAACACCTCGATCGGACCTTCTCCAGCCGGACGATTGCCGGCGCCCAGGTCCGCACGCTTCGCCAGATCATCCGGCGATTGCGCAACACGTACTGCCGCTCCATCGGCGTGCAGTTCATGCACATCGACGATCTGCACGCGCGGCACTGGCTTCAGGACCGGATGGAAGGCACGGAGAATCGAATCGGCATGGATGCCCGCACCCAGGTTCGACTCTTGACCCTGCTGACCCGGTCGGTGGTCTTTGAGGAGTTCATCCAGAAGAAGTACACCGGCGCCAAGAGCTTCTCCCTTGAAGGTTGCGAGAGCCTCATCCCCCTGCTCGACCGGGCCATCGAACGCGCCGGCGATCATGGGATTTGCGAGATCGTTATCGGCATGGCGCACCGCGGCCGGCTCAACGTGCTGGCAAACGTCCTGCAGAAGCCCACTCAGGAAATCTTCTGCGAGTTCGAGGACGCCGATCCCACGCGGCAACTCGGAAGCGGAGACGTCAAGTATCATCTGGGATACAGCAACGACTGGCGGACCCTCTCCGGCAGGTCGATCCATCTTTCGCTGTGCTTCAATCCCAGCCATCTGGAGTTCATCAATCCGATCGCGGTCGGCCGCATGCGCGCCAAGCAGGACCGCGCCGGAGACCGCGGACGCAAGCGCGGGCTGGTCATCCTGATCCACGGCGACGCCTCCTTCGCTGGCGAAGGAATCGTCCAGGAAACACTGAACCTGAGCGGTCTGGACGCCTACCACACGGGCGGAACCCTGCACGTAATCGTGAACAACCAGATCGGCTTCACCACCCCGCCGGAGGAGGGGCGCAGCAGCATCTATGCGTCCGCGGTAGCCAAGATGCTGCAAATCCCCATCCTGCACGTCAACGGCGAGGATCCCGAGGCCGTGGCGCAGGCGACGCGGCTGGCAATCGACTTCCGCCACGATTTCCAGCGCGACGTGGTGATCGACATGTATGGGCTCAGGAGACATGGCCACAACGAAACAGACGAGCCGACCTTCACACAACCGGTCCTCTACCGCGCGATCAAGGATCGACCACCGCTGCGCGAGGCGTATTTCAAGCGCCTGCGCCGGTTGGGGCGGATGTCCGAAGCGCAGGCCGATGAGATCGCCGATTCGATGCGGGCGGAGTTGGAGCAAAGCCTGACCATGGTCCGCCGCCACGAGTATGAGCCGACCAATGGTGAGTATCGAGGAGTCTGGAGCGGCTATCGGGGTGGCAGCGAGCACAACGCCGCCGAAGTGGGTACGGCCGTGGATCGCGGACGACTGGCCGCCCTGCTCAGGATCCAGACTCGGGTGCCGCCGGGGTTCAGCCGCCATCCCAGGCTCGAACGCTCGAGGAAGGCCCGCCTCGAGATGGCCCGCGGCGAGCGGCCGCTCGACTGGTCGGCCGCGGAAGCGCTCGCGTTCGCCAGCCTTGCCACGGAGGGGCTGCCCGTTCGCCTCAGCGGCCAGGACAGCGCCCGTGGAACCTTCAGCCAGCGTCACGCCGTGCTCTACGACTTCGAAAACGGCCGGCCCTACGTCCCGCTGCAGCATCTGGCTCCCGGGCAGGCGCCCGTGGAGATCTGCAACAGCCCGCTGTCGGAGGCCGGCGTGCTGGGTTTCGAATACGGCTACAGTCTGGACTGCCCCGACGGATTGGTTCTGTGGGAAGCGCAGTTTGGCGATTTCGCCAACGCGGCGCAGGTCATCATTGATCAGTTCATTGTCAGCGCGGAAGACAAGTGGAACCGCCTGAGCGGACTTGTCCTGCTGCTGCCCCACGGTCTCGACGGGCAAGGGCCCGAGCACGCCAGCGCACGGCTGGAGCGGTTTCTCCTGCTCGCGGCCGAGGAGAACATCCAGGTGGTCTATCCCAGCACGCCGGCGCAGTACTTTCATTGCCTGCGCCGACAGGCCCTGCGACCCTGGCGCAAGCCGCTCGTTGTCATGACGCCCAAGAGCATGCTGCGGCACAAGCAGGCGACCTCTTCGCTCGACGATCTGGCCGAGGGCGAGTTCCAGCGCGTGATTCCGGATGGCTCCGTTGACCCCGCCGGCGTCAAGCGCGTGCTCTTGTGCAGCGGGAAACTCTATTACGAGCTGTTCGACCAGCGCAAAGAGCTGAATCGGGATGACGTGGCCATCCTTCGCGTGGAACAGCTGTATCCGCTCCGGGATTCCACACTCGAAGCAGCCCTGGCCCCCTACCCGGACGGCACACACGCGTTCTGGGTGCAGGAGGAGCCGGAGAACATGGGCGCATGGCGCTACTGGCAATCTCGGCGCCGGGGAATCCTGCTTGGCAGGCTTCCGTTCGCAGGCGTCTACCGGCCGGAGTCGGCCAGTCCTGCAACCGGTTCTACCAGCAGTCACAGGTTTGAGCAGAAACTGCTCCTGGAAAAAGCATTCGGCGACGCAGGCGGATGCAGCAATTGACCCTCCGAGGCAACCAATGGCAATTGATATTACGATACCAGAGGTCGGCGAGTCCATCAGTGAGGTGCAGATCGGCGAATGGCGCAAGTCTGAGGGTGACTCGGTGGAGCAGGACGAAGCCATCGTCGAACTGGAAACCGACAAGGCATCCGTGGAGTTGCCCGCCCCGGCCGGCGGCACGCTCTCGCAGATCACAAAACAGTCCGGTCAATCCGCTCAGGTCGGTGACGTGATCGGGAGCATTGAGGACGACGGCGAAGCAGCGGAACCCGAACGGCGGAAGAAGCCTACCGAGGAAGAACCGTCCGCGAAGGGAGGGGCAGAGGAGTCGAAGGACGACGCGAAGGAGCCGGAGGAAGCGGAGGCCGAAGCCAACGATGAGCAGGATGCCGCGGAGGCGCCCAAACCAGCGGGCGATGAGAAGCCGAAGCCGGAGGAGGTGGGCCGGGAGCCGAAGCGCAAAGCGAAACCGAACGGCAAGGACACATCCGAGCGGGACGTCGAGTCGGATTCGTCTCGGCAAGCACCGACCGACGACGCTGAAACTGAAACGGATGCTGATGACCAGCATCGCCCTTCGCGTGACGAGCAGGCGGAGTCAGCGAAGGACCAGGACGGAGAGGACAAGCGGCAGAAGGACCGGGAGTCTGATACCACCCAGACCCGCCCGGTTCCGGAAGACGTTGATGTCGAACCCAGGGTTATGCCGGCCGCCAAACGCGCCCTTTCCCGGTCCGGCCTCCGCCCCGCTGACGTGCGTGGAACGGGTCCGGCCGGCCGCATCACCGAAGCGGACGTGGCACGGCACTACACGGGGAAGTCGCCGGTCGAGCCGGCCCAAACGGAGCCGGCCGCGCCTGAGCCGCCGCCGAGCACACCTCGAAAGGCGCCGGACGATCGCCACGAGGAGATCGTCCCGATGTCAAGGCTGCGCCGCGGCATCGCCACACGCCTGGTCGACGCCCAGCAGACCGCCGCGCTGCTGACGACGTTCAACGAGATCGACATGTCGGCCATCATCAGGCTGCGAAGCCGATACGGCCCTTCGTTTCAGGAGAAGTTCGGCGTCAGGCTGGGGTTCATGTCCTTCTTCGTCAAGGCCGCCGTCGAGGCGCTCAAGCGGGTGCCGGCCGTAAACGCGGAGGTGCGCGGCGATAAGATCGCGTATCGGGACTTCTTCGACATCGGCGTCGCGGTAGCGACCGATCACGGACTGGTCGTACCTGTCATCATCGACGCAGATCTTCTGAGCTTCGCCGAAATTGAACGGGCAATCGCGGATTTCGCCTCCCGAGCCCGCGCCAAACGCCTCGCCCCGGACGAACTGGAAGGCGGAACGTTCACCCTCACCAACGGCGGCGTCTATGGCTCGCTGTTGTCAACGCCTATCGTCAACCCGCCGCAAAGCGGGATTCTCGGGCTGCACACCGTTCAGGAACGCCCGGTTGCACGGGAAGGAGTGTTCGTCCGACCCATGATGTACGTGGCGCTGACCTACGATCATCGCATCATCGACGGCAGACAGGCCGTCACCTTTCTTAACAGTATCAAGCAGTACGCCGAAGACCCGGCAGGAATCCTGCTGGATCTCTAACGGACGTTCGCCGGCTGCGCAACGACCGCCGTGCCTCACTCCCCCGGCCTGCCATGCCACCCACCGCACCAGGCCGGCGCTCCAGCACGCGGCCGACGCGTCTCAGACCTGACCGCCGCAACGCCGCCGCTCAGTGGGCGTGACATGGCGTGCTCCGGGGCCAGGCCGGCACGCCTCGCCGGCAGGACCACGATGGCCGCACGACGAGGCGCGCAGGGATCGCTCCCGCCGTTTTCGCGGACGCCGTCACCTCTCCCCGAACGCCGATTGGAACAGGGCGGCGTCCGAAAGATCGACGTCGCGGTCCAGGTCCATGTCGGCCAGGTCGCAGGGCGGCTCGATCGGCACGCCCGGGCCGGCGATGCAGGCGGCAAACTCGGCCCAGTCCGCAAGATCGATCGACCGATCTCCGTTCAGATCGCCCGGGCGCGGCTCGCGGCCGCGGGTGATGGTCGTCTCGACCACGTCGGACGAATTCTGGAACCGCTTGTCGATCGCCACCACGCGAATGCGCACGTCCGGCACGCCGTCGCTGGTCGGCAACCGCCAGCCGTACGAAGTCGTCTCGCCCGGCAGGCCGTCGGCGATCGTGTGATAGGTGTAGCCGCCGTTGAGCGACACCTGGATGCGAACCTCGCGAACGAAATCGTCGTCGGACGCTTCCCATTCGATCGGGATCACCGAACCGCCGTCGAAGCGTTTGTTCTTCCGCGGCGACGTGATGCGGACGTCCGGCGGCGCGTCCTGGAAGCGCTCGTCGGGGCGGATGGAGAAGTAATCCGAAAAATGCCAGTAGTCGTCGTTCGAGTTGCCCTGGGCGCGGATGGCGAAGCGGGCGCAGTCCGTACTGACCATCGGCAGGCGGGTGACTCTGGAGATGCACTTCCGCTCGCCGGGGCTCAGCCCGGCCTCGTACATCGTGCGCATGTCGCCATCCAGCTCGATGTAGAGCGTCGGCGTTGCGCCGATGTCCATCGCCGTGTAGCACAGATCGAACCAGCCGTCGTAGAGGAAGCCCTTGCGCAGATCGCTGAGGAACTCGACGGTTCCGATCGGCCGCCGATCCGGAATGTTGAGCCAGAAGAACTCCAGTCCGGTCTGGCCGTTGGCCTCGTGGGCGAGGATGCGAAACTTCACCTGCTTCGCATCGCCGTGTTCGCGGGCGGGAACGGTGAGTTCATACCGCCGCGTCCACGGCGGCAGGTCGGACACCAGCGTCCGCCAGCCGGGCGGGTCTTCAAAGGTCGGCGGCGTCCGCACTTCGATGTCGAAGCCGGTGATGGCGCCGTCGTTGGACGCCTCCCACTCCAGGAAGATCTTGTCGCCGGTCAGCGCGACCGGATGCGGCTTCGTCAACAGGCGAACCACCGGCCGTTCGTTTTTCATATCCGGCAGCTCTTCCCGCCAGGGGTCGTGGAGCACGAAGATCGAAATCTCGTCGCCCTCGCCCTCCGGATGAAACAACGGCTCGTACGGACCCGTCTCGTGGCCCCACCAGTTGTTTTCCAGGTGCATCTCCTCGGCGTATTGGCCGTTCTGGCCAGGTACGTTGCGGGCCGCCAGCGTGTTGCCCTCGAAGATGTTCGGGCGCTCGGCGCCGTCCATCAGGGTGCCGGCGTTCTTGCGCAATCCGCCACGCGACGTGTCGTTTTCGACGGCGACGTCGTTGCCGCTGAAGTAATTCCCGCTGCCGTAGATGAAGCCGTCGCCGCTGGGCTTGGCGCCCCAGCCACAGTTGGTGATGTCGCAGTCGCGCAGGTAGATGTCCGATTGCGATGCGTGGGCGCCCCAGCCGGCCCCGTCGATCGCCAGATGTTCCCACAGATTAACGCCCTGTGTCGATGCGAGCACCGCCCAGGGGCGGTCCGGGTCGAGCCGCTCGAAGCGGATGGGCTTGTCAGGGAGTCCGCGCAACTGCGGATGCCAGCCGTTGTTCTGGCGCAGGTTGATCGAAGCGTCGGGCGCCAGCAGAAACAGCGTTCCCGGCGGAATATCGACGCGGCCGTTGAACGTCGCGTCCTCGCCGACGTGATACGGCAGGCGCAGATCCGGCAGCGCCGCCTGCGACCGAAGGTCGCTGGCCGAACCGAGCGTCAGCGGCGCGAGGATGGCGTTGTGTGTATTGCCGGTGCGTGGAACGACGCTGGCCGCGTGCAGGCCGCCATTGCGCAGAAAGATCGGATACTCGTTGCCGGTCAGCAGGTTCGACTCGTCCAGCATGACGTCCGCCGTGCCGGTCTGCGATGAACCGACGATGATCGCCGGCCCGGCAACGCCTGAGATCGTGACGCCTTCGATCAGGCGGGTCTGGCAGTTGACGATCGTGTTCAGCGGTGCGGCCGACGTCACAGACTCGCTCTTGGAGATGCGTCCAAGTTGAACGTGCGTTTCGGGATTGGTGAAGTGGACGTCGCGATAGTGCGAAGCCCCCGCGCCCGAGAACACCAGCGAGGCTACGTCGCATCGCTCCATGAAGAGCGCCGTCGTCGCGTCGGTGGCGCTGAGCCATGCCTCGACGCCCAGCACGCTGTCGCGAAGGGTCGCCTCGCCGCCCGGATCGAGCTGTACGGAGCAGTCGATCGCCGTGTAATCCATCGTAACGGCGCCCTTCACGAACAGGCCGCTGACGTTGTCGCCGGTCAACGTGACCGCCCGGTCGCGCGTGCCTTCGGCGATCAGTGTTCCCTCGACGTAGAGCCGCCGTTCCGTCGTGAACTCGACGACGGCGCCGCGTTCGAGAATCAGCGTCGCCCCGGCCGGGATGATCAGGTCGTTGCAGATGCTGAAGGGTCCATCCGAAGCCTTCCACGTGATCGTCTCGCCCGGCTCCGGCAGGACCAGGCCGCACGGCGGCTCAGGGTCATCGCCGATGGTGAGCGCATCGATATAGAGCGTGGCGGTGGTGGGGAAGTTGGAAATCACCGGCGCGCGGAAGCGGATCGCCAGCCGCCCGCGACCGGGCAGCACTTCGCGAATCTGATGGTAGATGAACGGCCCCTCGGCCATCGGCAGTTCACGCTCAAAGAGCACGTCGGTGAAGTCGCCCACGTCGAGCGGCCCGTTGCCGGTGTCCGTACCGCCGCCCGGCGAGCGGCGGATCTCGATGAACGTGTCCACCGACGGCTTCGCCCCGTCGAGAACCCACAGCGAGAAGATCTGACCCGCGTCGAGTTCGGGAATGTCCGGCAGAATCGCCCACACGCTCAGCTTGGCGCCGAACTGCCCGGCCGACGACGACGTCGCCCGCAGATAGTCGCGGCCGCTGTAGGGCCAGCCGACGCCGCCGTTGGGATTCCACGCGGGCGTCGCGCCGCGGGGGTCGCTCTGATTGCGGAAGATCCACCCGGCCGCGATCAGCCCGGCTGGACCCTCCTGCCCGGGTTCCACGACGCCGACACCCTCGAAGTCCTCTTCAAAGACGTGCTGCGCCGCAGCCCGAGACGCGCCGACCGCCGTTATCGCGATGAGCACAACGCCCATCCATACAGCGGCGCGGCCATGACATACTTTGCACTTGGCTGTCCGACGGGTCCGATTCAACACCGATAATCTGCACATGCCGCTGAAGCTCCTCAATCAGGCTCGCCGGTCGTAACATCAGTTGCGGACGGGCGGTATCGAAGGCCCGCGCCGGCGCACCTCGCCACGTTTCGACCGCTCCGGCTCGCGCGGCGCAGGCTGCCGACCTTGCGTGACAGCATTCACCATGCCAGGCGATTGAAAGTGTGAAAGGCCCCTGGCAGCCCCGCCAGGGCGGATTTCGACCGTGGACTGACGCGCGGCCGCGAGTTGACTCGCGGCGCGGTGCGGGACACTCGGCGGGGAGTATAGAGAGCCGGGCGGCGCCCGTGCCACGGGCATCCTGACCGTGATGGCCGCTCGCGCGGATCTGCCCACGGCCTGGAAGTCGACGATCGGCCGGTGGCGGGGCCGTGCGACGAGGACCATCGGCTCGCCTGCTGTGTCACGCACGCCTCGCGGCAATCGCCGACGGGGGCGGGCGCGCGGCGTGCGAGATGGCCGGTCCGCAAGCCCCTTCGACGGGAGCACGCGGGGTCACCGCCGTCCCCGCCCAATTGAAAAGCGGCCGGCCCCTTCCGGAACCGGCCGCCGTTTGCTCGCTCGACCGACGGGCGCCAACCCGTCGCATCCGAGGTCGATTACTTCTTGAACTTCACGCTGCAGCCGTACGGATCCGTCCAGTTGGTGGCGACGGTCGATCCGTTCATCAGCGCATCAACGGCCTCGACGACGTAGTTCTTCGTCTCTTCGCCGCCGCTCATCTTGGGATCGTTGTCGATCGCGCCGGAATAGGCCAGGTTGCCGGCCTTGTCGATCACGAACATGTGCGGCGTGGTCCTGGCGCCATACGCGCGGCCCACGGCGCCTTCGGCGTCCAGCAGAATCGGATACTCGATCTTGTTTTCCTTCTGCCACGCCATGATGTCGCTGCTCTGCTCGGCGCAGAAGTAGCTGGAGTCGATCGCCATCCAGACCACGTCCTTGGCCTTATACCGGTCGTAGGTCTTCTGCATCGTTTTGGCCTTACCCTGGTGATACTTCACGAACGGGCAGGTCCGGTTGGTCCACTCCAGAACCACGATCTTGCCCTTCAGGTCAGCCAGCTTGTGTTCCTTGCCGTCGACGTCCTTCAAGGTGAAGTCCGGGGCCGGCTTGCCGATCTCGAGCTTCGTCTCGGCAGCCTTCGGCTTCTCGGCCTTGTCCGAATCCTGTGCGTAGATGGCGGCACTGGTCAGTCCAAATGCTGCCAAAGCGCACACGGCCGTAACCACGATACGCTTCATAAGCAAACTCCTTCGTAGAAGTAGGCCCGCAATGTGGGATGGGATCACGAGGCAGACACTTCGTCACGAACGAGGGCGACCGCGCCCCTTGCCTTCAGACCATCGCCACGAAGCAGCGCCTATTGCATAGGTACACTATAGCCCAGGATCGGCCGCGCGGCCAGTGCGGTTGAATCCGACCTCACGTCGGGCGCGGGCCGGCTGGCCGACATGAACGTAACCTTTTGCCTGACAACCTTTTACGCAAGACGCAAGCGAATTCCTCCTGCGACGTCACGGGCGCATCTTCCGGGATCGAGGCGGCAGAACCGAACCCTTGTGAAACGACCGGCCGGAACGAACACAGTCGTCCCGGCCGGCGATAAGGAGGGTTTGCGGGCGCGCGTCGTCGCGCCGACTACTCGTCGCAGTCGATCGTACGAGCCAGCTCCGGACACTCGGTGAGCGTGTAGGTGTGCGCTCCGCGTTGCCGCTTGAACTTGAACCGGGCGTCGCCGTCGTCGTCCACGGTCAGGGCCGTCGTCTCACCGTTGTTGTCGACGTGAAGCCCCGTGCCGGCTTCCAACCCGGTCCGGACTTTCACGACCACTTTGTTGTTGTCGCGGCAGCGTGCTTTGAAGCCCCGCACCGCGTCACAGTCGGGCGGCGCGATGATCTTGTACACGACGCCGGTGTTGCCGATCGGCGCGGACTGCTGCGTGGCACAGACGTACACGTCGCCGGAGGCGTCCTGACCGAATCCCAGAACACGGAACGGCGGCCGCCGATCAAGCGTGCCGGCCATCTTTACGTCGCCGAACGCCCATTCGCCCGGTGTGACTTCTTCCGCCACGAAGATGCTGCCGCTGGGCGGGCCGCCGAACGATCGCGACCAGTCGCCGAAGACGTACTTTCCGAATAGCGCCGCGTTGCCGGGGTTGCGATGGACGTAGCCGCCGATGATTGAAATGCCGTGAGGTTCATTCTCGGGACCGGCGTGCGGATACTCGAGGATCGGATCGATCAGCGGCTCGCCGTGATAGCCGGTATCCGGACATTCCACCGGCGGCTTCCCTGGGTTCTCCGGGTCGAAGCAGTGGAATCCTTCCCGGATGTTCCAGCCGAGATTCATGCCCTTTTCAATGATGTGGACTTCTTCGTACAGGGCCTGGCCCACGTCCGCCCCGAACAACCGATGGTCGCCGCCCATGTCGAACGACCAGCGGAAGCAGTTGCGCAGGCCGTAGGCGTAAATCTCGTCGCGGCCCTCGCGACCGACGAACGGGTTGTCATCGGGAATGCCGTACGGCTCGCCGTTGTCGACGTCGATACGGAGCATCTTGCCGAGCAGCTTCGACAGATCCTGCGCGTTGCCGATCTTCGGCGTGTGGCCCGGACCGATGTCGTGAGCGTTGCCGCCGTCGCCGACGGCGATATAGAGATAACCGTCGTCCGGCCCGAACTCGATCATGCCGGAATTATGGTTGAACTGCGGCTCGTCGATCACGAGCAGGATCCGCTCACTGTCGGGATCGGCCACGTTGGGATCGTCGTTCGATACGGCGAATTCGCTGATGTGTGATTCGTGGTTGAACCGCGATACCGTCAGGTCGTCAACGAACAGCGTGAAGGGTTGACCGTTCTGGCTTGCGCCGGCCGTGAAGCGGAGCGACTTGATGCCCTGGTTGCGGTTCTCGAAGAACAGGAAGTTCTGCGGGTCGCCCATCTCCGTGGCCGGCTTGCTGGGAACGGCGCTGCCGATGCGATTGCCCGCCGCGTTGAGAAACTCGACCTGCCCGGCGCCGTCGCCCGGCCGATGGACGAAATAGAACCGCGTGATCACCGCCAGGTCGGGCAGGGTCAGCGTGGCCGTGCCGTTCTCAGGAATCAGATAGGCGTTCGGCGGCGTCGCGTACAACCGCGGCTCGCCGGCCGTGCCGACTTCCCCGCCGGAGAACATCACGCCCTGCCAGGTGAACTCGCGCTCGCCCTTTGGAATGTCAGGATGATCGAAGGCCACGTCGATGTCGGGTTCACGCGGCGCGCTGTAGTAGACGTAGAACTTGTTGCTGCCGTTGCCATAATCGGGATGAAACGCCAGGCCCAGCAGGCCGCGCTCGTCGAAGGTTCCCGGACCGAACGCACCCAGTGGCACCATGCGATCCGCAATGTCCAGGAACGGCGTTTCCAGCAGCTTGCCGTCGGCGTCCACGATCAGAATCTGCCCCGTCTGTTCGGTGATGAACAGACGTCCGCTGCCGTCCCCGGCGTGGACCGCCAGGTTGGGCGCGATCAGACCCTCCGCCACGGGCTTCACCGAGATCGTCTCCGTGGCATCGACCGGACCCGCAGCGACCGCCAGCGCGATCGCGACCATCAGAAGCGTGCCGAATCGTTTCATGCAAAAACCTCCTGAGAAAAACATTTCTCTCGACGGGCGGCCGGCGCGCACCATCAGCCTCCGGCGCAGCGCAGCGCCTCCCCAACGGCCGCCAGGGGATCACACGATGTCACACGTTAGCCTGATGAAGGACGGCGGCCCGGTTGCATCGTTGCATGGCTGCCGTTGTCGGGTGCGACGGTAAGGCGCCGGCTTCCAGCCGGTTGGATCACCAGTTGACAACCTACGCCGCACTGACTTCTCGGAACACGGGACAGAGCCCGCACCACAACGCACTTCAACAGGCTCCTGGCGGAACGAATGCGCGTCGTCGCCGGCGCTTGCGACCCACGGCGGGCGGCAACGCCCACGTTGTGCCGCCGCGGTGCGGCCCTGACGACCTCATTCGTGCTGCCTACCGTCGAATGTAGCGGCGCGGCGTCAAGTCTTGCGTGGTTGGCGAAATGGCGGCCAGCGGCCGGCAAACCTGGTCCGCCGGTTGCGATAGTCCCGCACGCATTGCGAGTATCGGCGTCAATAGGAAGGCAGGGGCGGCGCAGAAGCGCCGGCCGCGGATTCGGCGCCGGCCACGCCTCTCAGAGACGCAGCACCCTCGATCGCCTCCACGCCGGACGCCGCGCCGGCGACCTGCGCGTGCTGGAGCGCCGCGTCGGCGCGCTTCTCGGCTTCGTGCCGCGCGGCCGCGGCCGCGTCGCGCTCGTTTCGCAATCGGGAAGACTCAGCGCGCTCCCGCTGAAACGCCAGCGCGCACAACACCAGCAGCGGCAGCACCGCCGCCAGCGCGCCGACCCTTCGCCGCGGACGCGCACCGGAGGACATGCCTGCCGCGGGCGCCGGCCGGCGGGCGAGAATCGGACGGCCCGTGAGCACGCGATGCACGTCCTCCGCCAGCGCCTCGGCGGTGGCATACCTATGATGCCGGGACTTGTGCATCGCGGTGAGAATCATCGTCTCAACGTCGCCGCGCAGCGACGCGTCAATCGCGCCGGGACGTGCCGGCTCCGTGTCGCAGATCGTTCGGATCGCCTGAGCCACCGAGCGACCCGTCAACTCGAAGGGACGTCGTCCGGTCAGCAACTCGTAGAGGATCACGCCAAGTGCATAGACGTCGGTGCGCTCGTCAACGTGTGTCGAATCACCTCCGGCCTGCTCGGGACTCATGTAGGCAAAGGTTCCGCGAATCTGACCGACTTGCGTCAGATCGGTGACCACCCCGTCGCCGCGCGACAGCAGTCGGGCCAGGCCAAAGTCGAGAATCTTCGGCTGCCCGGAACCGTCCACCAGGATGTTCGAAGGCTTCAGGTCGCGATGGATGACGCCGCGCTGGTGGGCATGGTGAACCGCCAGGCAGACGCGCCGGAAGAGCCGGAGCCTCTCGGCGACCGTCACGGTGGAACGGGCGGCGTACTCAGTCAGCGGCCGGCCGTGGATGAGTTCCATCGCAATGTAGTGCCAGCCATCGTCCGTGCTGCCGGAGTCATACATGGCGCCGACGCTGGGGTGGTTCAGCCGCCCGAGTGACTGCGCCTCGCGGCGGAAGAGCTGCACATCGCGATAATCGGCCCAGTCGCCGCCGCGCAGAACCTTCAGCGCGACCGACCGCCGCGGGTCATCCTGCACCGCCTCGTAGACGGTCCCCATCCCGCCGCGTCCGATCCGACGCTTGATCTCGAACGGACCGAGCCGCCCCGGAGGCATCACGTCCGTGCATTCCGATGCACCCACCGGCAGGAGGGCTGTCCGCCCGGCCGCATCCACTTCAGCGCCGCCGGGAGACGCCATCGAATCGTCGCCGGCATACACAACGTCGATGCGGCGCGTTTCCGCGGACGCGAGGATCCGCTCGCCGAGCGGCGCGGCGTTGAGACGATCCGCGTCGCGCGGGCCTGACGCCGCACCCGTCGCAGGCACTCGCTGTTGCAACCGTTCTTCAGACTGGCTGTGAGTTCGTGCGTCCATCGCGTCCCTCCCATCTCGTCTGCTGCGCTCCGCCCGGCGGAACGTCTCCTTTCTGCGTTCTATCCCATTCTGACCGTTCTCGGCCGGCTTCCGCCTGCTGCATCGCGGACAACACCCGAACAGTAGATGCCGCCACGACCCCAACCGTTAGCGTCGCGACCGCCCCCGGGCCCGTCACGCCTGAGAATCGGGCCGCCAGCAGCGGCCGCGGACGACGGAGTACGGCCACCTGATCATAGGCATGAATAACGCGACGTATCCGCCGTGACGCCGCAATCGTGATTGTGTTTTTCTGTCAGCCCGCAAGAACCCGGCAGAATGGCGACTCAACCCCATCACCGCCCCCCGCCCGCTCGTCTCTTCCCCCGCGTAGCGCCGCGTCTCTCTTCCCTCCGTGCCTTCGTGCCTCGCTGCCTTCTCCCAGTCGTTCCCCTGCGTCGCTCCGTGCCTTCGTGCCTTCTTCCTAGGTAATCCCGTAGTCCCGCAGCCGCCGATACAGCGTCCGCGTCCCGATCTTGAGCACTTTCGCCGCCCGTTCGCGGTTGCCGCCGCACATGCGGAGCGTGTTCATGATGTGGATCCGTTCGACGTCGGCCATGCTCAGACCGGCCCAGTTGAGCGGGCCGACGGCCACGATCTCGCGCGAACCGCCAATGGCGTCGGGCAGGTCGGGAACGTCCAGCCGTGCGTTCTCCGTCTCGAAGCACATCCGCTCGACGATGTTGCGCAGCTCACGCACGTTGCCGGGCCAGTCGTATCCGACCAGCCGGCGCAGCGCGTCTGGCGTAATCCCCTCGATCTGAAGCTCGTTTTCGCGATTCACGGTTTCGATGAACCGCGTCACCAGAACAGGAATGTCTTCACGACGGTCGCGAAGCGGCGGAATGCGGATCGCCCCCTGCGCGTGCAGCCGGTAGAACAGGTCGTCCCGGAATTTGCCCTCCTTGACGAGTTCATTGAGATCCCGGTTGGTGGCGGCGATGAAGCGGACGTCGAGGTGAACGAGTTCGTTGCTGCCCACCGGGATGACCTCGCCGTTTTCCAGCGTGCGCAGGAGTTTGGCCTGCATCGCGGGCGGCATGTCGCCGATCTCATCGAGAAAAACCGTGCCGCCGTCGGCCGCGTGCAGCAGCCCCTTGCGATCGGCAACGGCGCCCGTGAATGCGCCCTTCACATGACCGAACAGCTCGCTCTCGATGAGCGTCTCGCTGACGGCGGCGCAGTTGAACGGCTTGAACGGCTTGCCCACCCGTGGCGACTGGTTGTGAATGAACTGAGCGAGCAGTTCCTTGCCGGTGCCGGTTTCGCCGGAAATCAGCACCGTGCTCTTGCTGCGGGCCAGCTTGGCGGCCCGTTTGATCTCACGCTCCATCCGGTCGCTGAGGCCGATGATGCCGTCATAATCATAGCCCTTGTCGACCTGTTCGCGCAGCGCCCGCGAGGCCCGCGCCGCGGTGGCCCGCAGCGCTGCCAGGCGGATTTTCTCCCGGATCACGGCCGGATCGACCGGGCGCACCAGGTAATTTGTCGGCGCGCCGCGGGACGAAGCAGCCAGAGCCTCGCGGATCTGCGGCTCGTCGCCCTCGTCGACGAGCATCAGGATTTCACAATCGGGAGCGACCGTCTCGATCTGCCGGAGGACCGCGTCGCCGTCGACGTCGCCGTTGAGCCGCCAGGGAGCAACCACCACGTCCGGCGGGCGCACGCGCGCGCTTTCAATCGCGCCGGCCGCGCTGGGCGCGACGTTGGCGGCGTGACCGAGCCGCCGCACCGCCTCCGCGATCGCCCGGCTGTCGTCTTCGGCGCTCTCGACGATCAGGACAAACGCTGTCTGGCTCATGGCTTCACCCGACCCAGGCCGCTGGCGATGAGCCTCGGGAACGTCTCCGGGAACAGAGCCGGCGGCGCCGAGGCGGATTCGATGCCCGGCGCCGCCGACAGGTGATTGTACGCAACAGCGGCTTTCAGCGACGCGCGGTCTAGGCGCCGTTCCCCGCCTTCTCGCGCTCCTCGAGCAGCACCGCCTTGTGCGACAGCTTCACGCGACCCTGATCGTCCACCGCGATGACCTTGACCTTCATCACGTCGCCGATCTTGCAGACATCGCCGACAGAGCGGACGTACTCGTCTGACAACTCACTGATGTGGCACAGGCCGTCCTGCCCCGGGGCGACTTCGATAAACGCACCGAAATCTTTCGTGCTGATCACCTTGCCGACGTAGATGCGGCCGACCTGCACGCTTTCCGTCATGGCCTCGATCGCCGCCTTGGCGGACTCGGCGCCTTCCATCTGCAGGCAGGAAATCAGGATCGTGCCGTCCGACTCGATCTCGATGCGGGCGCCGGAATCGGCCTCCAGCGCACGGATGCCCTTGCCGCCCGGTCCGATGACCTTTCCGATCTTGTCCGGATCGATCTTCATGGTGAGGATGCGCGGCGCGTACTCGCTGATCTGCGGCCGCGGTGCCTTGATGGCGCTGAGCATCTTCCGGAGGATGTCCAGACGGGCCTCCTTCGCGGTTTTGAACGTCTCTTCAATGATGTCCATCGTCAGCCCGCGGGTCTTGAGGTCGAGCTGGATGCCCGTGATGCCGCGCTGGGTGCCGGCGACCTTGAAGTCCATGTCGCCGAAGTGGTCCTCCTCGCCGAGGATGTCCACGATCAGCTTGTGCTTCTTCCCGTTCTGGAACAGGCCCACTGAGATGCCGGCGACCGGCTGCCGGATGGGCACGCCCGCGTCCATCAGCGCCAGCGTCCCGCCGCACACGCTCGCCATCGAACTCGAACCGTTCGACTCCATGATCTCGGAGACGACGCGAATCGTGTAGGGGAAGTCTTCCGGACTCGGCAGGATCGACTCAAGCGATTTTTCCGCCAAGGCTCCGTGGCCGATCTCGCGACGGCTGGTGGCGCCGACGCGCTTGACCTCGCCCGTACACAGCGGCGGGAAGTTGTAGTGCAGCATGAACTTCTTGCTGTACTCTTCGGTCAGCCCGTCGATGATCTGCTCGTCGCGCCCGGTGCCCAGCGTGACCACCACCAGCGACTGCGTCTCGCCGCGCTGGAAGATGGCCGAACCGTGGACGCGCGGCAGCACGCCGACTTCGCACGTGATCGGGCGAATCTCGGTCAGTCCGCGGCCGTCGGAGCGAATATTCTCCTCCAGGCACATGTCCCGGACGATCTCTTCCTCGATCTTGTCGATGCACTCGCGAATGGTGTTGCGGCTGAACTCAGGCTTGACCGCATCCTTCGGCGCCAGTTCATCGAGCACGGCCTTGTAGATCTCGCTGATCGCCGTGTTGCGTTCCTGCTTGCCCTTGATGCGCCGGGCCTCGCGCAACGGACCGGTCACGCGCTGGCGCAGTTTGACGTTCAGTTCCGTCGTGTCCGGCGGCGGGTCGATCCAGACCTTTTCCTTGCCGGCCTTGTCCATCAACTCCTGCACCATCTCGCAGATGTCGCGGATGGCCGCCTGGCCGAACTGGATCGCGCCGAGGACGGTCTCCTCGGGAAGTTCATTGGCCGCCACTTCGATCATGTTCAGCCCGTCCTTGTGACCGCTCAGGATCATCTCCAGCGGGCTGTATTCCAGTTCGCTCAACGTGGGCATCAGGACGTATTCTTCGTCCACCAGGCCCACCCGCACCGACGCCACCGGCCCGTCGAACGGCACCGACGAAATACACACGGCCGCCGCCGACCCGATCTGCGCCAACACGTCCGGATCATGCTCCTGATCGGTCGCCAGACACATCGCCTGGATCAGAACTTCGTCGTGATACCCCTTCGGAAAGAGCGGTCGCATGGGCCGGTCGATGGCCCGCATCGTGAGAACCTCTTTCTGGGTCGGCCGCGCTTCGCGCTTGAAAAAGCCGCCGGGAATCTTGCCGGCGGCGTACGTCTTCTCTCGATAGTCCACGGTGAGCGGGAAGAAGTCGATCCCCTCCCGCGGCGGACCCACCACGACGGCGGAGAGCACCACCGTGTCCGCGTAGCGGACGATGACGCAGCCGGCCGATTGCCTGGCGATGCGCCCCGTCTCCATCCTCAATGTGTGTCTGCCGATCTTTCGCTCAACAACAATCTGTTCCATCATGCCAACCTCTTCGCCAACAAACTCTCAAAACTCTTCAGACTTAAGTGATAGGTCATGTTCCGCGCCGCGTGAGTCGCCCGCGACCGCATGCTCGACGACTTCCGTCCGACGGCGCCGGATGCGCCGGGAAACGTGCGATCCGCCGACGGCCGCCGGGCGGCGCCGAAATCGGCCACGCCACCGGTCAGCCGCGTGCCGGTCGCCTGGGCTCTGGGCCGGAGGTTCCGGCCAACTTCGGATGGTCATCCCCGGACAGCGGGGTCACGGCGACAGCCGCGCGACGGAGGGACTCAATTGAGGGCCTGAGCGTGTGGGCCGATGCCTGGCAATCGCGCGACCCGGGGAATCCCTTCCCACGCAAGACCGGGACGGGAACTAGCGACGCAGGCCCAGCGCAGCGATCGTCTCGAGATACTTCTGACGGTCGGTGCGCGTCAGATACTTCAGAAGATGCGAGCGGCGGCCGACCAGCTTCAACAGGCCGCGGCGGGCGGAAAAATCCTTCTTGCATGCCTTCAGATGCTCGGTCAGATGCTTGATCCGATCCGTCAGCAGCGCGATCTGGACTTCCGGAGAACCGGTATCCTTCGCGTCGCGCCGAAAACGTGCGATCACGTCCTGCTTGTCATTATCCGTCTTGACCATCGGCCGACCACGTCTCCCGTCACCACCACCCGGCCCCATGCCGGGCTGCCAACCAACATCCTAACACAATCCCCGCCATCGGCAACCCGAGGCGGGAACAAGCCGGGAAGTCTAGCGGGGGCCGGCGTCTGCCGCAAGAAGCCGCTCGGGCCCCACCGCGAAGGCCATGCAACCGCCAGGCTCCAGGCTGGCATGCCTGACGGCCAGTCGCCCCACTCGTCCGCAACCGCTCACTCCGCCAGAAACGGCCCGACGAATACAAACACGATCCCGAACAGAATCAGGGCGACGCCGCAGATGACGCGGATCCACCCCAGCCGGACGGCTTTCGCCCCCTCATAGTCGTTGCTGCGTCCCAGCGCCCAGTTCGTCAGCCGTCGCTTGCCGTCTTCCTCCGCCGTCTGCGTGCGGATGTTCGCCAGCCCCGCCAGAACCAGAAGCGCCCCCACCAGAACGGCCACGGCCATGAACCCCAGCCGGTGCCAGATCGTGTCCGTCGCCGCCAGTATCGCGATTGCAACCACCGCATCTCCTCGCCAAATCAACCCAAAGGCTGAGCGCGCGACGGAACCGGTCGCCACGGGCCGGACCCGGAGCAGTCAGGCGCCTCCCGGCCGGCCCGCCCCAGTCGGATCATATCGCCTCGACCGTTCCCAGCGAACCCGTCGATCACTCGGGGCGCAGGAGCCGGACCCCCGGCGCTGGACCGAGCCGCGAAAGCGGCTATCCTCTCAGAACCTGCCCACGCGGGGCCGTAGCTCAGTTGGGAGAGCGCCTGGTTTGCAACCAGGAGGTAGCGGGTTCGAACCCCGTCGGCTCCAGTAGATCTTACCCTGGCGTACGTACCGA
The DNA here is from genome assembly GCA_964648365.1 of uncultured Phycisphaeraceae bacterium. Classification (GTDB taxonomy): domain Bacteria; phylum Planctomycetota; class Phycisphaerae; order UBA1845; family UBA1845; genus SURF-32. Next base: position 63,276 of record CAZYLK010000004.1, read on the forward strand.
CCGATTCTCGCGCAAGCGGTCTGCCGCATCCATCGAACGCAGTCTCAGAACTCCGCGGGCTCTGCGCCTTCCGCGGTGGGTCTTGCCGCCCGCTTCCCCTACGCCGTCGGATGCCAGCCTGCGTCGGCCCAGAGGCTGCCGCTGACGGACGAGTTGCGCAGGAGGAAGCAGATCGCTTCCGCGATCTCGTCCGGGCGGATCAGTCGCTTGAGTTGCGTATGCGGCAGCACGTAGTCGCGGATCAGCTCTTCGCCCATTGCCCGGACCATCGGCGTATCGGTGAAGCCCGGGTGGATGATGGCGCAGCGCACGCCGTGGAAGATGGCCTCCTTCGCCAGCGTGGCCTGGGCGCCTTCCAACCCCGCCTTGGCGGTGGCGTAGGCGATCTGGCCGCGGTTGCCCGCTGACGACACCGAGCCGATCAAGACGACGGCTCCCTGCACCATCTCTTCGGGCACCCACTGCTTGAGGCCCCGCTTGGCCCGCTGCAGCGCCACCGACCCCACGCATCGCAGTGCCCAGTAGATCGGCGCGATCAGATCCACCTCCAGCACGCGACGGAAATCCGCCTCACTGTACATGTCCAGCTTCGGCGTACCGTTGTTCTGGGAAATCTTGACCCCGAGGCGGTCCAGCGTGATCCCAGCCGCGGGCACGCAGAGCTGCACGCAGCCGAACCGCTCTTCCATCGTGGTGAAGACGTGCTCGCGGAACTGCGGATCGACCACGTCGCCCGGGAAGGGCACGAGGATCTCTCGCGTGAGCTGACGGTTCACCTGCTCGCAGAAGGCGTGGGTGGCCGGGCTCATGTCGACCACGGCGATGGCTTTGACGCCCTCGCGCCCCAGCTTCGTACACGTGGCCTGCCCAATGCCGCTCGCGCCCCCGGTCACGACCGCTACTTTATTGACAACGTCCATGTTTCACCCCGTTCACCACCGCGGAGGACGCAGAGGGCGCAGAGAAAGAAAGAGAATGGAGAGACGCGGGGAAGCGGGCCACACGGCGGCACGCCGATCGCTACCGCGCTTCGGCTCACTCCCGATTTACAACCTGTTCGCCATCCGCCGAATCCCCTCTTTCATAAGAGGCACGTTGAAGTTCATCAGCAGGCCGAGTTTCTTCCTGCTGAGCTTCAGCTAGGTCAGAAACGAGCAGATCCAGTCGATATCCCACGTCGATCTTGACGCCGTCATACCACACCCGCAGCGCCTTCTGCACCTCGACCTGGTGCCCGCGCTTGCGCAACTCGTAAGCCAGACAACCCTCATATGCCGATTTCAACAACCGCTCTCCGCGCCCTCTGCGGTCGTATCTTCCGTCTACACAGCATCACTGCGTTTGCTCAGCCAGTCCACCACCTTCGGCCACAGCTCGCGGTGAGCCTTCGAGCCGACCGACAGCCCGATGTGGCCCGCCGGGAACTCGATCGCCTGCTCATCCTTCGAGCCGATCGCCTTGTTGAACGGCAGGCTCTGCCCACAGGGGACCAGGTGGTCGTTGCGGGCGACCAGGTTCATCACCGGGCAGGTGATCGCTTTCAGGTCCACCCGCCGGCCGCCGATCTCGAGTTCGCCCTTGATCAGCCGGTTTTCCTGGATGCAGTGCTTCACGAACTGCCGGAACATCTCGCCCGCGACCGGGATGTTATCGTTCAGCCACGTCTCCATGGCGAAGAAGTCCTCCAGGAACTTCTCGTTCTCCATGTTCTCGTAGAACGTGACGTACTTTTCCACGAGGTTGCTGACGGGCTTGAGCAACTGGAAGGAACTCTGCAGCCACTCGGCCGGGGCGTTGCCGAAGACCTCGATGAACTGATCCACGTTGAAGTACTTCGGGTCGCTCCACAGCGCCAGCAGCGCGCTGCGGTCCGACCAGTCCACCGGGGCCGCCATGAGGATCAGGTTCTTGACCTTCTCCGGGTTAAGCGCCGTGTACATGGCGCTCATGGATCCACCCATGCAGTAGCCGACCAGGTTGACCTGGTCCACGTTGCAGCGCTGACGCGCGGCCTCCACGACGTTGTTCATGTACCGGTCGACGTAGTCCTCCATCGACAGGAACCGGTCGCCGTCGGACGGGACGCCCCAGTCCACGTTGTAGGTATCGAACCCGGCGTCGACGAAGTGCCGCACCACGCTCTTCCCGTCACGCAGATCGAGAATGTAGGGCCGGTTCACCAGGGCGAACACGAAAATGGTGGGCGTGGCATAGCGCTGCTCGGCGCCGGTTTCGTAGTGCAGCAGCCGCAGTTTGTCCTCGCGATAGACCGTGCGCGCGTGGGTGGCGCCGACGCGAACCTGGCGGGCGATCTCGGCGACCTTGGGCAGGTTGGCCGTCTTGTTGACGAACTCCGCCCAGCGCCGGGGCGCCTCCGTCATGCTCTGCGTCCACATCTGTGCGAACGTATCGAACGTCGTCACCGCTTACGCTCCTTTCGTGCCGGCGGCGCCGGTCTTGCGTCCAGTGCGCTCCATCGCCTCGACGCGTCGGGTCAGATCCTCGAGCCGGTCGAGGACGCGATCCTCGACGCTGTGCAGCATCCGCAGAATGTCCTCCGAGTCGCCCCGGCTGGACACCTGGGACTCCTGCAGGCCCTTGCGCAGAAACTGGCTCATCTGCTGGCGCACGGCCAGCGAGTTCTCAATCGAATGTTTCATCATGTCGAGGAACGGCTCGGAGCGCATGAACTCCTCGCAGTACTTCGCCCACGACGCGAAGAAGGCCTCGCGCATCTGCCGCGCCGGATCGGGCGGCGGCTGCGCAGGCGGGGTCACGCTCCGGGCGGCGGCCGAGGCCGCCTGCGACATCATGTCCGACCACATCTTCATCCAGACGTCGCCGCCGTCGAATCCGCTCGATTGACTCATGGTGATTCCTTTCGCACGCGGGACCGTCTCGTCCCAACGTGCCGGGCACGGCCGTGCAGGGTGCGCGGGCGGGGCTGCCCCGCCCGCGACCGGTATCCGCGACCGGGCTCAGTCACATCGCTCCAGGGCGATGGCGTCGGCCTCGCCGCCGCCGATGCACAACGTCGCGATCCCGATGCGGCCGCCCCGCGCGTGCAGGCCGGCCACCAGCGTGTTGATGATTCGCGCGCCGGTAGCGCCGATCGGGTGACCGATCGCCACGGCGCCGCCGTACGCATTTACCCGGTCATGACTGAGGCCCAGTTCCTTCATCGCCAGCAGCGGTACCACCGAGAACGCCTCGTTGATCTCGAACAGATCGACGTTCGAGAGCTTCAACGAGAGCCGCTCGGCAAGCCGTTTGAGTGCGTGAACCGGGGCCACGGTGAACCAGTCAGGCTCGGTCGCCGCATTCGCGTAGCCGAGGATACGCGCGCGCGGACGGATGCCGAGCTGGCGCATCCGCTCTTCGCCCACCACGATCATGGAGGCGGCGCCGTCGTCGATGTTCGAAGCGTTGCCGGCGGTCACGGTGCCGTCCGTGCCGAACGCCGCCGGGAGCGAGGCCATTTTGTCCTCGCGGAACCGCGCCAGATCCTCATCCCGGCTGACAAGGGTGGTCTCCTTCTTGGACTTGATCTCGACCGGAATGACGTTGCCGGCGAAGAACCCGCTCTCCCACCCCTGAATGGCCCGCTTGTAGCTGGCGATGGCGTAGCGGTCCTGATCCTCGCGGGAAAAGCCGTACTTCGCGGCGCACACGTCGCCGCACAAGCCCATGTGCTTGCCGTCATACGCGTCCTGCAGGCCGTCATGAATCAGGCCGTCGACGAGCACGCCGTCGCCCATGCGATACCCCGTCCGCGCCCGAGGCAGAAAATAGGGCGCATTGGACATGCTCTCGCAGCCGCCGGCGATGATCAGATTGGCGTCGCCGCACTGGATCGCCTGCGAGGCCAGGATCACCGCCCGCATGGAGGATCCGCAGACTTTGTTGATGGTGATGGCGCCGACCTCGTCCGGAATCCCCGCGCCGCGCGACACCTGGCGGGCCGGGTTCTGGCCGATGCCCGCCTGCACGACGTTTCCGAAGTAGACGTGGTCGACGTGCGTCGCCGCGACGTTTGCGCGGCGCAGCGTCTCCCGGACGGCGACCGAGCCCAACTGAGGCGCGGTCATCGACGCGAGCGAGCCATTAAAAGAGCCGAACGGCGTTCGCACGCCGCCGGCCACATAGACGTTGTTCAGCATGAGGCGTCCCCCTAAGTATAGCGCTTCCACTCGCTACGGCACCCTCATACCGCACGTCTGTTCGCGGCTCAAGGCGTGTAGACACGGCGCACACAGGCCAGGGAACACGACCTCAAGCGCGGCACGAGTCGCCGCCGGACGTGAACGGAAATCACTTGGTCGGCTTCTGCGCCGCCGGCTTGGCAGCCGGGGCCGGCATGCAGGTCTCGTTGCAGAACTGCATCCAGTTGTCCGCCAACTTCATCCCGCCGTCCGCGATCGCACCCCAGTTCCGCCGGGTCACTTCCGCGCCCTGATTCCAAGCCTTGCGGGCGCCTTCCGCCAGTTCGAAACGCTCGATCTTCTCGTCGCGCTTCCACAGGTCGGCGAAGGCGTCCATCCCGGACTTCATCTGCGTCTGCATCGTGTCCACGCACACGTCTGCGTTCCGCCGCACGAAGGGCGTGAAGTGCTCGGCCACCCGCTCGCCGCGGACCTTCAACTCCTCGGGCGTGGTCGGCAGGGTCGGCACATGCGACCAGACCTTCGTCGCGGCCTCCATCAGCTTCGTGCCCGCGCTCATCCCGCTGCGCCACATCTGCTGCGACTCGTCCATCCACTCGTTCATCATGTCGCGCGCCTGCTCCGTCATGGCAGTAACTCCAGACCCTGCCGCGTCGCCGCGGCCAAACAACTCGTCATCCACACGGGCCAGCCTGGCCCACTCCTGAAGTCTACCCCATTTGTGCAGTTGCGTCAAGAATATTTTTTGCAATCCCGAAAAAACAGCAGTAGTTGTCGTAAGCCATTGTAGAAAACAGCTTTACGATCAACTGACGCCGTTGATCGGTTGACTCCGTGAGGATTGCGCTCTATTGTCAGTGGAACATTGCGACCCAACCCCGAGGATCGGACCATGACCGACGGCGCCCCTCCGTCCGTTCTGCAGATCAAAAAGTACCCGAATCGCCGCTTTTACGACGCGACGCGGAGCAGCCACGTCACGTTGCAGGAGCTGTATCAGCTCGTGCTGGAGGGTCGATCCATTTGCGTGACGGATTCCCGCACCGGCGAGGACATTACCAACATCATCCTGGTGCAGATCATGCTGGAGAAGGATCCGCCCAAGCTGCACCTGTTTCCGGCGTGGGTGTTTCACGCCCTGCTGCGCTCGACGCACACCGCGACACGCCAGGTGGTTGACCAGATGTTTGGACCCTTCACCCAGGCGTGGGTCCGCGGTCAGCGCAGCGTGGACGACCTGACGCAGACCATGATGAGCGGCCGCGTCACCACACCCATGGACTGGGCCGAGAACATGATGCGTTTCTTCAGCGCCGGCTACGTCGGGCCCGGCACCAACGGCCGCGTGGAGCCGGCCGCTGACGCGCCGGGCGACGATGACGACGACCTGGCCGCGATTCAGAGCCAGGTGGCCGAACTCAACGATCGCCTCGCCCGCCTCAAATCGCGCGGAAGCGCCACGCCCGGCGGGTGACACCCTCGGCCCGTCCCTTCGCACGAAGGTCGGTTCGCCCGCGACGCATCCGGTCTACGGAGGCGCGTCGCCCACCGTCACGAGCGCGGGGAACAGCAGGTTGATCTTCCGTTGCCGAATGGAAGTGAGGCCAGCGTCCAGGAAGTACTGATTCACCTGCTTCCAGGGCGCGTGGTGGACGTGGCCTTCAATGCGGGCGATGAACACGTCGAAGACGACCCAGCCGACGACATTGTCCCGGAAGCCGTCGATCAGCACGACCCGTCCAGCGGGCCGCAGTAGACGGCGGAACTCTCGTACGACCGCCTGCTGATGCGGGTAGTGATGAAACGAGTTCGAGCACGTCACCAGGTCGAACGAGGCGTCTGAGAATGGCAGATGCTCGCTGTCGGCGGCCACGAAATGGACCCCGTCGTCGTCGCCGCGCAGCTTGCGGCGGGCCTGGGCACACATCTGCGGCACGAAGTCCATCCCCACCACCTCGGCATCCACGCCGACGGCGGAGACCAGGCCCGCAAACGACCCGGTCCCACAGCCGACGTCGAGCACGCGACACCGCCGGCGGTGCTCGGCCCGCCACCGGTGGAGTTCTTCCAGCAGCGCAAGGTAAGAAGGCCGGAACAGGAAGAAGTTCAGGATCGAACGATCGTAGGTGCGTGCCCAGGCGGCGAACTGGCGCGAGGCGTTGCCCTTGAAGGCATGGGACCGGTCCTTGGCCGCATCTGCCGCATCCATGCGTCGCATCTTACCCGAAGCGGCGGACGCGCCCAGATCGCCGGTCGGTCGGGTCGGGACTTACGACGCCGCGGCGGCGGTCACCTTCGCCATCGTCTGCCGGATCTTTTCGCCCAGCGATTCGACGGTAAAGGGCTTGACGCAGTAGTTGTTGACGCCGGCCTTGATCGCTTCGAGGACGCGTGACTTTTCCGCTTCCGTCGTGACCATGATGATGGGGACCGATCGATTGGTTTCCCGGATCTTCCGCACCAGGGTCAGACCGTCCATGTTGGGCATGTTCCAGTCGACCAGCATGAGGTCGGGGGTTTTCTCGGTGAATTTGATGATGGCCTCGACGCCGTCGCCGGCTTCCACGATGTCGGTGTAGCCGAGCTGGCCGAGCACGTTCTTCTGGATGTTGCGGATCGTCCGGGAATCGTCCACGAGAAGGATGTTCATGCGCCTGCTCCAACGGCCGCGGCGGCTGCCGCCCTTGCGGCCGGCTGGACCACCATGCCGACCTCGACGTGAAACGTGCCCGCCGGACAGCGGCACGGAATGACGATGTGCTTCGTGGTCCGAGACGCCAGCACGGTGTGGTTGCGCCCCGTGATGACGTTCGGCAACGAGATGCTGACGTTCATGTGCTCGCCGAACTCCTTCTTGGCGTTGCCGGCGATCATGTTGCACAGCTCGCCGACCGCGTCCGCAAAGTCCGCGTGCTCCGGAGTGATGTCCACCCCGGCGAAGGCGGTCGCCATCTTCGTGGCCACGTCGAACGACAGATCGAGCACGAGGCTTCCGGTCGCGTCGCCTGAGAACCCGATGACGCCCGAAACGTCCGAACGCGGCTCGTTATCGGTCTTCAGGAACGGCTTGCCGAACGTCACATCCATCGAGCACATCGTCTGTACGACGTTGCGAACTGATCCGACGAAGGCGTTGACGAACGTCACGTCCATGGACGGTTTCCCTCGCGCCCGTCCCGGTGAACAGGCACTACACGCTGTGATGAGTCCGTGGGGGGCCGGGTTAACCCCCGACCAACGCTGCTCTATCGGTTTCGCGTGTGGAGCGCTGAAACTGCCCGATTGAACGGCATCGCCCGCCGGACCCCCGGCAGCGGACGGCGCGCGATCGGGGACGGCGCGGCGCCCCGGAGTTCGGAGCAGCGAGCGGATGCGTTGAGCTTTTGGTCGGGACCGCTAAACTGCGCGCTTTTCGCCGCGCCGGGCGGGATCGTTATGGCGCGGCGTCGCCCGTGCGGCCGCGGCGTAGTGGCCTGTGCGGCTGAAGGCTCGCCCGTCCGCAAGGCGGATTGTGGCCAACCCTACGACCGGGCTGCCGGCACACCCGGCGCAGGTCGGTTGCCGCTCGGCCCCGGGTCGACCGGACGCTCCAGCCCCGGTGAACGTGAACGCAAGACCCGACCACGACAGGATCGTCATCACCGGCGTCGGCTTGACGTCGCCGCTCGGCGACACACTGGCCGAGCTGCGCCGCAGCCTGCTGGACGGCGTGTCGGGCGTGTCGAACATCGAAACCCGCTTCATGGGCCGCGTCCATGCCGGAGTCTGCCAGTTCGACGAGAGACGCTACCAGAAGGCGAAGGATCGCCGTCGCGGCACTCGGGCCGGAGCGGTTGGGATATTCTGCGCCCGTGAGGCATTCGCCTCAGCGGGGCTGGATCTGGAGCGGATCGACCTGTCCCGTGTCGGCGTCTACGTCGGCGTGACCGAGCACGGCACGGTCGAGACGGAGAACGAAATCGCGGCGATCCGCGAGTTTGACTACGACACAAAGTGCTGGTCGCACCACCACAACCCGCGGACCGTCGCCAACAACCCGGCCGGAGAGATCACCATCAACCTGGGGATCACCGGGCCGCATTACACCATCGGCGCCGCCTGTGCGGCCGGCAATGCAGGGATCATCCAAGCGGCCCAGATGCTGCGGATCGGCGAGGTGGACGTGGCGCTGGGCGGCGGCGTGTCGGAGAGCATCCACTCGTTCGGCATCTTTGCGAGTTTCGCCAGCGAGAACGCCCTGGCGGTGCATGACGATCCGGCGAAGGCGTCACGGCCCTTCGACGCCGCCCGAAACGGCATCGTCGTCTCCGAAGGCGGATGCCTTTACGTGCTGGAGCGTCTTTCAGACGCGAAGGCACGCGGGGCTGATATCGTCTGCGAGATCATGGGGTATGCGATGAACTCCGACGCGGGTGATCCGGTCGTGCCGTCACCCGAGCGGCTCGGGCAGTGCATGACGCTGGCGCTGAAGCGCGCCGGGATGGGCCCGTCCGACATCGATATCGTCAGTACCCACGCCACCGGGACGGAGTTGGGCGACATCCAGGAGGCGGCGGCCGTGCGGGCCGTCTTCGGCGAGGCCGACGGTGTCTTCGTCAACAACACCAAGAGCTTCATCGGCCACGCGATGGGCGGCGCCGGGGCGCTGGAGCTGGCCGGCAACCTCGGCGCGTTCGACGACGGGTACGTCCACGCCACGATCAACGTGGACGACCTGGACCCCCGCTGCGAGCTTCCCAACCTCGTCTTGAACGAACCGCGAAGGGTGACTAGAGTTCACACGGTTTTGAATAACTCGTTTGGGATGCTGGGGATAAACTCCGCACTGGTGGTCCGGCGTTTCGACGGATAGGGTTCGGCAGGACGTGGGGCGCGGGAGCGTCGGAATGGGAGAGGATTCGAGACATCCATGACCAGGGATTCGATCAGACAGGTTATCCTCGACATCATCGCGGTGGTGGCGCCGGACGAGGATCTATCCGACCTCGACGGCCAGAAGCGCCTCCGCGACCAGCTCGACATGGACTCGATGGACTTCCTCGACATCGTGATGGAACTGCGGAAGCGCTACAAAATCGAGGTTCCGAAGGAGGACTACCCGGAGCTGGCGACTCTGGACGGCTGCGTCGAATACCTGACGCCCAAGCTGGCGGCGGTGGAGGTGTAGGTGATGGGG